>DAIOSZ010000040.1:0-16176 GCA_036752305.1 Burkholderiaceae bacterium
CGCGGTGACGGCACGGCTGGTGCTGGTGCAACTGCCGCAAAAAACGGTGGCCGATGTGTCGGGCGGAAGTCTGCGCAATTTTGCCTTGGATGCGGTGTCGTACATCATCAAGGCCAGTCGTTCGATGGGAGCGAAAAAAACCGTCATTTGCATGCCCTATGGGACGCTCGCCGGGCCGCACAACGGAACCTCGCTGTTCGAGCAGGCGCTGGACCATATGCTGGCCGGCAGTCCAGGGGTTTCGCTGGTGCTGCCAGCCGGCAATGGCCACTTGTCCGAAACGCACGCAATGGCGGAGATTCCTCCTCAAAAGTCGGTTTCCCTGTGCATGCGCGTGCCACCGGACAACGCGCGGGACAGCTACGTGGAGTTGTGGCTACCCGTCGATGCCGAGGCGAAGGTTGAATGCCGCACCCCCTCAGGTGACCACCTGTCGGTGACGCCCGGCAGCGCCCAGTTCGCCTCGGGCCCGGCCCGAGTTGGGTGTTCGCTGATTTATCCCCGGCAGGCGGCCAATGGAGAAGGCTTGACCATGGTGCTGCTGGCGATTTCGGCCACTTCGCCTGCGAGCCCGGCCTATGGTGGTGCGCCGCATGGCGATTGGACGCTCTCCGTCTCCAATCTGGGCAAGACGCCGTTGGCCTTCAACGCCTGGATCCAACGCAGCGGCCAACCTTTCGGTTTTCCGCAGGGTGCCCGCCAATCCCGCTGGATTGACCGCCCCGGCTGCCTGGCGCCAGAGCCCCTGAATACGATCAGCGCAATGGCAACCGGCTCTCAACCTCGCCTGGCGACGGCAAGTTACGCGGCCAGCCGCTACCAACCGGGCGACCTTTGCCCGTATTCGCCCGCAGTCGGTCCGACCGCGACGCGCCGGCCCGCGCCCTACCACGCGGAGGAAAGCCCTGCCCTGCCCGGGCTGCTTGCCCGTGGAACCCTGGGACGCCGCATCTACCGGATGAACGGCACCAGCGTGGCCGCCGCTCTGATGGCTCGGGACCTGGCAACCCACGCCATCCCGTCCATCATGCCCGCGCCACCGCCAGGAAAGCCGCCCAGCCACAAGCCGCGTGGGCAATCCAAGCGCTTTGCCGCGCTCAGCGCGCGCCGCTGAAATCCAGATGACCGGGCTGAGGCTTCCCGGGCTCGCCCGGCCCGTTGAGCCGTTTTGCGTTATGGTCGGCGCATGACATCCCTCAGTGACCTTTCGTACTCGATGCTCGACTTGGTGGCCGTGCGCGAAGGCGGCACGGTAGCCGACGCGTTGGCCATCGCGCTGCGCACCGCACAACATGCCGAACGCCTGGGTTTCGTGCGCTACTGGCTGGCCGAACACCACAATATGCCGGGTATCGCCAGTTCGGCCACCGCGGTGCTGGTGGGGCATATTGCCGGCGGCACCCGCCACATCCGCGTGGGCTCTGGTGGGGTGATGCTGCCCAACCATGCGCCACTGGTGGTGGCCGAAGCCTTCGGCACGTTGGCTGAGTTGTACCCAGGCCGCATCGATCTTGGCCTGGGCCGCGCGCCCGGCACCGACCCGCTGACCATGCGCGCGCTGCGCCGTGACCGGCCCGAGACGGTGGATGACTTTCCGCGCGAAGTGGCCGAACTTCAAGCGCTGCTGGGTGACCCTCAGCCTGGCCAGCGCCTGATTGCCAATCCGGGCGCGGGCACCCGGGTACCGATCTGGCTGCTCGGCTCCAGCCTGTTCTCCGCGCAACTGGCGGCCGAGCGCGGGCTGCCGTACGCATTTGCCTCGCATTTCGCGCCGGCGATGCTGATGCAGGCGATTGATGTCTACCGCCGCCACTTCAAGCCATCGCCAAGTCTGGCCAAGCCCTATCTGATCATCGGCGTGCCCCTGGTGGCCGCGCCGACCGACGCGGAAGCGGTGTATCTGGCTTCCAGCGTGTTCCAGCGAGTGTTGGGCATTCTGACGGGCAAGCGTGGAAAACTGCCGGCTCCGCGCGAGGGTCTGATGGAGAGCCTGAGCCCGCGCGAGCGCGAGGCGATTGCGGACTTCCTGGCCTGCGCCGTGATTGGCGGCCCACAAGCGGTGCGTGAAGGTTTGCAGGCGTTGGCCAAGCAAACCGGCTGTGATGAGATGATGTTCGTCTGCGACGTGTTTGACCCGACGCTGCGCCTGCGTGCACTGGACATTGCCGCCGAGGTGACAAAGAACGACGGCGCCGTTTCCAAGCCATGAAATTCGCGGTCATGGGCGCAGGCGCCGTGGGGTGCTATTTCGGCGGCCTGCTCGCGCGCGCGGGGTACCCGGTCACGCTGATCGCACGCCCGGAGCATGTGCGAGCCATTGAGCAAGACGGCCTGCGCGTGCAGACGCTGAGTTTTGATGAACGGGTCAAGCTTGCCGCCAGCGCCGAAACCAGCGCCGCCGCTGGCGCGGACGTGGTGCTGCTGTGCGTGAAATCCACCGCCACCGAGGAAGCCTGCGCGGCACTGCGACCGCATCTGGCGCCCGGCACCTTGGTGCTCACGCTGCAAAACGGTGTGGACAATGCCCAGCGGGCTCAGGCGGCACTGGGCAACGAGGTGGATGTGGCGGCAGCCGTCGTCTACGTGGCCACGGAGATGGCTGGCCCTGGCCATGTGCAGCACCATGGGCGCGGCGAATTGCTGCTGGCCCCTTGTTCACGGGCAACGGAATTGGTGGAAGCCTTCGCCAGGGCGGGCGCGCGCGTGGAGGTGTCGGACAATGTGCGCGGCGCGCTGTGGGCCAAGCTCGTGCTCAATTGTGTCTACAACGCGCTGTCGGCCATCACCGGCAAGCCCTACGGCACGTTGACGGCGGCCGAGGGCATGGACCAGGTGATGCAAGGCCTGATGGACGAGTGTCTCGCCGTCGCACACGCCGAAGGAGTGCGGCTGCCAGCCCATCTGGCGCAGGCGGTGCGCGACATCGTGCGTACCATGCCCACGCAGCGCTCCTCAACGGCACAAGATTTGGCGCGAGGCCGCAAGACCGAAATCGACCACCTCAACGGCCTGGTCGTGCGCCGGGGCGCCGCTCTGGGTGTTCCCACTCCGCTGAATCAAGCGATGTGGGCCATGGTCAAACTGCTGGAATCACCCTCTGGGGGGTAAAAACATTCTCGGTCAGACCTTCCACTTTTCCAGCAGTTTTTCCGGCCTCATGGCGTCGTAGCCCTCGAAGGGTTGATGAATCCACGGGTTGGTGGGCAGGTATTCAACCGAGTAATCCGGCTGGAAAGCGGATATGCCCTTCGTCCAGATCACGGCGCTGCGCAACTCGGTGATCGGTGCGTAATTGAACTTGAGCAGGTCAATCACCGCCTTGAGGGTGTGACCGGTGTCGGCCAGATCGTCCACCAGCAACACCCGGCCGGCGATTTCCCCCTTTGGTGTGGTGATGTAGCGCGCAATGTCGAGCTTGCCTTGGACGGTGCCGGCCTCCGCCCGATACGAACTGGTGGACATGATCGCCAGAGGCTTGTCGAAGATGCGCGAGAGCACGTCACCGGGACGCATGCCGCCGCGCGCCAAGCACAGAATGGTGTCGAACTGCCACCCGGATTGATGCACCTTCAGGGCCAGCTTTTCGACCAGATTGTGGTATTCGTCGTAGCTCACATACAGGTGCTTGCCGTCTTCGGTCAACATCGGGAGAACTCCTGTTTTAATAGCTGCCCGTGGTCGTATTCAGGCCTTCACAGGCACAAAAGAATGCCAAAATTCGGCTCAACTGGGCAAAAAAGGATGCCGCTGGAGAATGGTGTGGTCGCGGTCCGGGCTGGTCGAGATCAGATCGATCGGGACGCCGGTGACCTGCTCGATTCGCTGCAGATACAGCCGCGCGTTGACCGGCAGGTCGTCATAGCGGGTCATGCCCACGGTCTTGTCACTCCACCCCGGCAAGGTCTCATAGATGGGCGTGCACCGGGCGATTTCGTCGGCGCCCAGAGGCAGGATGTCGATGCGGTCACCGTCGAGTTCGTAGCCGACGCACAGTTGCAGCTCCGAAAGACCATCAAGCACGTCCAGCTTGGTGATGCACAGGCCCGACAGTCCATTGACCTGAGCCGAACGCTTGAGCAGCGCCGCGTCAAACCAGCCGCAACGGCGTGAGCGTCCAGTGGTGGTGCCTTTTTCCGCGCCCACGGTCGCCATGTGGTAGCCCGGTGTGCCTGGGGTTTCCCAGTCCAGCTCGGTGGGAAACGGCCCTCCGCCAACACGCGTGCAGTAAGCCTTCGTGATTCCGAGCACGTAGTGCAGGAGCCCAGGCCCCACGCCACTGCCCGCCGCCGCATTGCCCGCCACGCAGTTGCTGGAGGTGACGAAGGGATATGTCCCGTGATCCACGTCGAGCAGAGTGCCTTGCGCGCCCTCGAACAGCAGATTGGCGCCGTCACGGTGCGCGTCATTGAGCTCGCGCGACACGTCGGCCATCATCGGGCGAATGATCGCGGCCTGGCGCATCGCCTCGTCGTAAACCGGCTGGAATTCAACCGCGCCCGCGCCGAGATAAGTGGTGAGCGTATGGTTGTGCAGGTCCAGCAGCTCGCGCAGCTTGACGGCGAAACGTTCAGGATATTTGAGATCCTGCACGCGCAGCGCGCGCCGCGCGACCTTGTCTTCGTAGGCCGGGCCGATGCCCCGTCCGGTCGTTCCGATCTTGGCTTGGCCGCCCTTCTCCTTGAAGGCCTCGCGCGCGACGTCCAGCGCGGCATGAAATGGCAGGATCAATGGCCACGCCTCGCTGATGCGCAAGCGCTCGCGCACCTGCACCCCCGCACGCTCCAGCCCTTCGATTTCTTCCAACAGCTTTGATATCGACAGAACCACGCCATTGCCGATGTAGCACGTGACGCCAGCGCGCATGATGCCACTGGGGATGAGGTGCAACGCCGTCTTGACGCCATTGATGACGAGCGTATGGCCCGCGTTGTGCCCTCCCTGAAAGCGCACCACGCCCTGGGCGCTTTCGGTCAGCCAGTCAACGAGCTTGCCCTTGCCTTCGTCACCCCACTGGGTGCCGACGACGACGACGTTACGTCCTTGGGGAATGGTCATGGTTGGGAGAGTGTCGTGATGAAGATTTCAGGCAGCTTGCACCACCCACTGGCCCGCGGCCTGCACGAGCACGCGGTCGCATTCGAATTCGCCGATTTCGCTGTCCTGTCCCGGCAGCACGCAGACCACGGTGTCGCCGCGCAGGCGCAATGCGGCGATGGCCGCGCGCAAGCCCTGGTCTTCACCCCATGGAGCGCGGATGGCGGCTTTGCGTGGACGCGGCGCGGCCGCGGCCACGAGCGTCTTCAAGTCCAGGCTGAAGCCCACGGCCGGTCGTTTGCGTCCGAAAGCCGCCCCCACTTCGTCGTACCGCCCGCCGCGCGCCAACGCCTCAAAGGCGCCATGCGGACTGGCCTCGGGCGATCCAGAGGCGTACAGCGCGAAGCGAATACCGCTGTAGTAGGCATAGCCACGCAAATCGGCCAGATCAAAGGTCACCGTGACATTGGCCGAGCGCTCTCGCAAGCGTTCGGCCAGCCAGCGCAATTGCGAAAGCGCCTCGGCAATGGGTGCGAGCGGGGGCAGTTCGGCTTGCGCGGCGTCCAGCACCCGAGCATCGCCGTACAACTGCAGCAGCGCCGCAAAGTGCCGCCGTGCGTCGATCGGGAATTCGGCGGTCAACTCCGCCAGCACCGCGGCGTCCTTGGCTGACAAAGCGCTGGTAATGGCGGTTTGCATGGCTGGCTTGGCGCCAGCGTCGGCCAGCAAGGCGTCAACGATGCGCACATCGGCCAAGTCAACCGTTACCGAGCCTACGCGCGCGGCCGCCAGGCAATCAAGCGCCAGGGCGATGGACTCCAGCTCGGCCTCCAGGCCCGCGTGTCCGTAAATCTCGGCACCAAATTGCAAAGGCTCGCGTGACCCGCGTGGCGAAGCCGGGCGCGTGTGGAGCACCGGCCCGCAGTAACACAGGCGCGTCACACCCCGGCGGTTGAGCAGATGGGCGTCAATCCGCGCAGCCTGCATGGTGGTGTCCGCACGCAGGCCCAGGCTTTTGCCGGACAGTTGATCGACGAGCTTGAATGTCTGCAAATCGAGCGTGCGGCCCGCGCCCGAGAGCAGCGAATCCAGATGCTCCAGAAGCGGCGGCATGATGAGCTCGTACCCGTAGCCGCGTGCCGTGTCGAGCAGTTCGCGGCGCAATTCCTCAATGTGCCGGGCCTCGGAGGGCAAACCATCGGCGATGTGATCCGGCAGGAGCCAGGCTGACATGAATTGCGGAGGCTGTTAAAAGA
Organism: Burkholderiaceae bacterium; assembly: GCA_036752305.1. Lineage (GTDB taxonomy): Bacteria > Pseudomonadota > Gammaproteobacteria > Burkholderiales > Burkholderiaceae_C > DAIOSZ01. Next base: position 6,291 of record DAIOSZ010000040.1, read on the forward strand.
GCGATTCTACCGGTGCCCTTGGGCGATTTCGGACCTGCACTGTCGAAAGCGCCACCCGTCCTAGCCCAGCCACCACAGAAGCGCGAGCCCGCCCAGCACGCTGCATAGGCCATAGAAGCGCAATTGCCCGTCCTGGAGCTTGAGCAACTGGCTGAACAGATCCTTCCAAGCACGCGGCGCGATGAACGGCAGCAGCCCTTCCAGAACGAGCATGAGGGCCAGCGCGACCCAGAAACTGTCGCCGGTCACGGTACGAGGTAGTGGGCGCGATGGCGCGGCTTACTTGCCAGCACCGGCGCCGCGCATGGCCTTGAAAAATTCGCTGCTGGATGGATCGAGCACCATCACGTCGCCACGCTTGCCAATGCTGGCCTTGTAGGCCTCAAGGCTGCGGTAAAACTGAGCGAATTGCGGGTCTCGTCCAAAAGTTTCCCCATAAACCCGAGCGGCTTCGGCGTCGCCCTGGCCCTTGGTGTTTTGCGCATCCCGGAAGGCGTTGGCCACGGTGACGTCGCGCTGACGGTCGGCATCGGCACGGATCTTCTCGCCCTCGGCCGCACCAGTGGAACTCAGTTCATTGGCAACGCGCTGACGCTCCGCACGCATGCGGCGGTAGACCGACTCAGTGATGGTGTCCACGTAGTCGGCACGGGTGATGCGTACGTCCACCACGTCCACGCCCCAGGGCTTGGCACCCTTGACGGCTTCGAGCACCTCGCGCTTGACATCAGCCATGAGTTGCTCGCGCTTGGCCGAAAGCAGGTCTTTCACGGTGCGCTTGTTGATTTCTTCTTGCAGCGCGTTCCTCACCACGCGCGCCAATTGCGTGGCTCCAGCGTTCTCGTCCAAGCCGACGTTGCGGATATAGGCCTGCGGGTCCGTCACGCGCCAGCGCACGTACCAATCGATCACCACGCGCTGTTTCTCCGCCGTCAACATGGGCGAGCTGTCGCTGTTGTCCAGCATCAGCAAGCGCTTGTCGAGGTAACTCACGTTTTGGAACGGCGGGGGCAGTTTGAAATGCAGGCCGGGCTCGGTGATCACCTCGCGAATCTGGCCGAGCTGATAGACCACGCCGAACTGACGCTGATCAATGACGAAAAGCATGGAAGCCAGCAGGGAAAGCGCGACGAGCACGCTGCTGACGATGAAGCCAATGCGGTTCATGGTGCGGCCCTTCGTTAGCGGGATTCACGGTCGCGCGAGCGCGCGCTGTCGCGGGAGCGGGCATCGGGCGCGGGCGCACCGGACGAACCACCCGCAACGGTTGGGGGGCTACTCGCAGGCGGTGCGGCGGCGTCAGCCGCGGTCGGGGCATCACGACCAGCAGCGGCCATCAGTTTGTCGATGGGCAGGTACAGCAGGTTCGATCCTTGCTTGGAATCCACCACCACCTTGGTCGTCTTGGCGTAGATGTCCTGCATGGTTTCCAGATAGAGCCGGTCACGCGTGACCTGCGGTGCCTTCTGGTATTCGGGCAGCACCGCGGCGAAGCGGGATGCATCGCCCTGCGCCTGCGCGACGATGCGTGCCTTGTAGGACTCCGCCTCTTCCTTCAGGCGCGCCGCGGTACCGGCCGCACGAGGAATCACATCGTTCGCATAGGCCTGGGCCTCGTTCTTGATGCGTTCACGCTCCTGCCCTGCCTTGAGCACCTCGTCGAATGCCGACTGCACCTGCTCCGGCGGGCGCACGCCACCCTGCTGCAAGTTCACCGCCACGATGTCCACGCCAATCTTGTACTGATCGACGATGCTCTGCATCAGCTTGCGCACCCGTGGGGCGATCTGATCGCGCTCATCGGCCAAGGCCGAATCCATCTTCATCTTGCCAAGCACCTCGCGCACGGCCGTCTCAGCGGCCTGCACCACGGCCTCGGCGGGATTCTTGCTCTCAAACAACCAGGCACGCGCGTCGTTGAGGCGATATTGCACGGCAAACTTGATTTCGACGATGTTCTCGTCCTCGGTCAGCATCGCCGAGTCGCGCAGGCCCGTGACGCGGTTCACCGTGTCGCGACCAATGTCCACCGAGCGCATCTGCGTGACGAAAACCAGCTCATGTCGCTGGATCGGATACGGCAGCCGCCAGTTGAAGCCCGCGCCCACCGTGGACTGATAGCGGCCAAACTGCGTGATCACGGCCTGCTGGCCTTCCTGCACGATGAAAAAACCCGTGCTGAGCCAGACGAGAACAACCACACCCAAGATCAGCGCGGCCCCGATCCCCGCGTTCTTCATGTTCGGCGGATTGCCGTTGCCGCCACCCCGGTTGTCGTTGAACCCGCCACGGTTGCCTCCCTTGGAGCCCCCGAACATGCCCCCGAGCTTGCGGTTGAAATCCCGCCACAACTCATCAAGGGCGGGCGGCCCGGCCTGTGGGCCCTGCGGGCGCGAGGGAGTCGGCGCTGGCGCTGGGGCCTGTGGCTGCGGAGGCTGGGGAGCGGATGGCGGCGGATCGCCCGCAGGCGGCGCGGTCTCCCCCGGCGCCGGACCATTGGCGGGTGAATCGGAACGGCCCCAGCGCGAATCGTTGAGATTGAACACGCCAGAAATCCGTCGCAGCCAGGAGGTTGAGATCAGGCGGATGGCGCGCGGCTGCGAATGCATGAGGATGTAACGGGTATGCAAAAGATCAAACCTGGGATCGTGCCCAATCCGCGCCGCCCGCTGGCTCGGCGGATGGGGACTCTGTGGTTGAAAGGACTTTCTCGGCGATCAGTGCGCGCAACGCTTCAAGTCCGAGCCCGCGCTGGGCACTGACGAACACGCGCGGCAGCAGCCGCCCGTCCACTTCGTAGACATCGCGCGCCATGCGCGGCTCACGGCCCGGCGCCACGGCGTCGAGCTTGTTGAACACCAGGACCTGCGGCGCCTCACCCGCGCCGATCTCGGCGAGCACGGCTTGCACGTTGGCGATCTGCTCGGGCCAGTTCGGGTTGGCCGCATCAACGACATGCAGCAGAAGATCGGCTTCGGCGGCCTCTTGCAAGGTGGCCGAGAAGGCGTTCACCAGGCCATGCGGAAGATCGCGGATGAAGCCCACCGTGTCCGACAGTGAAACCGCCTTGCCTGCCTCGGCCAAAAACCACTGGCGCGTGGTCGTGTCCAGCGTTGCGAACAACTGATCTGCCGCATAGGCCCGCGCCTTGACCAAGGCGTTGAACAACGTCGATTTTCCCGCGTTGGTATAGCCGACGAGCGAAATCGAGAACGTGCCCTGTCGCTCCCGCTGGCGGCGCTGGGTGCCACGCTGGCGCTTGACCTTGTCCAGTCTCTCCCGCGTGCGCTTGATCGCTTCTCCGATCATGCGCCGGTCAAGCTCGATCTGCGTCTCGCCCGGGCCACCTCGCGTACCGATGCCGCCCTGCTGGCGCTCAAGATGCGACCAGCGGCGAACCAGCCGTGTCTGCAAGTACTGCAGACGCGCCAGTTCCACCTGAAGCTTGCCCTCGTGGCTGCGCGCACGCTGCGCAAAAATGTCTAGGATGAGCAGCGTCCGGTCGTTCACCGCCGTACCGAGGTGGCGCTCCAAGTTGCGCTGCTGTGCGGGGCTGAGTGACTGGTCGAACAGCACCTCGGCCCCGGGATGAGCGTCAACCAGCAGCTTGATTTCGTCCGCCTTGCCGCTGCCAACAAAGAGCGCCGGGTCCGGCGCGCGCCGTTTGCAGGTGATACGCTCGACCGGCCTGAACCCGGCCGTCTCGGCCAACAGGCCAAGCTCTTCCAGCGGTGCGTCAAAGTGCGGCAAGCCAAAATCGACCCCTACCAAAATGGCGGGAGCTGATTCAGGCGCCGACGTGGCGTGGGTGTAGGTGCCCAGAGCGGTGAAAAACTCAGTTGCCGCCGACCGGAGCGGCGGGTACCGGCGCCGGCTCGCTCAGCGAGAAGTTCACGGCACGGCCCGGCACAATGGTGGAGATGGCGTGCTTGTAGACCATTTGCGTAACGGTGTTGCGCAGCAGGACGACGTATTGGTCGAAAGATTCAATCTGCCCCTGCAGCTTGATCCCGTTGACGAGATAGATGGATACCGGCACGTGCTCGCGGCGCAGCGTGTTGAGAAACGGATCCTGCAGAAGTTGCCCTTTATTGCTCACGATATGCTCCGTGTTCAAGAGTGTTAGTGGGACGGCGACGTTACCACAGAAGCCCAAGCACCCGGCCCGCTCAGCGCTTGGGGGCTTTTACGTCGTAGGGGTTCTCTGAAGTGCGCATTTCGATGCGCAGGGGAGTACCCACCAGATTGAAGGCCTTGCGAAAACGCGTTTCCAGAAATCGCTTGTAGCTCGCGCTGATGTGGTCGAGCGAATTGCCGTGAATCACGATGACGGGCGGATTCTGTCCGCCCTGGTGCGCATAACGCATCTTGGGGCGGAACATGCCACTGCGCTTGGGACTTTGAAACTGCACCGACTCCAGCAGCACACGCGTGAGCAAAGGCGTGGGCATCTTGCGCATGGCGGCCTGATGCGCCTCGCGGATCGCCTCCCACAGCGGCGCCAGCCCCTGCCGCTTTTTGGCCGAAATCATGTGCAACGAAGCGAACTTGAGGAAGGCCAGCCGGGCTTCGATTGAACGCTGCAGTTGCTCGCGCTGGTAGCTGTCCACGGCATCCCATTTGTTCACGGCCAGCACCACGGCGCGGCCGCTCTCCAGGATAAAACCGGCAATGTGCGCATCCTGATCCGTCACACCTTGAGTGGCGTCGAGCAGCAGCAGCACCACGTTTGCCGACTCAATCGCCTGCAGCGTCTTGACCACCGAGAACTTCTCGACGGACTCGAACACACGGCCCTTGCGGCGCAACCCGGCCGTGTCGATCAGTTCGTAGCGCTGCCCGCCACGCTCGAACGGAACGCTGATCGCATCGCGCGTGGTGCCAGGCATATCGAACGCGACCAGCCGCTCCTCGCCCAGCCACGTATTGATGAGCGTCGATTTGCCTACGTTGGGCCGCCCGGCCACCGCCAGGCGAATCACGGCGGCATCCGGAACCTCGCAGCGTTCGTCGTCAGGGTCCGGCTGCGCAATGCCGATCTTGTCCAGCGCGGCGTCAACCAGCGATCGTACGCCCTGCCCATGCGCGGCTGACACGGGCAACACCTCGCCGAGGCCCAACTCGTAAAACTCGGCGGGCTGGCTGCCGCCTTGCATGCCCTCGGCCTTGTTGGCGCACAACACCGTGGGCTTGCCCAGGCGACGCAGGTAGCCGGCGATGTCGTGGTCCTGGGCCGACAGGCCTGCCCGGGCATCCACCACGAAGATCACGACATCGGCCTCGGCAACGGCTTGCTGCGTCTGGCGCGCCATTTCCTTGACGATGCCGGTCTCGGCGGCGGGCTCGAAGCCTCCGGTGTCGATGACGATGTACTCGCGACCGCCCGCCTGTCCTTGGCCATAGTGCCGATCGCGAGTGAGCCCGGCGAAATCGGCCACGATGGCGTCTCGCGTGCGCGTGAGCCGATTGAACAGCGTGCTCTTGCCGACGTTGGGGCGCCCGACCAGCGCGATGACGGGCTTCATGGCAACGGCTTCGCTTCTATTCCGGGCGGAAACCGAACAGGCGGCCCGCCTTGGTCGCGACGATCAACGTGTTACCCGCCTGCATCGGCGCTCCCGCGATGCCCGACCCATCGGTTGACAGGCGGTTCATCGGCGCGCCATCGTCCCGGCTGATCAGATGAACCAGGCCGGTGGAGTCTCCGATCGCGACCGAGCGCCCGATCAGCAAGGGTGCCGTCAGCTGCCGCCAGCGCAAACGGTCGACGCGCCACAGTGGTTCGCCATTGTCACGCCGCCATGCGGTCACGCGACCGTCGAGTTCAGTGCCGAAGACAGCGCGTGCGTCACCGTGCAGGCCATCCGCGCCCACGGCAGGTCGTGTCCACCGCACCGCGCCGCGCGCGGCATCCACGCAGCCCACGGCCACCTGGAACGCACGCACGCACAGATCGTCCTCCACGCGGCTGACGCGGCCGACGAGATCGACCAAGCGTTCCACGTCGTTGGTGCCACGGGGCGTAGCCACTGGCGCGTCCCAACGCAAGGTCCCGTTGAGGGGATTCATGCCAAGCAACCGCCCCGAAGAGCCTACGACCAAGGTGTCGCCGACGGCGAGGATGACGCCCGCCTGTTGCAAGACCAGAGGCTCCCCCGGCCGGCCCTGCTGCCACAGCCGCCGGCCACTGGCGCCATCCAGAGCGACGACCGAGCGGTCGGCGCCCAGCACAAAAACGCGCCCACCCGCCACCAGCGGCGCGGTACGCGAGGAGGTTGACAGGCGGTGGCGCCAACGCACCTCGCCCGCTCGGATCAACACCACCTCATTGGCTTTGGTTACCACGGCCGCGGCATCGCCTTGCGCACCCACGCCCGCACTGATCGGCGCGCCGACTTGCGCCCGCCACAGCTCACGGCCGGTATCGGGGTCAAGCGAGACAACCTGGCCGGTTGAACTGGCCGCGAACAGGCCACTGTCGCTCAACGTGACCTGCAGCGGAAAATCCACTGGCCCGCCCAGGCTGATGCTCCAGGACTGTCGCACGCCCAACGCCGGTACATTGGGGCCGAGATCCGCAGGTTGAGGACGATCGGGCTTGCTGGAACAAGCCACCAGGAAGGCCAGCACGCCTGCTACAACAATCGTAGCTGCTCGTGGTTGCCATTCGGCCATCAGAGGCCTGAAATGTTTGAACATCATGACTTCGCGGAGCCGCTGGAGGCTTTTTCGAGCGCCTTCACATCGACGCCCAGGCCGTTGAGCTTGACGGCGACAAGCTGCCGGTAGGAGCTGCCCTCCTCCATCGCGCGCCAAGCCTTTTCGTATTCAGCGCGCGCCTCGGCGTTCTTGCCCTGCAGGCGCAAGATGTCGGCCTTTCGATCGGCCACCAAGCCGGCGAAGCTGACGGGCACTGGTTGCGACAGCAAGGCAACGGCCTCGTCGTATTTTTTCAGGTCGGACAGCATCGCGGCGTCGCGCAGGCGGGCCACGGCGCGATAGCCATCATCGGGAGCCTTATCGACCAGTTTGGCCAGTGCCGCCGCCGCGGCGGCCGGCTGGCCTTTGTCGTCCAAGGCCTTGGCGGCCATGAGCACGCCTTGCGCCGCGTAGACGCTGCTGCCGTGCTTGTCCAGCAAATCCGCCATCGCGCGTTCGACGCGGGGGATGTCACCGGCTTGCGCCGCCACGTCCAGTTCGTCGTACATGGCCGATGCCTTGGCGGCCTGCTGACGCTGCCAATACTGCCAGCCGTTGTAGCCCGCGTAAACGGCCAGACAGGCGATGAGAATCCAGGAAATCAGGTCGCCCCAGCGCTGCCAGAAGGCCTTGATCTGGTCAACTTGTTCCTGTTCTTCGAGGTCGAGAGTGTTTGCCATGGTTCCGTATTTCAGCGGGGGGATTGTAGGGTGGCGCCCCAGTGCGCCGCTGCGTCCAGCGACTCCAGTCGTTGGGCGCCCTGCCCGTCGCGCAGCGCCTTGACGGTTACCTGGCCTTGCGCCAGTTCCTGTTCACCAAATATCAAGGCAAACGCCGCGCCGCTGGCGTCGGCGCGCTTGAACTGCGATTTCATGCTGCCCATGCTCTGCACATCGCCGCTGGCGTGCATCTGCACGGCTACACCGGCGGCGCGCAGGGCCCGTAATGTCTTGAGCGCGGCCGGCAGCGCGGCAACGGTTTGAATGATGGCGTACGCGTCCGGCGCGCGGGGAGCCGGCATGACGCCCTGCTCCTGCAGCAGATCCAGCACACGCTCCACGCCCAGCGCCCAGCCGACGGCCGGCGCGCTCTTGCCACCTATCTGCTCCACGAGGTAGTCATAGCGCCCTCCTCCGCAACCGGTGCCCTGGGAGCGGGGGGGGTGGGTCCCGACCTCGAACGCGGTGAGGTTGTAGTAATCCAGACCACGCACCAGGCGCGGGTTGACACGGTAGGCCACGCCACAGGCGTCGAGCATGGTGCGCACCGCCTCGAAGTGCGCAAGTGACGCCTGACCGAGAAAGCCAATCAACTGCGGCGCGGATTCCACGAGCGACTGCATCGCCGGATTCTTGGTATCCAGAATGCGCAAGGGATTGGTGTGCAGGCGGCGGCGCGCATCTTCGTCCAGATCGGCCGCGTGTGCCTCGAAATGCGCAATCAGTGCTTCGCGGTGCGCACGCCGCTCCTCGGGCTGGCCCAGACTGTTGAGTTCCAGACGAATGTCGCTCAGGCCAAGCTCCTTCCAGAGCTGGTCGGCCAACACGATCAGCTCGGCGTCCAGTTCCGGACCGGGAAAACCCAACGCCTCGGCACCGATCTGATGAAACTGCCGGTACCGGCCTCGCTGCGGCCGCTCGTGGCGAAACATGGGCCCCATGTAATACAGGCGCTTGCCGCCGTCGTAGAGCAGCGAATGCTCGGTGGCGGCGCGCACCAGGCTGGCGGTGTTCTCTGGCCTGAGCGTCAGTTGCTCGCCATTGAGGCGATCCTCGAAGGAATACATTTCCTTTTCTACGATGTCGGTCGCCTCACCGATTCCGCGCACGAACAACGCCGTGGGTTCGACGATGGGCGTGCGCGCGTTCAGATAAGCGTGGCGCGCCATCAACGAGCGAACCTTGTCTTCCAGCCACTCCCACCGCGCGGACACCGGCGGCAGGATGTCGTTCATGCCTTTGACGGCCTGGATTTTTTCGAACTTGGAACTCATGGCATCACGTGCAGGACCCGCGCCAGCGGGAATGGAAGCTCAAGCGTGAGCGCCGAAGCGCCGCTCGACATAGGTTTCGACCAATTGCTGGAACTCGGCCGCGATGCCCTCACCGCGCAAGGTCAGGGCCTTCTGGCCGTCAATGAACACCGGCGCCGCCGGCGCCTCGCCCGTGCCAGGCAGGCTGATGCCAATGTCGGCATGCTTGCTCTCACCCGGTCCGTTGACGATGCAGCCCATCACCGCCACCTTCATGGCCTCGACACCGGGATAGCGGGCACGCCACACCGGCATCTGCAGTCGCAAAAAATCGTCGATCTGCTTGGCCAGTTCCTGGAACGTGGTGCTGGTGGTTCGGCCGCAACCCGGGCAGGCTGTCACGCTGGGCACGAAGTGCCGCAGCCCCAAGGATTGAAGGATTTCGGAGGCCACCACGACTTCCTGCGTGCGCGCCTCCCCGGGCTGCGGCGTCAGCGACACGCGGATCGTGTCGCCGATGCCCTCCTGCAGCAGAATCGCCAGCGCCGCCGTGGACGCCACCGTGCCCTTGGTGCCCATGCCGGCCTCGGTCAGCCCCAGGTGCAGCGGGTAATCGCAGCGCGATGCCAGGTCCCGATAAACCGCGATCAGGTCCCGTACTCCGCTGACCTTGCACGACAGCAACACCTGCTGCGGCGCCATGCCCAGCCGCACCGCCTCATCGCCCGACCCGATGGCCGAGGACACGAGCGCCTCATACATGACCTGCCTGGCATCCCAGGGATCGGCGCGACGGGTGTTCTCGTCCATCACCTGGGCCAGCAGTTCCTGATCCAGGCTGCCCCAGTTGACACCAATGCGCACGGGCTTGTCGTAGGTCAGCGCGGCTTCGATCATCTGCGCGAACTGCCGATCACCTTTCTCGCCCTTGCCCACGTTGCCGGGATTGATGCGGTATTTAGACAACGCCTCGGCGCACGCCGGATGTTCGGCCAGAAGGCGATGGCCGTTGTAATGAAAATCGCCGATCAAAGGTACCGAAACGCCCATGCGGTCGAGCTGATCGCGAATGTGCGGCACGGCCGCCGCCGCCTCGGGCGTGTTGACCGTGATGCGCACCAGTTCGGAGCCTGCCAGCGCCAGTTCCTTGCACTGGATGGCGGTGCCAATCGCGTCCACGGTGTCGGTGTTGGTCATCGACTGCACGCGCACCGG
>DAIOSZ010000040.1:16186-18183 GCA_036752305.1 Burkholderiaceae bacterium
CCGGTGCATCCGCCCCGACCGTGACGACGTGACTGCCCCAGACTACCCGCGCTTGCCGCGAACGACGCAGCGCCGGAGTGGCGTCGGCAATCGGCGCGGCGAGCGAAGGTTGGACCGGCGCGTTCACAGGCTTACTGGACCTTGAAGCGCGCCACATTGTCGCGCGAATGCGGCGCCAGGCCGAATGCCTCGCCCCGCACCTTGACCTCGGCCGCATCGGCGCGACCGATGATCACGGACAGCGGCAGCTTGCCGTCGAGATTGACGCGCTCGCCCGCCTCCAACTGACGGCGGATCATCGAAACGCCCTTGGCGTCCTTCACCTCGACCCAGGTCGAGCCCTTGGCAGTAATGCCCAGCAAGCCGCCCGCCGGGTCCGCCGCCGTTGGCGCCACGGGGGTAGCGGGTGCTGCCTCCGGGATCGGCGCCACGGCAGGAGCCAACGCTGGAAGCGTGGCCGAAGGCGCTTCCGCCATGCTGGCTGGAGCGCTCGCAGGCTCGACGGCCTGGCCTCCGCGGTCCTGGGCGGGAAGCGTGGTCAGGTCGGGCGCGCTCGGCGGCGCCACGGCCTCGGCACTGCGAGACGCTGGCAGATAGACCTGAATCTGCGGCCAGAACACCAGCCCCAGGCCCGCCAACACCAGCGCCGCGGCGGCCAGCCACACACCACGAGGAACCGAGGATGCCACTGCCGCGCCGCTGCCCGGCGTGCGCGCAAAGCGCGTGCCGATATGCGACTCTGAGCCCGCCAGCTCCTGGTTGCGCGCGCTGGGCAAGCGCTCCAGGACGGGCGCGGGATCGATCTTCAGATGGCGGCACATGCTGGCCGCGAGCGCACGCGCAAAGGTCTGATCAGGCAACTCATCAAAACGCCCGGCCTCCAAGGCCTCCAGACGCTTGGGTGGCACCTTCAACGCGACCGCCAGCGCCGCGATGTGAATGCCCGCCGCTTCGCGCGCCTGCCGCAGCAGTTGCCCGGCGGCGGCCTGGGAAGAAGCCTTCTCGACCGGCTCAGTCATTGAATTCACCACGTTCGTAAGCGGCCAACTGTATGGAATTGGGGAAATTCTTGCGCAGCGTGGCACCCAGTTGCTGCATGGCATCGCGCGCGCCCAGGCGTCGCTCGACGCGGATGCCCAGCCACAGCGACTCGGCGTTGGCGAACTCGCCGTTGTTCAGGCGCCGGATGTAGAACTGCGCGCGGGTGTAGTCGCCACGGCGATACATCAATTCGGCCAGGTTGTAGCCGGTCACGGGATGACCCGCGTCGAACTCGTAGGACTTGAGCAAATGCTGCTCGGCCTCGGCGAGCTTGCCGGCCTTCATCTCGCACAGGCCCTGCGCCATATGCGTCTTGGGTTTGTGGGTGTAAATCGGGCTGGCCAGCGCCTGTTCAAAATAGCCGTTGGCTTCGACATAGCGCCCCTGGCAGCACATCAGCCAACCCATGTTGTGCGAGGTGTCGGGCTCGCGCGGGCGCAGTTGCAGCGCGCGCTGGAAGCTCTCTTCCGCCAGACGCGTATCGCCCAGGCGCATGGCGATCAGCCCCCGCAGGTTGTAGGCCTCGGCCAGCGTGGGGTCCAGCGCGATGGTCTGGCGCAACTCCTCCAGCGCGACCGTGGTTTGCCCTTGATCAAAGTAGCCCACGGCCAGCTCCAGTCGCAGCCGGGCGCGCTTGCGGGCATCCGTCTCCTCGGCCGCGGTCACGATGGAGGCGCTGTCAGCTGCCTCCTTGGCGGCGCTGGTCGCACAGCCCTGCAACTGCGTGCCGAGCAACAGGGTGACCAGGGCCAGCAGCAGCGGCTGAAACAGAACACGCGTCATTCGTCAGACTCCCAGGCTGGAGGTTTGGCGGCGCAGCGCGATGCGCTGCTCCACGCGGGTGCGGTCGCGCACGTCGCCGGCGAGTTGGCCGCACGCGGCGTCGATATCGTCGCCGCGCGTCTTGCGCACCGTGGTGACGACCCCGCCATCGCCGAGCATACGGGCAAATTGTT
>DAIOSZ010000040.1:18193-21284 GCA_036752305.1 Burkholderiaceae bacterium
TTGCACCCGGGCGGAGGGCGAGCGCTTCAGCCCGCTCTCGGGGAAGGGATTGAACGGGATCAGGTTGAACTTGCAAGCCACGCGCCCGGCCTTGACCCGCTCAAGCAGCGCCTGGGCATGTTCAGGGGCATCGTTGACGCCATCCAGCATGCAGTATTCGAAGGTGATGAAATCGCGCGGCGCAACCTTGAGGTAGCGCTTGCAGGCCTGCATCAGTTCGGCCAGCGGGTATTTGCGGTTCAGCGGCACGAGTTCGTCGCGCAACGCGTCGGTGGGAGCATGCAGCGAGACAGCGAGCGCCACGGGGCAGTCGGCCGCCAGGCGATCCATGAACGGCACCACGCCCGAGGTGGACACCGTGACACGGCGGCGCGACAGCCCGTAGCCGTGGTCATCGAGCATCGCGCGCAGCGCGGGAAGCAAGGCGCCATAGTTCTGCAACGGCTCGCCCATGCCCATCATCACCACGTTGGAGATCACGCGCTCGTCGGTGCCCTGTTCGCGACGCAACTGGTGCTCGGCATACCAGAGCTGGGCAAGGATTTCGCCGGTGCTCAGGTTGCGGCTGAACCCCTGGTGGCCGGTTGAGCAGAAGCGGCAGGCCACGGCGCAACCCGCCTGCGAGGACACGCACAGCGTGCCGCGGTCGTCCTCGGGGATGTAGACGGTTTCGATGGCGTTGCCATCTCCCACGTCAAACAGCCACTTGATGGTGCCGTCGGCCGAGTCGTGGCGAGAAAGCACCGGCAACGGCTCGATGACTGCCGCGCCGCGCAGCTTCTCGCGCAACGGCTTGGCCAGATCGGTCATGCGCTCGAGGTCGCGCTCGCCTTTCTGATGGATCCAGCGGAACAGCTGGACGGCACGAAAACGCTTTTCGCCCAGCGATTCGCAATAGGCGGTCAGCCCGTCGAGGTCGAAATCCAGCAGCTTGACCGTCATCGCATGGTGGCCGCGTGCCGCTCAGCGGCTGTAAATCGCCATGCCGGGGAAGAAAAAGGCCACTTCCACAGCCGCGGTCTCGGGGGCGTCGGAGCCGTGCACGGCGTTGGCGTCGATGCTGTCGGCGAAGTCGGCGCGAATCGTGCCCTTGTCCGCCTTCTTGGGATCGGTGGCGCCCATCAGCTCACGGTTCTTGGCGATCGCGCCCTCGCCTTCGAGCACCTGGATCATCACCGGGCCGGAGATCATGAAATCCACCAAATCCTTGAAAAAGGGGCGCGCCTTGTGCACGGCGTAAAACTGCTCGGCCTCGCCGCGCGACAGATGCGCCATCTTGGCGGCGATCACCTTGAGCCCGGCGGCCTCGAAGCGAGAGTAGATCTGGCCGATCACGTTCTTGGCGACGGCATCGGGCTTGATGATGGACAGGGTGCGTTCTTTGCTCATGATTCTGTAGAAACCGGGTTGGGTGATGTGAACGAATGCTGCCGTGCAGCAAAGCCCGCCATTCTACCCCGCCGGGCAGTGAGCCCGCCGGTGCGAACGCCCATGAAAAACGTCCCTGCCGGTTGCCCGGGAGGGACGTTTGCCAGAACCGGCCGCGCCGGTCAGATCACGCCAGCGGCGGGCAGCGCAGCACCTGGCCGGGGTAGATCTTGTCGGGGTGCGAGAGCATGGGCTTGTTGGCCTCGAAGATCACCATGTACTTGTTCGCGTCGCCATAGACTTCCTTGGATATCTTGGACAGGTTGTCGCCGGAGACCACGGTGCGGTAGGTGCACTCATCAGCCGGCTCGGCGCACTGCATCTCGTCGGCCACGCCGGCCACGCCTTGCACGTTGCCACAGCACAGCACGATCTTCTCCTGCGTCGCCCGGTCCTGCACCAGACCGCCCACGGTGACGATCTGCGAGGCACCATCGAACGTGATGGTCAGGTCATCGGCAGGCAGGTTCTGCGTGCGGATGTAGCCGCGGATCGCCTCGGAGGCCGCCGTGTTGGCAGCGGCGGCTTTCTCTGCGTTGCTGGGCTCGGCAGCGGCGGCCGCGACTTCCGGCTTGTGGCCAAACAGTTTTTCGCCAGCGGTTTTCAGAAAAGAGACCAATCCCATGGTGTGACTCCTGATTGAGGTTGAGAGAGAAAACGCGAACGGCCTAGCAGTTAGAGCCGAACGGGGGGCATTCTGCACCGAAGCAACCACACCGCCGCCCCGAAAAGCCGATGAGCAGGCCGCTCGCGCAGGAAATAATTCACGCGATGCGTCCATCACGCGATGGACGCGTCCTCGGGAGAACTATAAAAACTATAGCTTATCGTGGGCGTCGATAAACACTTTCAAGCCAAAACCACTCAAAATATGACGCCTAAACCGGCCCGCGCAGCCGGATTTTCACGATCTTTGTTGATTCATCTACATTGTTTGTAGAAATATCAACAAATCACGATCCTTCTCGGCTCGCGCGCTTGCGCTCATGTTCCTTGAGGAAGCGCTTTCTCAACCGGATGCTCTTGGGCGTGATCTCCACGAGTTCGTCATCCTCGATGAACTCCACCGCATATTCGAGCGTGAGCAGAATCGGCGGCGTGACCTTGATCGCATCTTCCTTGCCAGAGACGCGGAAGTTCGTCAGCTGCTTGGTTCGGGTGGCGTTGACGACCAGGTCGTTGTCGCGGTTGTGGATGCCAACGATCATGCCTTCATACACCGGGTCGCCTGCTTTCACGAACATGCGGCCCCGGTCATCGAGTTTGCCCAGCGCGTAGGTGAAGATTTCCCCATCGTCCATGGAAATGAGCACGCCGTTCTTGCGGCTGCCGATCTCGCCCTTGTGCTCCTCGTAGCCGTCGAAGATGTTGGAGATCAACCCGGTGCCGCGGGTGAGGTTGAGGAATTCGTTGGAAAAGCCGATCAGGCCCCGCGCCGGTATGCGGTATTCCAGCCGCACCCGGCCACGCCCGTCGGGGTCCATGTTGACCAGTTCGCCCTTGCGCTCGCCCAGCGCCTGCATCACGCCGCCCTGGTGGCCTTCCTCGATGTCCACCGTCAGCAATTCGATGGGCTCGTGGCGTTCGCCGTCCACTTCGCGCAGCACGACGCGCGGCTTGGAGACGGCCAGTTCGTACCCCTCGCGGCGCATGTTCTCCAGCA
>DAIOSZ010000041.1:0-20823 GCA_036752305.1 Burkholderiaceae bacterium
GCTTTCCAGCACCTCGCCCACGGTGCCGCCGATCATCGGTTCTCCCAGCGGCTGCGGCTGCGCGTAACTCTTGCTCTCGTTCATGCGCCCGCGCATGTAGGGGTCGAGGCTCAGGAAGTGATGGCGCACCAGCACCTGGTTGTCTTGCAGCGCCGGTGTCTCGGCGCTGACGAGGCGAAAGTTGGACGCGGTAGCCTCGCCCTCGGGGCGGTTGTCGAGAAGGATTTGGCGATTGATTGGCATGAGACGGTTCCTAAAAAATGATAGCTGCCCGTGGTTGATTTTCCTACGGTTCAGTCCGTTGCGATGGGTTTTTCGGGTGCCTGCGGCACATAGCGGAACGTGCCGGTGGCGTGGGTGCAGAGCTGATCGTCCGAGTCGTAGATGCGCGACTCGGCAAACGCCATCGTCCGCGTGCGATGGATCAGCCTGCCCTTGGCGACCAGGACGCCCCTGGCCGCGCGCATGAAGGTGGTTTTCATCTCGATGGTGACCACGCCCATCCCGGGCGCAATGCTGCGCGCGGCGGTCGCCATGCTCACGTCGAGCAAGGTCATGCTCGCGCCACCGTGCACCACGTCAAAGGAGTTCAGGTGCTCCGCCTTGGGCGCGTAGCGCATTTCGGATTCGCCTCCCTCGAAGCGCAACAACTCGAAACCGAGCACATGCACGAAGGGAATGTTGGCCAGAAACGGCAGCCCCACGCTAGCCTCCGGTCAAAACCGAGACGCCGCCGTCCACCGCCAGCCACTGCCCGGTGATGTGCTTGCCCGCGTCGCTGGCGTACAGCAGCGTCAGGCCCTTGAGGTCTTCGTCATCACCCAGGCGGCGCAGCGGCGCATGGGATGCCAGCTCAGCCTCGCCGAGGTTTTCGAGCGTGCCGCGCGTCATCTTGCTGGGGAAAAAGCCCGGGCATATGGCGTTGACCGTGATGCCGTAATGCCCCCATTCACAGCCCAGCGCCCGGGTGAAATTGATCACCGCGCCCTTGGAGGTGTTGTAGGCGATGGTCTGCATCTCAGGCGGGTTTCCTCCCAGCCCGGCGATCGAGGCCACGTTGAGGATTCGGCCGCTCTTGCGTGGAATGAAGCAGTGCTTGCCCAGTTGCTGGGACAGGATGAAGTAGCCACGAATGTTGAGGTTCATCACCTTGTCCCAGGCCTCCACCGGGTAGTCTTCGGCCGGGGCGCCCCAGGCAGCGCCCGCGTTGTTGACCAGGATATCCACCTTGCCAAAGCGCGCCAGCGTCTCGTCGGCCAGGCGCCGGGTGTCGGCTTCGTTGGCGCAGTCGGCGGCGATCCAGTCGGCCTCGATTCCCGCGGCCTGCAGTTGCAGCGCGGCGTTCTGCAGGTCGTCCGCCTTGCGCGAGGACAGCATGAGCTTGGCGCCCGCCTCGCCCAGCGCACGCGCCATCTGAAGGCCCAGGCCGCGCGAGCCACCGGTAACGAGGGCGTGCTTGCCCTTGAGGTCGAACAATTGCTGAACGGTGCGAGGGGTCATCTAAACACTCCTGATGGGTTCAAAAGGATTCTTCAGCGATCGACAGACAGGTGTCGTCACGCAAGGCCACCACGGCCAGCCAGGCGGAGGTTTTGGGCAGTTCGTAGTGGAAAAAATAGCGCGCGGCGGCACGACGACCCTCGGCCCGCGAACCACCGGTGGCCGAGTCCGCCAGCAGCACGTCAAGCCAGATCCAGGCAATGACCATGTGGCCGAAAGCCTGCATGTAGGGCACGGCGTTGGCCAACGCTCGCGTGGCATCGCCGCCAGCCCAGGCCGCCCGGGTCGCCGCCACCACGTCGCCCAGCACCGCTTCCAGCGCCTGGGCATGGGCGCACAGGTCTGACCGCTTGAGCGCGGACTCCGTGGTGGACTGAATGCGCGCGCTCAGCAACTGCAAGCAGCGCCCGCCCTCCATGCGCACCTTGCGGCCCAGCAGATCGGCCGCCTGGATGCCGTGCGTGCCTTCGTGAATCATGTTCAGGCGCTGGTCGCGCCAGTATTGCTCGACCGGAAAATCCCGCGTATAGCCGTAGCCGCCGTGGATCTGGATCGCCAGACTGTTGGCTTCCAGACCGTTTTCGCTGGGCCAGGATTTGGCGATTGGCGTGAGCACTTCAAGCAGCAATCGCGCATCCTCGGCACTGGCGGGATCGCCCGTGTGTTGCTCGTCGATCAGGCGTGCGCTGTAGAGCATCAGCGCCAGCGCGCCTTCAGCCACCGCCTTTTGCGCCAGCAGCATGCGCCTCACGTCGGCGTGCTCGATGATGGGCACCTGCGGCGCCGAAGCGTCCTTGCCACCCTCGCCCACCGGGCGGCCCTGGGGGCGGGTCCGGGCGTAATCCAGGCTGGCTTCGTAGCCCGCATAAGCCAACATCGTGGCGGCCATGCCGATGGCAATGCGCGCCTCGTTCATCATGTGAAACATGCAGCGCAGACCATCGCCGGGCGCACCGACCCGGTAGCCCAAGGCTCCCGCCTTGCCTTCCACCGGAAACTTGCCCTCGCCAAAATTCAGCAAGGTGTTCGTGGTGCCGCGCCAGCCGAGTTTGTGATTCAGGCCGGCCAACGCCACGTCGTTGCGGACATCCGTGCGCTCGCCCTGCGGCGTCACCAGCCATTTGGGCACGATGAAAAGCGATATGCCCTTGACGCCCGCGGGCAGCGTGCCATCGGCATTGGGTATCTTCGCCAGCACCAGATGAATGATGTTTTCGGTGATCTCGTGCTCTCCAGCCGAGATCCACATCTTGTTGCCCTTGAGGCGGTAGCGCGGACCGAGCTGATCGTCCTCGCCGCCTGGCTCGGACACGGCGCGCGTGGCCACGTCGGACAGGCTGGAGCCCGCCTGCGGCTCCGACAGGCACATCGTCCCCGACCAGCGGCCCTCGAATTCGGCTCGGGCGAACACCTCGCGCTGGCGTTCGGTGCCATGCGCCATCAGCAGGTTGGCGTTGCCTACCGTGAGCAAGCCGGCGCCAATGCTGACCGAAGCCTTGGCAAAAAAGGCGTTGGCGGCCGCCTCGACCAGATAGGGCAGTTGCATGCCGCCCCAGGCTTCGTCCTGCGCGGCACTCAGCATGCCACTGTCGGCATAGGCTCTCCAGGCGTCATGGGTGGCTTGGGGCAACGTGACCCGCTGGCCGTCAAACCGCGGCTCCTGGGTGTCCACGAGCCGATTGAATGGCGCATATTTTTCGCGCGCGATGCGCTCGCAGGTATCGAGCACCGCATCGAACGTGTCGCGCGAATGTTCGGCAAAGCGCGGCCGCGCCGTGAGGTCCGTGGCACGCAACCAGTCGTGCAACAGAAAATCCAGGGTGGAGCGAAAAGACATGCGCGGATTGTGCGTGAGCCTGTTGGGGAACGGGGTCGCGCACTGGACGCGCCGCAACGCTAGTGCAGTGTTCGACGCTTTGCGGTACTTATGGGCCAGCGGATTTGCCTTCGTGGCTAGGCGCAAACCACAGCGATGCTCAGTGGCATCGCGAGGATTTGCAACGACGCCACGGAGGCAAAGGCGCGGCGCCATAAGTGCTGCATAGCATCGAACACTGCACTAGGCCGGCAAGGCGGCAATCGTCCCTTGGGCCGCCGCGCAGAGCTTCTCGGCACCCTCCCCGTCCACGGAGTAAATCTCGCAGCGGCACACCGCTTGCGACTTGCCCGCGTGCAGGGCCTGCGCCCGCGCGATCAGGCGCACGCCCGTCCCCGGGCGCAGGTAATTGAGCTTCATTTCCGAGGTGACCACGGGAACGCGCAAGGCCGTTCCTCCCGCATAGGTCAGCGCGTTGTCCGCCAGGTACGCGAGTACGCCGCCATGGACAAAG
The DNA here is from genome assembly GCA_036752305.1 of Burkholderiaceae bacterium. Taxonomy (GTDB): domain Bacteria; phylum Pseudomonadota; class Gammaproteobacteria; order Burkholderiales; family Burkholderiaceae_C; genus DAIOSZ01. The sequence continues at coordinate 3,831 of DAIOSZ010000041.1, forward strand.
CCGTTCTGCTGGCGCAGTTCGTCGCGCACATCCAGCGCCAGTTCAACCTGGCCAGGCGCCAGCGCCAGCAGTTCCGCGCCGAGCAGCCGCGAGAAGGGCTGCTCGGCCAGCACCTTGCGGCCCATCGCCAAAAACGCCTCCGGCGAAACGCTCACGGGATCGGCCACGAATCACAGCACCTCAAAAATACCGCAGGCGCCCATGCCCCCGCCGATGCACATCGTGACCGCCACCCGCTTGGCGCCGCGCCGCTTGCCTTCAATCAGCGCGTGGCCCGTCAATCGCTGACCGGATACGCCGTAGGGATGGCCAAGCGCGATGGCGCCGCCATTGACGTTCAGCCGGTCGGCGGGAATGCCGAGCTTGTCGCGGCAGTAGATCACCTGAACCGCAAACGCTTCGTTCAGTTCCCACAAGTCGATGTCGGCGATCTTCAGCCCCAGGCGGTCCAGCGCCTTGGGCACCGCGAACACCGGGCCGATGCCCATTTCGTCGGGCTCGCAACCGGCGACCGCAAAGCCGAGAAACCGGCCCATCGGCGTGAGATTGTTCCTGCTGGCGAAGGCTTCACTCACCAGCACGCACGCGCCAGCCCCATCCGAGAATTGGCTGGCGTTGCCGGCCGAGATGACGCCCCCCGGAATGGCGGGCTTGATCGTGCTGATGCCTTCCTTGGTGGTGCCTTCGCGCGTGCCTTCGTCCTTGGACACGGTAACCTGTCTGGTCATCAGGCCCATTACCTTGTCGGCCACGCCCGCGGTGACCGTGATCGGCGCAATTTCGGCGTCGAACCTGCCAGCCGCCTGAGCGGCGCAGGCTTTTTGCTGGCTGGCGGCGCCGTACTCGTCCATTGCGTCGCGGCCGATGCCGTAGCGCTTGGCAACCTGCTCGGCCGTCTGCAGCATGTTCCAGTAAATCTCGGGCTTCTGCTTGGCCAGCGTGGGATCCTTGAGCATGTGCTGGTTCATTTCCTGCTGCACGCAGGAGATGCTCTCCACGCCGCCGGCCGCATAGACCTCACCCTCACCGGCAATGATGCGCTGCGCGGCCAACGCAATGGTTTGCAGGCCCGAGGAGCAAAAGCGGTTGACCGTCAGGCCCGACACCGTCACCGGCAGGCCCGCGGCCAGCGCAATCTGACGCGCGATGTTGGCGCCAGTCGCTCCTTCAGGATTGGCGCAACCCATGATCACGTCTTCCACCAAGGCGCCGTCTATGCCCGCCCGCTCAATGGCGTGGCGTACCGCATGACCGCCCAGCGTCGCGCCGTGCGTCATGTTGAAGCCTCCTTTCCAGCTCTTGGCCAGGGGGGTTCGGGCGGTGGATACGATGACAGCATTGCTCATGAAGGTTCCTTTCGACTCGGGTAACAGAGAACGGACGAGGGCAGCGCGCGTCAGCGTCCGGGTGCCGCAACGTTGCGCAGCAGTTGGTGATAGAACTGAACGACCTCGATCAGGTTGGCGACCGATATGCGTTCATTCGTGCCATGGAAACGGGGCAAATCCTCGGGACGGGCGCGCACCGGCGAGAAACGGTAAATGTTGTCCGACAGCGGCGTGAAGTGACGCGAATCGGTGCCGGCGATCATCAGACCGGGCGCCACAAGCGTGCCAGGAAAGATTTCCCGCACGGTGCGGTTGATGGCCTGATAGCCGCTTGCGGAGGTTGGCGAGACCGGCGAAGGTTCGGCGTTACTGGGCGAGCGCTGCAGCTTGACGGCGTCGTGGGCCATGGCTTTCTCGACATGCGCCTCGACGTCGGCCAGACGGTCGCCGGGAAGCAGGCGGAAATTGACCGCCGCGCCCGCGTGACCTGGAATCACGTTGTCCTTGTTGCCAGCGTTGAATATGGTCAGCGCCGTGGTGGTTCGCAGCATCGCGTCGGTGCTGGGCGATTTTTCCAGCTGCGCGCGCACCAGCGGGCCAAACAGCCAGAGGTTGGACAGCGCCACCCGGCTGAATCCCCCCATTTCCGGCGCCAAAGTATCAAACATCTCGGCCGCGACACCCTTGATCGCCGCAGGGAACTGCTGGGATTCGAGTCGCGACAAACCCGCGGCCATGACGCCGATGGCTGTCTGCTTTGGCGGCATGGACGAGTGGCCGGGCGTGGCGTCCAGGCTCAAGAAATAGGTGCCATAGCCCTTTTCGGCCACTCCGACCAGGGCCGCCGGCTGGCTGAGTCCCGTCAATACCCCGTCGGTGATGAGCAGGCCTTCGTCGAGAACGAAGTCGAGCTTGACACCACGCGAAGTGAGCAACTCAGCCACGCGCCGCGCGCCCCGCAAGCCCCCGACCTCCTCGTCGCTGCCCATCACGAAGTAGATCGTCTGGCGCGGTTTGAAGCCACTGGAGAGCAGCAGTTCCACGGCCTCCATTTGACCGAACAGGTTGCCCTTGTTGTCCCAGGCGCCGCGCCCCCAGATAAAGCCATCCTCGACAACCCCACCGAATGGGGCAACTTTCCAGGCCTTTTCGGTACCCGGGGCGATGGGCACCACGTCCTGATGCGCCATCAGCGCGATCGGCCTGGCCTTGGGATCGCTGCCTTCCCAGGTGAACAACAGGCTGTGGCCCACGACTTCCCGCTTTAGCGCGGCGTGAACCTTGGGAAACTGCTCGGCCAGATAGGCATGCAGTTTCCGGAACTCGTCGGCACTGGCCTCGGCATCGTCCAGGCTGGCCATCGTGCGAAAGGCGATGGCACCCGCCAGGCGCCTGGCCACCGCCGCGCCATCGACGGCCACTGGCGTGACCGGCGCCACCTCAAGCTGGCGCGAGCCCTTTCGCCAGGTGTTGACGACGACCGCCAACACCAGCGCCAGGACCAGCAGCAACAAGCCGAGCAGCAGGCGACGGATCACGCGTGGCCCCGGGGTTCAGGAGAAGGTCTTGCCCTCGGCCGCGAGGCGCGCGAGCAAGGGAGCTGGTTTCCAGAAATCGGCGTCGTCGTGCGGATTGCGCGCAAAGCGATGCATGGTTTGCACCACGTTGAACAGGCCAACCTGATCCGCGTATTGCATCGGGCCGCCGCGATAGACCGGAAAACCATAGCCCGTGAGGTAGACCATGTCGATGTCGCTCGAGCGCGCGGCAATGCCCTCTTCCAGCAACTGCGCACCCTCGTTGACGAGCGAGAACACCAGGCGCTGGACGATCTCCTCGTCGCTGATCTTGCGTGGTGTGATGCCCTGCTGCGCACGGTACTGGTCGATCATCGCCTGCACTTCGGCGCTCGGGATCGCGTCGCGCTTGCCCGGCGCGTAGTCGTACCAGCCTTTACCGGTCTTCTGGCCGTAGCGACCCATCTCACACAAGAGGTCGGCGGTCTTGCTGTAGCGCAGATTCGGACGCTCGGTGGCGCGACGCTTGCGGATGGCCCAGCCAATGTCGTTGCCGGCGAGATCGCCCATGCGGAAGGGGCCCATCGCAAAGCCGAACTTCTCGATGGCCTTGTCGACCTGTTCGGGGCTCGCGCCCTCGTCCAGCAGAAAGCCGGCCTGACGGCTGTATTGCTCGATCATGCGGTTGCCGATGAAGCCATCGCATACGCCGGAAACGACCGCCGTCTTCTTGATTTTCTTGGCCAGGTTCATCACGGTGGCGAGCACGTCCTTGGCGGTCTTTTCGCCGCGCACCACCTCCAGCAGCTTCATCACGTTGGCCGGGCTGAAGAAATGCATGCCGATCACGTCCTGCGGGCGCGCGGTGAAAGCGGCAATCTTGTTCAAGTCCAGCGTGGACGTGTTGGACGCCAGGATCGCGCCGGGCTTCATCACCGCGTCAAGCTTCTTGAAGACGGTCTCCTTCACGCCGAGCTCCTCGAACACGGCCTCGATCACGAGATCGGCATCCTTGATGTCGTCGTAGCTCAGCGTGGGCTTGAGCAGACCCATGCGCTGCTCCAGCACCTCGGGCTTGAGCTTGCCCTTCTTCACCTGAGCTTCGTAGTTCTTGCGCATCGTGGCCACGCCCCGGTCCAGCGCTTCCTGCTTGGTTTCGAGAATGGTGACGGGGATGCCGGCGTTCAGGAAATTCATGCTGATACCGCCGCCCATGGTCCCCGCGCCAATCACCGCCACGCTGTTGACGGTGCGCAGCGGCGTGTCTTCCGGCACGTCGGCAATCTTCGACGTGGCGCGCTCGGCCATGAAAATATGCCGCAGCGCACGGCACTCCGGCGTGATCATCAGGGCCATGAACACTTCGCGTTCATAGGCCATCCCATCGTCAAACTTGCGGCGGGTGGCGGCCTCCACGGCATCCACGCATTTGGCCGGCGCGGGAAAATTCCGGGCCATGCCCTTGACCATGTTGCGCGCGAACTGAAAGTACGCATCGCCCAGCGGATGCTTGCAAGGCAGATTGCGCACCAGGGGCAGCGCAGATCCGTCGGCGTGCTTGGCGGCCATCTCGCGCGCCAGTTGCGCAGCCTCCTGCGGCAGGGTTTCGGCCGACGCGGCGAGTTTGTCGAACAACTTCTGACCCGGCAGCTTGGCCAGCATTTCGCTGGGCACCGGCTCGCCGCTCACGATCATGTTGAGTGCCGGCTCCACGCCCAACGCCCGCGGCAGGCGCTGCGTGCCTCCCGCGCCGGGAATCAGGCCAAGCTTGACTTCCGGCAGCGCAACCTTGCAGCCGGGCGCGGCGATGCGGTAGTGGCAGCCCAGTGCCAGTTCCAGGCCGCCTCCCATGGCAACGGAGTGCACGGCCGCGATCACCGGTTTGCGCGAGTTTTCCACTGCCAGAATCACCGACAGCAGGTTGGGCTCCTGGATCGCCTTGGGGCTGCCGAACTCCCGAATGTCCGCCCCGCCGGAAAAGGCCTTGCCCGCGCCTGTCAGCACGATGGCTTTCACGGCCGGATCGGCATCCGCCCTGGCCAGGCCATCCACGATGGCCTGGCGCGTGGACAAACCCAGGCCGTTGACGGGGGGATTGCTCATCGTGATGACGGCCACGTCGCCGTCGGTGTGGTATTGCGCGGTCATAGTCCCTCGTGGTTCAAATGAAAGTCGGAAATCGAAAACGTGAAAATCGAACGGTCGTGCTTTTTTAACACAGGCCGCAGCCATTGATCGCGATGACCTGTCGCGCCAGCGTCATCACACCTCCAGCCACTCCTTGCGCACGTAGCTGTCGGCGCGCAGGCTGGCGGGCGTGCCCTCGAAGACGATGGTGCCGTGCCCCATCACCAGCGTGCGGTCGGAAATCTCCATCGCAATGGTGAGTTTTTGCTCGATGAGCAGCACCGAGATTCCCCGGGCCTTCAGTTGCTGCAGATATTGGGCCACCAATTCCACGATCTTGGGCGCCAGACCCTCGGTCGGCTCGTCGATGATGATCAGGTCAGGGTCGCCCATCAGCGTGCGGCACAGCGTCAGCATCTGCTGCTCGCCGCCGGACATGACGCCGGCCTCGGTGTGCTGGCGCTCCTTGAGGCGCGGAAACATCGCGTACATGTCATCGAAGCCCCAGCGGCTGCCTTTGCCGCTGCCCTTCTGGCCGAGGAGCAGGTTCTGGTGCACGGTGAGCTTGGGAAAAATGTCCCGGTTCTCGGGCACGTAGCCTAGACCCAGGTGCGCAATTTCATAGGGCTTCTTGCCCGTGAGCGGCTGGCCACGCCAGGTAACGCGCCCCTCGGCCTCCACCATGCCCATGATGGCCTTGGCGGTGGTTGATCGGCCCGAGCCATTGCGCCCAAGCAGCGCGACGATTTCCCCGGGGTTCACGTCAAACTGAACGCCGTGCAGAACATGGCTCTTGCCATAGTAGGCGTGCAGGCCATCGACCGACAGCTTGTGCGTGTCCTGACTCATGCTCAATGCCCTCCCGCTTGGGCGTCCGCGACCGCCGACCCCAGGTAGGCTTCCTGCACCTTGGCATTGGCGCGCACCGCGTCCGGCGTGTCGAAGGCGATCACCTCGCCATAGACCACCACGGCGATCTTGTCGGCCAGGCCAAACACCACACCCATGTCATGCTCCACGGTCAGCAGCGTCTTGCCCACGGTGACCTCCTTGATGAGGCCGATGAAGCGCGCGGTCTCCGAGCGGCTCATGCCAGCCGTCGGCTCGTCGAGCAGGATCACGTGGGCGCCGCCGGCGATCGTGATGCCGATCTCCAGCGCGCGCTGTTCGGCATAGGTCAGGTTCATCGCCAGCACGTCGCGCTTCTTGTGCAGGCGGATCATGTCCAGCAGTTGCTCGGCGCGCTCATTGGCGTCGTCCAGATTGGCCAGGAATTTCCAGAAGCTGTAGCGGTAGCCCAGGCTCCAGAGCACGCCGCAGCGCAGGTTTTCGAACACCGACAACTTGGGAAAAATGTTGGTGATCTGAAAACTGCGCGAGAGGCCCAGGCGGTTGATTTCAAAAGGCTTTTTCCCTTCGATGCGCTTGCCATCGAGGATGATTTCGCCGCTGGTGGGCTCAAAGCGCCCACTGATCAGGTTGAACAGCGTCGATTTGCCCGCGCCATTGGGGCCGATGATCGCCACGCGCTCCCCCGAGCGCACCGCGAGATTGGCGCCGCGGATGATCTCCGTCTTGCCGAAGCTCTTGCGCAAATCCTTGAGTTCGAGCGCGTACGCGCCGCCAGAGCTGGCCGTCATAGCGCCTCCCGCCGTTTGACCTCGGCCTCAATGTCGGCCTGGATGCCACCCCACTGGCGCCCGTACTGCCGCCGCATCAGTTCAAAGAGCCCCAGCCCCGTGACCGTGACGAAGCCCGCGCCAAACCAGCTTGAAAACTCGCGTGGCCGCAAGGGCACGCCCAGGAAGCTGATGCTGTCGCCGCCGCCCACGTTGAGCTGCACCTGATAGATCATTTCGATCATCGCGCCCAGGCCAAGCAGCACCACCAAGGCGGTCACGGCCAATCCCAGATAGCTCACCCAGATCTCCCGGAGCCGACCGAACGCGGCCACGCGAAGATTCATCATGATCAGGCTCGCGATCCCGCCGGGCGCATACATCACCATGAACATGAACACCAGGCCGAGGTACAACAGCCAGGCCTTGGTCAGCTCCGACAGAAGCACGGTGGCGAGCACCATCAGCACCGCGCCAATGATGGGCCCGAAGAAGAACGTCGCCCCGCCCAAAAAGGTAAACAGCAGGTACGCGCCGGATCGGCCCGCGCCCACGACCTCGGCCGTGACGATTTCAAACAGCAGCGCCCCCAGTCCCCCGGCGATACCCGCGAAGAAGCCGGAAATGATGAAGGCGAAGTAGCGCACACGCTGCGTGTTGTAGCCAATGAACTCCACGCGCTCCGGGTTGTCGCGCACCGCGTTGAGGATGCGCCCCAGCGGCGTGCGCGTGAAGGCGAACATCAGCGCCACGCACACGAAGGTATAGACCGCGATGAGGTAGTAGACCTGCGTCGCCGGGCCAAACGTGATGCCCAGGAAGGGCTTGCCGGCCACGCGGTTGGCCGATATGCCCGCCTCGCCACCAAAGAACTCCGAGAACATCAAGGACATCGCAAACACCAGCTCCGCCATGCCCAGTGTGATCATCGCGAACGGCGTGCCGGACTTCTTGGTTGTCACGTAGCCCAGCAGAACCGCGAAGAACACCCCCGCCAAGCCGCCAACGATGGGAACCAGGCTGACCGGAATCGGCAACTGCCCGCCGCCGATCAAGTTCAGCGCGTGAATCGCCACGTAGGCGCCCAGCCCGGTGTACACCGCATGGCCGAAGCTGAGCATGCCGCCCTGCCCCAGCAGCATGTTGTAGGAAAGGCAGGCCACGATGGCAATGCCCATCTGCGAGAGCATGGTCAGCGCCAGATTGCTCTTGAACAGCATGGGCGCGACGATGAGCACCAGGGCAAACAGCCCCCAGATCACCCAGCGGCCCACGTTGAGGGGCTTGAATTGGTAGTACTGCTGGCTCACCGTTCAACCCTCCCGTGTCCCGAGCAAGCCCTTGGGCCGGAATATCAGAATCAGCACCAGCAGCAGATACGGCAGGATGGGCGCCACTTGCGACAAGGTGAGCTTGACGATGGAGTTGTTCTTGGCCGCGTCGCTCAGTTGCCAGCCCATTTGCTGGGCAAGCTGGATGAAGGAATAGTCGAACGCCACCGCGAAGGTCTGCAGCACCCCGATCAGCAGCGACGCCAGGAACGCGCCCGGCAACGAACCCATGCCGCCCACCACCACCACCACGAAAATGATCGACCCCACCGTGGCCGCCATCGCGGGCTCGGTCACGAAGGTGCTGCCGCCAATCACGCCAGCCAAGCCGGCCAACGCCGCCCCGGCGCCAAACACCAGCATGAACACGCGCGGCACGTTGTGGCCCAGCGCCTCCACCGTGTCCGGATGCGTGAGCGCGGCCTGGATCACCAGCCCGATGCGCGTGCGTGTCAGCAGCAGCCACAGTGTCACCAGCATCAGCAGGGCCACCAGCATCATGAAGCCACGGGTGGCGGGAAACGGCGAGCACGCGACGCGCACCGCCGCGTCGGCGGCCTGGCACAGCGCCGGCGCAGCCGCGCCCCAGACAAAGTGAACGCCGTCCACCGAGTGATTGACCAGTGTGAACAGCGGACCTTGCAGGATCTCGGGCGGCTTGAAATCGACCGCCGTGCGGCCCCAGATGAGCTGCACCAGTTCGAGAACGATGTAGGACAGGCCGAACGTGATGAGCAGTTCCGGCACATGGCCGAACTTGTGCACCCGCCGCAGCGCATGGCGCTCGAACAGCGCGCCCAGCCCCCCCACCACCAGCGGCGCGACCACCAGCGCCGGCCAGAAGCCCACCAGCCGGGCCACCGTGTACCCCACGTAGGCCCCAACCATGTAGAACGACGCGTGGGCAAAGTTGAGCACGCCCATCATGCTGAAAATCAGCGTCAGGCCCGAACTGAGCATGAACAGCAGAAGGCCGTAGCTCAGCCCGTTGAGCATGGAGATGATGAAGAACTCCATGAAACTCCCGTGTGCGGTGAAACAAATCCGGCCCGTCGCGCGGGCCGGATAAAGGCAAGCGCCCTGGGCTTATTTGCCCGGACGCTTCATCTGGCAGGAGGTCGGCGTGGACGAAACGTACGCGGGATAGTCCTTGACCAGCGCGAGCGTCATGCCCGTGTTCTCGGGGCTGTACGGAAACTTCGCATCGGCCTTCTGCCACACCGACAGGTAGATCGGCTGCTGCATCTGGTGATCGGTCTTGCGCATTTCCACGTCGCCGCTGTAGCTCTTGAACTTCAGGCCCTCCAGCGCCTCGGCCACCTTCACGGGGTCGGTGCTCTTGGCCTTGGCCATGGCGTCGGACAGCGAGGAGAACACGTGGACGATCTGCGCGGTGTACATGTCGTCGTTGTAGCGGTTCTTGAACTCGCCCATCCACTTGGTCATCTGCCCTCCCATGTTGTAGTGGGAGTTGGCGATCTGGAACACCTTGCCCGCGCCGCCCTGCCCCAGGGCCGTGGGCGTGCCGGTCACGCCGGTGTAGTAGGTGTAGAACTTGCCGTTGTAGCCGCCTTCGTTGGCCGCCTTGACCAGCAGCGCCAGGTCCGAGCCCCAGTTGCCGGTGATCACCGTATCGGCGCCCGAGGCCTTGATCTTGGCAATGTAGGGCGCGAAGTCGCGCACCTGCGCCAGCGGGTGCAGCTCTTCGCCAACGATCTGGATGTCCGGGCGCTTGCGGGCCAGGTTTTCCTTGGCGTACTTGGCCACCTGCTGGCCATGGCTGTAGTTCTGGTTGAACAGGTAGACCTTCTTCACGTCGGGCTGATCCTTCATGAAGGTGGTCAGCGCTTCCATCTTCATCGAGGTGTCGGCGTCATAGCGGAAGTGCCAGAAACTGCATTTGCTGTTGGTGAAGTCCGGATCGACCGCCGCGTAGTTGAGGAAGAGCACTTCCTTGCCCGGATTGCGCTCGTTGTGCTTGGCCACGGCATCAATCAGCGCGCCGGCCACCGAAGATCCGTTGCCCTGGGCAATGTAGCGGATGCCCTGATCCGTGGCGGCCTTGAGCGCGGTCAGGCTCTCGGCGGGGCTGAGCTTGTTGTCGAAGGTGACCATCTCGAACTTCACGCCCGCGGGATTGTTCTTGCTGAACTGTTCGGCGAAATACTGGAACGAGCGCGCCTGGTTGATGCCCACCGGGCCCATCAGGCCGGTCTGCGGATCGATGTGGGCAACCTTGACGGTCTCGCCCTTCTGGGCGAGCGCGCCGCCGGCCAGGCAAGCCAAGGCAGCGCCACAAACGGCAGTCTTGAGAGTTGAACGCATGAAAACAGGTCTCCTGGGGAAAACAAGGGCCAAGCACGGCCCGACCGCGAGAGGTTAGCGATTTCGACGAAGCCAGAATTTAGGGATTGCCCCTAGCCAGACGCCTAAGCGTCAGCCCTGGGGCCACCCAACGACCACCACCGGAAAGCTTCAAATTTTATAGCTGCCCGTGGTCGTGTTTCCTGATGTTTTTAGTGAATGGGCACAAAAAATGGGCCGTTTTCAGGCCAATGAGGGCAGCTTGTAGCCCTTGAGCTGCTCGCGCAGTTTCGTCTTGAGCATCTTGCCGGTGGCGCCCAGGGGAATGGCATCCACGAACACCACGTCGTCGGGAATCTGCCACTTGGCGGTCTTGCCCTCATAGAACGCCAGCAGTTCTTCGCGCGTGACCTCGGCGCCGGGTTTCTTGACCACGCAGACGATGGGCCGCTCGTCCCATTTGGGATGCGGCACGCCCACGCAGGCGGCCATGGCCACGGCCGGGTGGGCCATGGCGATGTTCTCGACGTCGATCGAGCTGATCCACTCGCCGCCGGACTTGATCACGTCCTTGCTGCGATCGGTGATGTTCATGAAGCCGTCGGCGTCGATGGTCGCCACGTCGCCGGTCGGGAACCACCCGTCCACCAGCGGCGACGGGCCCTCGGCCTTGTAGTAGTCGCGCACCACCCAGGGCCCGGAGACCAGCAGATCGCCCGAGGTGGTCCCGTCGCGCGGCAGCTCCTTGCCGTCGGGGTCGACGACCTTCATGTTGACGCCGAAGATCGAGCGGCCCTGCTTGAGGCGGATTTTCATCTGCTCCTCGGGCGGCAGCGTCAGGTGCTTGCCCTTGAGCGTGCACAGCGTGCCCAGGGGCGACAGCTCCGTCATGCCCCAGGCGTGCAGCACCTCCACGCCATACTGGTCGTGGAAGGCGGCGATCATCGCCGGCGGGCACGCCGCGCCGCCGATCACGGTGCGCTTGAGCGTCGAAAAGCGCAGCTGGTTGGACTGCATGTGCGACAGCATCATCTGCCAGACCGTGGGCACGCCGGCCGCGTAAGTCACGCCCTCGGCCTCGATCAGCTCGTAGATCGATTTGCCGTCGAGGTTCGGCCCCGGAAACACGAGCTTGCACCCGGTCAGCGCCGCGCTGTACGGGATGCCCCAGGCGTTGACGTGGAACATCGGCACCACCGGCAGGATGGAGTCGCGTGCCGAGATGCACATCACGTCGGGCAACGCGGCGGCGTAGGCGTGCAGCACCGTGGAGCGGTGGCTGTACAGCGCCGCCTTGGGGTTGCCCGTGGTGCCGCTGGTGTAGCACATCGACGAGGCGGTGTTCTCGTCGATCCGCGGCCAGTCGTAATCGGTGCCCTGGCTGCCGATCCAGGCCTCGTAGCTGACCAGATTGGGCAGCTTGCCGCCGGCGTCGGGCAGACGGTCGGCGTCGCACAGCGCCACCCACAGCTTGACGCGCGGACAGCGCGCGGCCACCGCCTGCACCAGGGGCCAGAACGTGGTGTCGAAGCAAAACACCTCATCCTCGGCGTGGTTGATGATCCAGGCGACCTGGTCGGGGTGCAGGCGCGGGTTGACGGTGTGCAGCACGCGGCCCGATCCGCTGACGCCGAAATACAGCTCCAGGTGGCGGTAGCCATTCCAGGCCAGCGTTCCCACGCGCGACTGCTCGCGCGAGACACCCGTGGCGTCCAGCGCGTTGGCCACCTGCTTGGAGCGGCGCGCCACGTCGGCCCAGGTGTAGCGGTGGATATCGCCCTCCACCCGTCGCGAGACGATCTCGCCGTCACCGTGTTCCTTGGCCGCGAAATCAATCAGCGAGGAAATGAGCAAGGGGTGGTTCTGCATCAAGCCGAGCATGGGGGGCGATCTCCTTGAAAAATTGAGGGGGTACGGCGCCCATCGTAGCGAATCACCGGCAGGCCGACGAAAATCGGTGCCCCATGGATACCCGCGTAAACCCCAGCAGCGCCTCGCCCGACACCAGCGCCGAGCGCTTGCCCTGGCGCTGGGACAACCGCTTCGCCGCCCTCGGCCCGGCGTTTTACACCCAGCTGGCGCCCACGCCGCTGCGCACGCCCTACTGGGTGGCCGCCAGCCGCGCCATGGCGCGCGAACTGGGCCTGGAGCCCGGAGAGTGGCAGACCCCCGGCGCGCTGGGGGGGCTGTCGGGCAACCGCCCGGTGGCCGACGCCGAGCCGCTGGCCGGCGTCTACAGCGGGCATCAGTTTGGCGTCTGGGCCGGGCAACTGGGTGACGGGCGCGCGATTTTGCTCGGCGGCGCGGTGGCGCCCGATGGCCGCAACCTGGAAATCCAGCTCAAGGGCAGCGGCTTGACCCCGTATTCGCGCATGGGCGATGGCCGCGCCGTGCTGCGCTCGTCGATCCGCGAATTTCTGGCCAGCGAGGCCATGCACGCGCTGGGCATTCCCACCACGCGGGCGCTGTGCGTCACCGGCTCGCCGACGCCGGTGCGGCGCGAAACGGTGGAAACCGCGGCGGTCGTCACGCGCGTGGCGCCCAGCTTCATCCGCTTTGGCCACTTTGAACATTTCAGCCACGGCGGCCAGCACGACGCTCTCAAGACGCTGGCCGATTTCGTGATCGACGGCTTCTACCCTGAATGCCGCGATGCCTCCCGGCCCTACGCCGCCCTGCTGGCCGCCGTGACGCGCCGCACCGCCGCGCTGATCGCGCGCTGGCAGGCAGTCGGCTTTTGCCACGGTGTCATGAACACCGACAACATGAGCATCCTGGGCCTGACCATCGACTACGGCCCCTTCCAGTTCATGGACGGCTTCGACAACCGCCACAACAGCAACCACTCCGACCACCAGGGCCGCTACGCCTACGGCCGCCAGAGCCAGGTGGCGTACTGGAACCTGTTTTGCCTGGCCCAGGCGCTGCTGCCGCTGATCGGCGAGCAGGACGACGCCATCGCCGCGCTTGAGCCCTACAAGACGCTGTTCGTTGCCGAATGGCAGGCAGCGTTCGGCGCCAAGCTGGGTTTCGCGGAGCGCTTCGAAGGCGAGATCGAGCTCGCCGAGGGCGCCCTGAACCTGATGCACAAGGAGAAGACCGACTTCACCATCTTCTGGCGCCGCCTGGCCCACGCGGTGCGCTCGGGCGACACCCAGCCGGTGCGGGACCTGTTCGTCGATCAGACCGGCATCGCTGCCTGGCTGCTATCGTTTCGTGAGCTGCCCGTGGCTGTCGGACAATCGCCCGATGCCGATCTGATGCTCCGGCACAATCCCGCCGTGGTGCTGCGCAACCACATGGCCGAGTCGGCCATCGCCGCGGCGCGCGAGGGCGATTTTTCCGTCACGCAAACGCTGCACTCGGTACTCGAAACCCCCTTTGACGCGCATCCCGACCACCCCGCGTGGACGGGGTTTCCGCCCGACTGGGCATCCTCCATCGAAATCAGTTGCTCCTCATGACCCATCCCGTGCAAAAAACCGATGCCGAGTGGAAAACCCTGCTGGCGCAAAAAGGCGCCGAGCGCGTGGCCTACGAGGTCACCCGCCACGCCGCCACCGAGCGGCCCTTTACCGGCAAATACGAAAACCACTGGGCACCGGGCCACTACCACTGCGTGTGTTGCGGCGCCGAACTGTTCGACTCCGCCACCAAGTTCGACGCCGGCTGCGGCTGGCCCAGTTTCTCGCAGGCCGCCAAGTCCGGCGCCATCGAGGAGCGTCGCGACACCACGCATGGCATGGTGCGCGTCGAGACGGTCTGCGCCAACTGCGGCGCGCACCTGGGTCATGTGTTCCCCGACGGCCCCGCGCCCACCGGGCTGCGCTACTGCATGAACTCGGCTTCGCTCGACTTCGAGCCTTTGAAATAATCCGCCCCATGAAACTGTTCCTGGACTTCTTTCCCATCGTCCTGTTCTTCGCCGCCTTCAAGTTCTGGGGCATCTACGTCGCCACCGGCGTGGCGATGGTGGCGACGATCGCGCAAATTGCCTACCTGCGGGCCACCACCGGCAAGGTCGAGCCCATGCAATGGGTGAGCCTGGGCGTGATCGTGCTCTTTGGCGGCGCCACGCTGCTGGCGCAGGACGAAACCTTCATCAAGTGGAAGCCCACCGTGCTGTACTGGCTGATGGGCGGCGCGCTGCTGGCCGGCCAACTCGTCTTTCGCAAGAACCTGCTGCGCGTGCTGATGAAGTCGCAGATCGAACTGCCCGATCACGCCTGGCGCGTGATGAACTGGAGCTGGATCGGCTTCTTCGCCGCGATGGGCGCGCTCAACCTCTGGGTGGCCTACCACTTCGACACCGACACCTGGGTCAACTTCAAGCTGTTTGGCGGCATGGGCCTCATGTTCGCCTTCGTCATCGCCCAAGGCTTCTATCTGAGCAAATACCTCAAGGCCGACGAAAGCCCCTCACCCGGGGAGGCCCCCTGATGCCCGCCACCGCCGCGCAACTGAGCGCGCGCCTGTCCGAGCGCCTGCCCGGCGCGCGCGTGGAAGTCCTAGACGAAAGCGCCGCGCATGCCGGCCACGCGGGCGCCAATGCCGAAGGCTGGGGCAGCCACTTTCGCGTGCGCGTGGCCAGCAATGCGTTCCACAGCCTATCGCGCGTGGCGCGGCATCGGCTGGTGTACGAGGCCCTGGCCGAATTCATCGAACGCGACGGCGTGCATGCCCTGGCGATCGAAGCCTCCGATGGCGCGGCCGCCTAAGGCCTGGCGCCCGGCGCGGGCCCTCTTCAGCGGCAGCTAAGTTTCGCCGCCGATACTTCTGTGGACGCTCGCCAGTCGCTATGACTTGAATAGCTACAATCCCCCCCGTTCCACCCTCTGACTCCAGGAAAACCCATGAAAAAGCTGATGCTGGCGGCCGCTGCCGCCGCCGCGCTCACCGCGCTCGCGCCCACTGCCGCGCTGGCGCAAAACCTTGCCATCGTCAACGGCAAGCCGGTGCCCAAGGCCCGGCTCGAAGCCCTGATGGAGCAGCTCAAGCGCGCCGGGCGCCCGGTCACGCCCGAGATGGAAGGCCAGCTCAAGGAAGAAGTCGTCATGCGCGAGGTCTTCATGCAAGAGGCCCAAAAGCGCGGCATCGACGCCACCGACGACTACAAGCTGCAAATGGAACTGGCCCGCCAGGCCATCATGATCCGCGCACTGCTGGGTGACTACCAGGCCAAGAACCCGGTCACCGACGCCGAAGTCAAGGCCGAATACGACAAGGTCGTTGGCGCCAACGCCGGCAAGGAATACCGCGCGCGCCACATCCTGGTGGAAAACGAGGACGAAGCCAAGAAACTCATCGCGCAGATCAAAAAAGGCGACAAGTTCGAGGATCTGGCCAAGAAGCACAGCAAGGACCCCGGATCCGGCGCCAACGGCGGCGACCTGGATTGGGCCAACCCCGGCAGCTACGTCAAGGAATTCACCGACGCGATGGTCAAGCTCGACAAGGGCCAGATGACCGAAGTCCCCGTCAAGTCGCAGTTTGGCTGGCACATCATCCGCGTGGACGACACCCGCCAGGCCAAGCTGCCTTCGCTGGAAGAAGTCGGCCCCCAGATCAAGCAGCAGATGCAGCGCCAGAAAATGGAGAAATTCCAGGAGGAATTGAAGGCCAAGGCCAAGATCGAGTGATTCTGGCCACGGCGACTCGGGCGCGCCGGGCCGCCGTCAACTGCTCATCAAACCATAGCTGTCCGTGTATGGTTCGCTTGGGTCGGAGGCTAAACGAGGGCGGGCGCTGACGATGACAATAACGCCACGGCACGGCAGCGCGGGCCTCGGCTAGAGCGGGAAAAGGCGGCGCTGTTCCGGAGCGCGTTCTAGACTGGGAGCAGCAGAATTCTGCGCCGCCCGTGATGGTTGGCCATCAGGTGCGGCGCCGTGGCCCTGCACCCGATGCAGCCCGTGCAGGCTGAACTGACGGAACCCCAGCACGCTCTTGATCCAGCCGTTGGGCGGCTGGGCAATCCACGTGCGCCTGCGGTACGCCGCCTTGCCCGCATCGGTCTGCAGCTCGGCGGCCATGACCGCGGTGTGTGGGTTCTTCTGCGCATCGACAGCTCTCTCTCTCCTGGGCTGTGCTGCGCCAACTCCTGCAAGGTCGTCCCCAGGTGTTTGCGCACCGCTCCGAATTTCGCCTTCCTGCGCCCTTTCGGGATGAAAACCACGTGGTATTTGCAATCCCGGAAAGCGACGAAAGATAGCTGCACCAATCAGGAGTACCAAAGGAACCCATAGCAGGAGGGTGCTTGTGAGGGCGCCGAGCATTGCCCACGCACGATTTTCAGACCCCCCGAAACTGTAGGCGTAGGCATTCATGCTGATGTATGCGCCAACCACAAAAAATGGGTGGCAGCCAACCCGGGCGCCCGTCATCACGTTTGAGGACTACGGCGGCGCCGATATCGTCATAAGCACGACTCGGCAACTGCTCGAACAGCTCAAGGCGGAGGTCGAGCCCAACCAAGGGGATCATGGCCAGCCGAAAGTGCCGTCAGCGCAAGGTTGGCAAGAAGCGCCTGATGGCAACTTCAAAAAGGGTAGCTGCTCGTGGTTGTTCTGCCGCCCCATTTCGCCCAAATCATACTCAAAGTTCCAGTCAAACGAACGCTTGAACCATCGACTTTCAGGAACTTTGTTGATGATGCTACAGTTTGTGTAGATGCATCTACAAATTCATCGATTGAAGCATCAATTTTGAAGATCATATGCACTGATTCTTCAATGAATACAACCACGGGCAGCTATCGATTTTGATGA
>DAIOSZ010000042.1:0-15868 GCA_036752305.1 Burkholderiaceae bacterium
CAGGCGGGTGGCGATCAGCATCAGAGCCAGGCCGTGCAGCACGCCAAAGTAGACGAAGGTGGGCGCGTGCCACAGCCAGGTGGCGGCGCTGACCGCCAGCGCGCAGCCTGCCACCTGCGCCCAGCGGCGCCAGAAGCGCGGCCAGCCCAGGCCCTGGCGCCAGGCCACGGCCTGCGACAGCCCCGCGCAGAACAGGAACAGGCTGACGATGCCGGTGCGCTGCCAGGTCCAGAACGGATCGCCCAGAAAATCTTGCCGCCCGCCACCCAGGTGGTTGAGGTCGAAGCAGAAATGGAACACCGTCATCCACAGCATGGCCAGGCCGCGCAGCGCGTCGATGCGGGCGCAACGAGGGCTGGAAACAGCGGCCGAAAGGGCTTTTTTGGGCATTCAACAAGGCGGCAGCCGTTTAAAACCGGCCACGGGCAGCTATGAAATGTGAAGCTTTCGCGAGCCCATAGGATAATCGCGCCCATGCTAGCTTCTCCTGCTCGACCCGACCGCCTGGAACTGCTCGCCCCCGCGCGCGACGCGGCCATCGGCATCGAGGCCGTCAACCACGGGGCCGATGCGGTGTACATCGGCGCTCCGGCGTTTGGCGCGCGCGCCTCGGCGGGCAACAGCGTGGCCGACATCGAGCGGCTGGCGGCCCATGCGCACCGCTTCGGGGCGCATATCTTCGTCACGCTCAACACGATCCTGCGCGACGACGAACTGGAAGACGCCCGGCACCTAGCCTGGCAGGTTTACGAGGCCGGGGCCGATGCGCTGATCATTCAAGACATGGGGCTGCTGGAGCTGGACCTGCCGCCCATCCAGTTGCACGGCAGCACGCAGTGCGACATCCGCAGCCCTGAAAAGGCGCGCTTTCTGCAGGACGCCGGGCTGTCGCAAATCGTGCTGGCGCGCGAGTTGACGCTGGAGCAGATCGCGCAGGTGCGCGCGGCCATCGATCCGGCGCGCTGCACGCTGGAGTTTTTCGTGCACGGCGCGCTGTGCGTGGCCTACAGCGGCCTGTGCAACATCAGCCATGCGCACACCGGGCGCAGCGCCAACCGGGGCGACTGTTCGCAGGCCTGCCGCCTGCCCTATCACGTGATGGACAGCCAGGGTCGCTTCGTCGCGCACGACCAGCATGTGCTGTCGATGAAGGACAACAACCAGAGCGACAACCTGGCGGCGCTGATCGACGCGGGCATCCGCAGCTTCAAGATCGAGGGCCGCTACAAGGACATGGGCTATGTGAAGAACATCACGGGCCACTACCGGCGCCTGCTCGACGAATTCCTGGCCAAGCGCCCGGGCTTTGCCCGCGCGTCCAGCGGCACCACGCACCTGGCCTTCACGCCCGACCCCAACCAGAATTTCAACCGCGAGTTCACCGACTATTTCGTCAACGGCCGCCAGGACAGCATCGGCGCCTTCGACAGCCCCAAGAACCCCGGCCAGACCATAGGCTGGGTGACCCACGTGGATGCCAAGGGCTTTGAGATCGAGACCGAAGATCCGGCGCTCGTGCTGCACAACGGCGACGGCCTGTGCTATTTCGACGCGCAGAAACAGCTCGTCGGCGCGGCGATCAACACCGCGCAAAAACTGCCGGAGCCGGGCCTCTGGCGCCTGGGTCCCAAGGACGCCATGCGCGATCTGCCCGATCTGCGCAAGGGCACGCCGATCAACCGCAACCGCGACCAGAGTTGGGCGCGGCTGATGGCGGGCAAATCCAGCGAACGGCGCGTGGCCGTCGATCTGCGGCTGGATCGCACGGACGACGGCTTTGCGCTCACGCTGACGAGCGAGGACGGCGTGCACGCCTGCGCGCGCGCCGCCTGCGCGCATGAGGCGCCGCGCCAGGACGCGCAAGCCGCCGCGCAGGCCGTGCGCGAGCACCTGGGCAAGCTGGGCAACACGATCTACGCCGCGCGCCAGGTCGAACTGGCATGGGACGCTCCCTGCTTCATTCCGGCGTCCACGCTCAATGCGCTGCGACGCGACGCGGTGGCCGCGCTCGACGCCGCCCGCCAGGCCGCCCTGCCTCGCCTGCCGCGCGCCCGGCCGGTGGAGCCGCCCGCGCCCTACCCCGAGGACACGCTGAGCTACCTGGCCAACGTGCACAACGCCAAAGCGCGCGACTTCTACGCGCGCCACGGCGTGCGGGTGCTGGCCGCCGCGTATGAGAGCCACGAGGAACTCGGCGAGGTGAGCCTGATGGTCACCAAGCACTGCGTGCGCTATTCGATGAGCCTGTGCCCCAAACAAGCCAAGGGCGTGGTGGGTGTGCAAGGCCAGGTGCGGGCCGAGCCCTTGACGCTGATCAACGGCAAGGAAAAGCTCACGTTGCGCTTTGACTGCAAGCCCTGCGAGATGCATGTGGTGGGCCGCATCAAGCCCGGGGTGCTGCGTGAGCGCAGCCGCGCCGAGCGCGATGCGCTGGCGCAGGGGGTGCCGATGCGCTTTTACAAGGCCGCCCCGTCACGCAAGGACGACCAGCGCTCGCCGGCCTGAGCGCCAAGCGGCCAACCGGATCGGCTGGCCGCTTGAGCCCGATCAGCCCATGTGCAGGCCGCCGTTGACCGAGAAATCGGCGCCGGTGGAGTAGCCGCCTTCATCGCTGCACAGCCAGGCGATGATGGAGGCGATCTCGCCGGGCTCGCCCAGGCGCTTGACGGGCACCGTGGCGACGATTTTTTCCAGCACGTCCGGGCGGATGGCGCGCACCATGTCGGTGCCGATGTAGCCCGGGCTGACCGTGTTGACGGTCACGCCCTTGTTGGCCAGTTCCTGCGCCAGCGCCATCGTGAAGCCGTGCATGCCGGCCTTGGCGGCGGAGTAGTTGGTCTGGCCGGCCTGGCCTTTTTCGCCGTTGACGGAGCTGATGTTGACGATGCGGCCCCAGCCTTTTTCAACCATGTCGCCCACCACCTGCTTGGTGACGTTGAACATGGAGTTGAGGTTGGTGTCGATCACCGCGTCCCAGTCTTCGCGCGACATCTTCATGAACATACGGTCGCGCGTGATGCCGGCGTTGTTGACCAGCACGTCAACCGCGCCATGCTCGGCCTTGGTCTTGGCAAAGGCCTCAACAGTGGAAGCCCAGTCGGCCACGTTGCCGACGCTGGCGTAGAAGGCATAGCCCAGCGCCTTTTGCTCCTCCAGCCACTTGGCGTGGTCGCGCGTCGGGCCGCAGCCGGCGATGACCTTGAAGCCCTCCTTGTGCAGGCGCTGGCAGATCGCGGTGCCGATGCCGCCCATGCCGCCGGTGACGTAGGCTACTTTTTGACTCATCTCGTTTTCTCCTCGGTTGTCGATGATGGTGGTGAAAAATTCACGAAGACAGGGTGGCGGCTCAACGCTCCAGCGTCAGCGACACGCCCATGCCGCCGCCGATGCACAGCGCGGCCAGGCCTTTGTGGGCGTTGCGGCGCTGCATCTCGTGCAGCAGCGTGACCAGAATGCGGCAGCCCGAGGCGCCGATGGGGTGGCCGATGGCGATCGCACCGCCGTTGACGTTGACCTTGGCCGGATCGATGTCCAGCACCTTGTTCACGGCGCAGGCCTGGGCGGCAAAGGCTTCGTTCAGCTCGAACAGGTCCACGTCGCTGGCCTTCCAGCCGGCGCGGGCCAGCGCCTTTTGCGAGGCCGACACCGGGCCCATGCCCATGGTGGCCGGATCCAGACCGGTGGTGGCGAACGAGGCGATGCGCGCCAGCGGCTGCAGGCCCAGCGCCGCCGCCTTGCTGGCGGTCATGACGACCACGGCCGCCGCGCCGTCGTTGATGCCCGAGGCGTTGCCCGCCGTCACGGTACCCGCCTTGTCGAACGCGGGACGCAGGCCGGCCAGCGCCTCGGCGGTGGTTTTCTTGTTGATGAACTCGTCGGTGTTGAACAGCAGCGGGTCGCCCTTGCGCTGCGGGATGGAGACGCCGACGATTTCGTCCTTGAACTTGCCCGCGTCCTGCGCGGCGGAGGCCTTCTGCTGGCTGGCCAGCGCCAGGTCGTCCTGCATCTGCCGCGTGATGCTGTTGGCCTTGGCCACGTTCTCGGCCGTGATGCCCATGTGGTACTGGTTGTACACGTCCCACAGGCCGTCGACGATCATGGAGTCGATCATTTTCCAGTCGCCCATGCGCTGGCCGTCGCGGCTGCCCTGCAGCACGTGCGGGCTGGCGCTCATGTTCTCCTGGCCGCCGGCGACGACGATTTCGCTGTCGCCCCAGGCGACGGCCTGCGCGGCCAGCATCACGGACTTGAGGCCGGAGCCGCACACCGCGTTGATGGTGAGCGCGGGCACTTCCTTGGGCACGCCGGACTTGATCAGCGCCTGGCGCGCCGGGTTCTGGCCGCAGCCAGCCGCCAGCACCTGGCCCATGATGACCTCGCCGACCTGGGCCGGATCGAGCTTGGCACGGGCGATGGCCTCGCGGATGACGATGGAGCCCAGCTCGGTGGCGGGAATCTTGGCGAGCGAGCCGCCGAACTTGCCCACGGCCGTGCGGGTGGCCGAAACGATGACGATGGGATCTTGCAAGACTTGTCTCCTGTTGACGCATTCAAGGTGATGAAACGGCATGCCGGCCCTGAACCCGGCACGCAGCCATTATCCCGAGAAATCGGCGGGGCCTAGGCCTTGGCTTTTACGTACCGGCCGGGCGCCGGTTCCATGGCCTTGAAGGCGGAGCCCTTGCCGTAGCCCTTGGGCGCGGGCACCTGCTTGCCGGCATGGCTGGCCAGCCATTCGGACCAGTCGGTCCACCAGCTGCCGGCGTGCTCGGTGGCGCCCTTGAACCAGTCCTCGAAGGCCTTGGGCGGCTTGCCATTGGCCTTTTCGTTGATCCAGTGGCTGCGCTTCTTGGCCGAGGGCGGGTTGATCACCCCGGCGATGTGGCCCGAGGCGCCCATGACGAAGCGCTTGGGACCCGGCAGCGCCTGCGTGGAGGCGTAGGCGCCGCCGATCGGCACGATGTGGTCCTCGCGCGAGCCGTAGATGTAGACCGGCAGGTCGAGCTTGCCCAGGTCGATCTTCTCGCCGCACACCGTCGCGCGGCCCGGCTTGACGAATTTGTTTTCCAGATAGGTGTTGCGCAGGTCCCAGGCGTACATCGGGCCTGGCTGGTTGGTCGAGTCGCCGTTCCAGTACAGCAGGTCGAACGGCGGCGGCGTCTCGCCCTTGAGGTAGTTGCCCACCACGTAGTTCCACACCAGGTCGTTGGGACGCAGAAAGCTGAAGGTGGTGGCCAGGTCGCGCCCGGGCATCAGCCCGCCCTTGCTGAACTGCATCTCGCGAAAGCGCACGAAACCTTCGTCGATGAACACGTCGAGGATGCCGGTGTCGCTGAAGTCGATCAGCGTGGTCAGGAACGTGGCCGACTCCACCGGCTTCTCGCCGCGCGCGGCCAGCACCGCCAGCGCGTTGGACAGCAAGGTGCCGCCCACGCAGAAGCCCAGCGCGTTGATCGTCTTGGCGCCGGTGATCTGCCGCGTCACCTCGATGGCCTTGATGGCGGCCTTTTCCACGTAGTCGTCCCAGGTGACCTGCGCCATGCTCTGGTCGGGGTTGCGCCACGAGACGACGAAGGTGTGGTGGCCCTGGCTGACGGCGTAGCGGATGAAGGAATTTTCCGGCTGCAGGTCCAGGATGTAGAACTTGTTGATGCAAGGCGGCACCAGCAGAAACGGCCGCTCGTAGACCTTGGCCGTGAGCGGCTTGTACTCGATCAACTGGAACAGCTCGTTTTCGAACACCACGGCGCCTTCGGTGGTGGCAACGTTCTTGCCCACTTCAAACACCGACTCGTCGGTCTGGCTCACGTAACCCTGGCGGATGTCGCCCAGCAGGTTCTGCATGCCCTTGGCGATGCTCTCGCCCTTGGTGTCCAGCGCCTTTTGCTGCGCGTCGGCGTTGAAGACAAGAAAGTTCGACGGCGCGGCCGCCGCCACCCATTGCTCGACCGCAAAGCGCATGCGGGCGCGCGTCTTGGCGTCGCCCTCCACCGCGTCGGCCATGCCCATCAGGGTGCGCGCGTTGAGCAGGTAAACGGCCGCCGCGTAAGCCGCCACCGGGTTGTGGGCCCAGGCGTCGCCGGAAAAGCGCCGGTCCTTCTGTGTGGGCGTGGTCGCGTGCAGGCCCTGGTTCCACAGCTCCAGCACTTCCTTCATGTAGTTGCCCTGCAGCTCCTGCAGCTTGTCCGGCGCAAAGCTCACCGGCGGCGGCAGATGGCTCAGGCCCATGTCGCCCAGGCCGGCACCGGCATTGGAAAAATCCATGCTCTTGAACGCCTGCAGCGCCTTCTGCCAGCCGTCGCCAAACATGCTCTGGAATTGCTGGGCGGCATCGTTCAAGGCTTGCGTCGCCTGTTGCGCGGGTTGTTTTGCCATGTTGCGTGTCTCCTTGGAGTCGAATGTCGGAACGAAGGCTCAAGTATCTCAGCCCCGGCCCCGGATTTTCTTACGGTTTGCCACAATGCGCGGGCGTGGATACCCATCATCGCCATCGCCTGGTTGTACGTGGCCGTGCTCATGGCCGTCGCCGAAGCCACCCACGCGCAGGGCAGCGTGCTGGGCGCGCTGATCACCTTCGTGCTGTACGGCCTGCTGCCGCTGGCCATCGTCCTCTACATCGCCGACACGCCCCGGCGCAAGCGGGCGTTACGCGCCCGCGAGCCAGACGCAGGCGGCCATGCGGCCGCTGGAGCCGAGGCGGACGGCATCCCGCCGGTGCGAAAAGAACCGTGACGCATCGCCCACGGTGCACCAGAGCGGCGTGCCGTCGTTGCCATGCACCTGGCTGACCCCCAGCCGCGCGAGGCGCTGACGCGCCAGCAGCGGCAGGTCGGCCAGCCATTTGCCGCCGCGCCCGGCCGGCACGAAGGCCTGCCGGGCCCGCTCGTCAAACGCCAGGAACGCGGCCCGCACCTCGTCCCCCACCTCAAACGCCGAGGGACCGATGCATGGCCCGAGCCACGCTATTATTTCGCTAGCTGCCCGTGGTGGATTTTCGGTAGTTTGAGCGTCAAAACACGCTGAAAAAACGGCTTCCAGAACCCCCGGGACACCTGGCGCGGGCCCGCCGGCCAGCCCACGCCAGCCGGCGTGCGCCGCGGCCACGAAGCTGCCGGCCCGGTCGGTCAGCAGCACCGGCAGGCAATCGGCCACCAGGATGGTCGCCACGACGCCGGGCGCGCGGGTCAGGCAGGCGTCGGCCACCGGCGGCGCGGCGCCCGGCCGCGGCGGCTCGGCCGGCAAGCGCAGCACCTCACGGCCGTGCACCTGGTTCAGGTAGCGCGGCTCGCGCCCCAGCGCCGCCGCCAGGCGGTCGCGGTTGGCCGCCACGTGCGCGGGGTCGTCGCCCACGTGCGTGCCCAGGTTCAGGCTGTGCCAGCAGCCCTGGCTCACGCCGCCGTGGCGCGTGGTGAACACCGCGCGCACCCGCGCTGGCGCCGGCCATTGGGGAACGATCCAGGCGGAATCGGGCGCCGGCATGGGCATTCAGGCAGGTAGCGTTCCCGGCGCGTGGCGCGCCAGCACCTCGTGCAGCCGCGCCGCCGAGTAGGGCTTGGAGATCATTTCGTCCATGCCCTGCGCCAGACAGGCCTGGCGGTCGGACTCGGAGGCGTTGGCCGTGAGCGCGACGATGGGCGTGCGCGGCCCATCGACCACGCGCTCGCGCTCGCGGATGTGGCGCGTGGCCTCGAAGCCGTCCATCACCGGCATCTGGCAGTCCATCAGGATCACGTCGAAGGCGCCGATCGCATGCCGGTCCAGCGCCTGCTGGCCGTCGTGCGCCTCCGTCACCGCGCAGCCAAAGCGCTCCAGGATGCGCTGGGCGAGCTTGATGTTGACCGGATGGTCCTCGACCAGCAGAACCCGCAAGCCCGGCAGGGGCGCCAGCGCGCCGCCGGGACCCGCCGCCCCCGGGGCCGGTTGACTGGCCTCCTCCACCGGCAGGCTGACCGTGAACACCGAGCCCGCCCCCAGCACGCTGCTGGCGGTGAGATCGCCTCCCATGGCCTGGGACAGCGTGCGCGAAATCGACAGCCCCAGCCCGGTGCCGCCGAACTGGCGCGTGAGCGAGTTGTCGGCCTGCACGAAGGGCTCGAACACCTGCTCCAGCGAGGCGGGGCTGATGCCCATGCCGGTGTCTTCGACGCGGATCGTCAGCTGGCGGCCACCGCGCGCGCCGGCTTGTGTCTGGGCGGCCAGCGTGATCGCGCCGTGCTGGGTGAACTTGATGGCGTTGCCCAGCAGGTTGGAGACGACCTGCCGCAGCCGCAGCGCGTCGCCCTCGATCCATTGTGGCGTCTCGCGCGAGACGCGCAGATCGAGCGCCAGCCCCTTGCCCTTGGCCGAGGGCCGGAACAGTTCCACGATGCCATGCAGCAGCGCGTGCAGATCGAAGGTTTCGCGGTGGATCTGGAACTGGCCGGACTGGACCTTGTAATAGTCCAGGATGTCGTTGATGATCGCCAGCAGCGCCATGCCCGACTGCGAGGCCACCTCGGCCATGTCGCCCTGGCTGGCGTCCAGCGGGGTCTCGCGCAGCAGGTCGATCATGCCCAGCAGGCCGTTGAGCGGCGTGCGGATTTCGTGGCTGACCTTGGAGAGAAACTCCGACTTGGCCCGGCTGGCCTCCTCGGCCTGGCGGCGCGCGTCGTCGGCGCGCTGCGCCTGCGCCTCCTGCGACAGGCGGCGCTGCTCGGCCTCGTTCTTGCGCAAGGTCTCGATCTGGTCGCGGATCGACGCCGCCATGATCGCGAAGTTGTGCTCCAGCTGGGCGATCTCCACCCCGGCGCTGCGGCCGGGGTCCACGTCGTAGTCGCCTTGCGCCAGCCGCCGGCTGGCGGTGCTGAGCTGCTTGAGCGGACGCGCTATCCACGAGCCCAGCAGCCAGGCGGCCAGCGTGCTCAGCAGCAGCGCCACCGCGACGCCTACGGTGCGGCGCACGCTCAGGCCCGCCGCCACCTGGTTGAGCGGCTCGCGCGAAAAGCGCATCGTGATCACGCCCAGCTCGCGCTCGCCGGTCTTCACGCGCTGCGTCATCTCCAGCAGCGTCTGCTGCTCCAGCTCGTCCTTGCGGCCGGGGTACACGCTGGCGGCCACCCGCAGGCCGCGGGCGTCCTTGACTTCAAGCTGGTAGATGCCGTCCTCGGTCACCGTCTCGTCGGCGATTGCCTGGATGGCGGCGTAGTCCCGCTCCACCAGCGGCCCCACCATCGCGCTGGCCAGCACCGGCCCCATCTGGCGCGAATAGGAATGCGCCAGGTTCGTCACCGCGCCATCGACGACCCGCGTCTGCGCCAGGTAACCCACCCCGAGCACGCCGATCTCGATCAGCGCCGCCGCCACGGTGATCTGCCCGACCAGCGGCAGGCGGCGCCATCGGATGCGCAAGATCGGCGCTCCTCGGTTGTGGGGTTGAGCTTGGGGTTGGCCGCCAGCGGCTCAGCGGGCCAGACCGGCACGCGTGGCGGCCAGCATGCTGTCCAGTGACTCCAGCTCGCGCGGCCGCGCCGCGCGGACGCCGCGCACGCCCGACAGCTCGGCAAACTGCTTGCCCTCTTCCGACGCCGGCAGGCCCAGCAGGGCCTCGCGCACGCGCGTGGCCGTCGCCGGCGCCAGCTTGGGCGAGGTCAGCACGGTAAAGCCCGGCACCTCGGCAAAAATGGTCTCGACCTCCAGTTGCGCGCGCGCCGCCTCGGGCACCGAGCGGAACTCGCCCATGCTCATCATTGCGCGCGGCGTCGCGCCGCCGGTCAGCAGCGCCGGCAGGCTGTCGTCGTTGCGCACCTGCACGAGCTGATAGTCCACCCCCGCCTTGAGCCCCTGCGAGGCCAGCCATTCCATGCCGCGCAACACCACCAGCGGCTGCGGATTGGCCATCGCCAGGCCCTTGCCCTTGAGCGCCGCCACGGCGCTGCCGGTCTGTCCTTTCAGGCGCACGATGGTCCCCGGGATCGGCGGCTCATAGAGGGCCTGGAGCACCCAGCCGCTGTCCACCTCGGCCAGCCGGCCCAGGTTGGCCGCCGTGATGATCACGTCGTATTCCCCGGCAACGGCCTTGGCGTGGAATTCCGCGAAATTGCCCGCCGTGTGCACCGCCACCTCCATGCCCAGCGCGCGCTCCATGTAGCGCGTCCAGGGCTGGTAGTTGCGCGCCACCACGCGGGCCGACACATTGGGCACCACGCCCACGCGCAGCGGATTCGCCTCTCGTCCCGCCTGAGCTTGAGCCTGGGCCAGCGGCGCGGCGACAGCCAGCCCCCCCGCGGCCGCGACACGCAGACAGGCGCGCCGCCCCGGGGACGAGGCGGACGCTCCGGCGCCAGCGCCGGCCAAGGGTGCAAAGGAATGTTTCATGATCAAGCCCAGGCGCGCTCTCATCGGCTCGCTGCCGCAATTGTCCCTCATGCGGTCGGGGTCAGGCGCGCAAACGCACGCGACAACGGAGCCGCATACGACACCCGCAGTCGCCGATGAGACTTCAAAAAGTGTAGCTGCCCGTGGTCGTTTTTATTGCCTGTTTGGCCGATTTGATCGCAAATATTCGCGTCAGCAGGCCGAAAAAAAATTCTCATCAAGGCATATTTGTAGATGTTGCGACATATTTGTAGAGATTTCTACATAATCTCGGCCAATCCAAAGTTCCGCTCCGCGTCAGGCGGTGCAGGGGAGTGTCGCCACCGGCGGGCGTCATCCGCATGGCCGCGTGGACAAACGCCATTTTGTACGTACAATTGCCCAATTCAAACAAATTCGCCGCAAGGACCTGCCCATGCTTTCCGCCGTTCCCATCGCTCCCCAGCGCTACCGCGCCTCCTATGGCCGCTATTTCGAGGATTTCGAGGTGGGCGACGTGTACGAGCACCGCCCCGGCCGCACCGTCACGGAGCAGGACAACCTGCAGTTCTCGCTGATGACGATGAATTTCCATCCACTGCACTGCGACGCGCATTACGCGGCCAAGACGGAGTTCAAGCGTCCGCTGGTCAGCAGCCCGCTGAGCCTGGCGATCGTGGTCGGCCTGACGGTCAACGACGTGAGCGCCAAGGCCATCGCCAACCTGGGCTGGAAGGACATCAAGCTGACCGCGCCGGTGTTCGCCGGTGACACGCTGTATGCCGAGTCCGAGGTGCTCGACAAGCGCGAATCCCGCTCGCGGCCTGGCCAGGGCGTGGTCACCGTGCGCACGCGCGGCCTCAACCAGAACGGCGAGCAGATCATGGTGTTCGAGCGCAGCTTCCTCGTGGCCCGCCGCGGCCATGGGATCGAAGCCTGAGCGCCCCCAGGAAAGCCGACCCCAAGGAGACCCGTCATGTTCCCCTCTGCCCTGCCCCGCTCGCTGCGAACCGGCCTCGCGGCGCTGCTGCTGACCCTCGGCGCCGCGGCGTCGGCCGCCTACCCCGATCGGCCCATCCGTATCGTCGTCGGCTTTCCGCCGGGCCAAGCCACCGATCTGGTCGCGCGCATCATGGCGCGCAAGCTGCAGGACGTGTTGGCGCAGCCGGTGTTCGTGGAAAACAAGCCCGGCGCCTCCGGCATCATCGGCACCGAGCAGGTGGTCAAGGCCGCGCCCGATGGCTACACGCTGCTCATGGGTTCGAGCGGCACGCTGGCGATCAACCCCAGTCTCTATTCCAAACTGTCCTACAAGCCGCTGGCCGATTTGACGCCGATCAGCCAGATCGCCAACGTGCCGCTGTTCCTGGCCGTGAACAAGGATTTTCCGGCGCACAACGCGAGCGAATTCGTCAGCCTGGTCAAGGCGCAGCCGGGCAAGCTGAGCTATGGCTCGGCCGGCTCGGGCGTGACCAGCCACCTGACCATGGAACTGCTCAAGCAGCAGCTCGGTCTGTTCATCGTGCACGTGCCCTACAAGGGCAGCCCGGCGGCGGTCACCGACCTGATCGGAGGACAGGTGCAGGCCATGGTCGATACCGGCCCGGCACTGTTGCAGCACCACCGCAGCGGCAAGATCCGCGTGCTGGCCGTCGCCAGCGCCAACCGCAACGACGCCGCGCGCGACGTGCCGACCATGGCCGAGGCCGGCGTGGGCAAGTTCGAGGCGCCCGCCTGGCTGGCGCTGATGGCGCCCAAGGGCACGCCCAAGGAGGTGGGGGACACGCTGTACGCGGCGCTGGCCAAGGTCTGGCGCGAGCCCGACGTGAAGGAGCAGCTCGCGGCCATCGGCTCCGAGCCGCTGCTCACGCGCCCCGACGAACTGGCCCGCCACATCGACGAGGAAATCAAGCGCTGGGCCGTGGCGGTCAAGGTTTCCGGCGCGCGGGTGGACTGAACCATGAGCCTAGCCCCGTCGCTTTCGGAACAGGCCGCGCAATGGGCCTCCGCCCTGACGCTGGAGGCCGTGCCGGCCAGCGTGCGCGAACGCGCCCGCGCGCTGATGCTCGACGCGCTGGGCATCGGCCTGGCCTCGTCCCGCTACCCCTTTGCCCGCCAGACGCTGGACGCGCTGGATGCGCTGAACGGCCCCGGCGCCCAGCCAGGCGACGGCGCCGTGCCGGTGCTCGGTCTGGGCCGCGGCCTGGGCCTGCGCGATGCGGCCCTGCTCAACGGCCTTCTGATCCACGGCCTGGACTACGACGACACGCATCCGCGCGGCGTGGTGCACGCCACCACCTCGGTGCTGCCGGCCGCGCTGGCCGTGGCCGCGCGGCAGGATGCCAGCGGCGCCGCGCTGCTGCTGGCCTATGTGGCGGGCATGGAGCTGACCACGCGGCTGGGCGTGGCCGCTGGCGGGGCTTTTCACCAGGCGGGTTTTCACCCCACCGGGCTGCTGGGCACCTTCGGCGCGGCGCTGGCCGCCTCGCGCCTGCTCGGGCAGACGCCTCGGCAGGCAGCCCAGGCGCAGGGCATTGCCTTGTCGCTGGCCAGCGGCAACCTGGAGTTTCTGCAAGACGGCTCGGGCACCAAGCGCCTGCACCCGGGCTGGGCGGCGGCCTCGGGCATTTCCGCCGCCTATTTCGCCGCGCATGGCATGAGCGGGCCGCGCGCGGCCTATGAAGGGCGCTATGGCCTGTACGCCAGCCATCTGAGCGCGCCCGCCGCGCTCGAAGGCATCACCGCCACGCTGGGCCGCGACTGGGAAATTCCCCAGGTGGCCGTCAAGCCCATGCCCGCCTGCCACTTCACGCATGCCGCGGCCGACGCCGCCGCCGCCCTGCACGCGCAGTGGGACGGCAGTCCCGTGCGGCGCATCCGCGCGCTGCTGCCCGCGCCCGCGCTGCCCGTGGTGTGCGAGCCGGTCGAGCAAAAACGCGCGCCGCAAAACGCCTATGAGTCGCAGTTCAGCATTCCCTACTCGGTGGCCACCGGGCTGCGGCTGGGGCGCTTCGGCCTGGAGGCGCTGGAGCCCGAGGCCTACACGCACGAGGCCACGCTGGCGCTGGCGCGGCTGGTGAGCTGCGAGGCCGACCCCGACGCGGACTTTCCGCGCCACTACAGCGGCGAGGTCATCGTCGAGCTGCAAGACGGCCGCGTGCTGCGCCACCGCGAGGCGGTCAACCGCGGCGGCGAGGGCCGGCCGGTGACGCAGGCCGAGATCGAAGCCAAGTTCTTCGACAACGCCACCCGCGCCGTCCCGCGCGCGCACGCCCAGCGCATCCGCGACGCGGTGCTGGACATGGAAACGCTGGCCAGCGCGCGCACGCTGGCATCCCTGCTCGGCGAGCACTTTCCCGGCCACGCCGCCTGATCCTCCTCATTTGCCACATCGCCCATGAACACCACCGCCGCCGAAGCCCGCGAACAGGAAGCGCTCATCCTCGACAGCCTGGACCGCTTCCTCGCCACCGAAGTCAAGCCCCATGTCCACCGCCTGGAGCACGACGACATCTACCCCACCGAAATCGTCGAGAAGATGAAGGAGATGGGCCTGTTCGGCTGCCTGATCGCGCCGGAGTACGGCGGGCTGGGCCTGTCCACCACCACCTACGCCAAGATCATCGAGCGCATGTCGGCGGTCTGGATGTCGATCTCGGGCATCGTCAACTCGCACCTCATCATGGCGATGACGGTGCAGCGCTGCGGCACGCCCGAGCAGAAGGCGGCCTACCTGCCGCGCTTTGCCACCGGCGAGCTGCGCGGCGGCATCGGCCTGACCGAACCCGACTGCGGCACCGACCTGCAGGCCATCCGCACCACCGCGCGGCGCGAGGGCGACCACTACGTGGTCAACGGCAGCAAGATGTGGATCACCAACAGCGGCTCGGGCAACACCCTGGTGCTGCTGGTCAAGACCGACCCGCGGGCCGAGCCGCGCCACAAGGGCATGAGCCTGCTGATCGCCGAGAAAGGCCCGGGCTTCGTGGTGAGCAAAAAGCTGGAAAAGCTCGGCTACAAGGGCATCGACACCTGCGCGCTGAATTTCGAGGACTACCGCGTGCCGGTTGACCGCCTGATCGGCGGCGTCGAGGGCCTGGGGCTCAAGCAGATCCTCGGCGGGCTGGAGCTGGGGCGCATCAACGTGGCCGCGCGCGGCCTGGGCATCGCGCAGGCCGCGCTCAGCGAAGCGGTGGCCTACGCCCAGACGCGCAAGACCTTCGGCAAGCCCATCGGCGAGCACCAGGCCATTGCGCTCAAGCTCGGCGAAATGGCCACGCGCACCCAGGCGGCGCGGCTGCTGACCTACGCCGCCGCCGAGGCCTACGACCGCGGCGAGCGCTGCGACATGGAAGCCGGCATGGCCAAGTACTTTGCCACCGAGGCCGGCATGGAGAACGCGCACGAGGCCATGCGCATCTTCGGCGCCTACGGCTACTCCACCGAATACCCGGTCGAGCGCCTGTACCGCGATGCGCCGCTGCTGGTCATCGGCGAGGGCACCAACGAGCTGCAGCGCCTGATCATCGCGCGCGAGCTGATCGCGCGAAACCCGGTATGAGCCCGTCCGCGCAGCCACAGGCGCCGCTGCTGCAAGGCGTGCGCATCATCGCCATCGAACAGTACGGCGCGGGGCCCTTCGGCACCCAGCACCTGGCCGACCTGGGCGCCGAGGTGATCAAGATCGAGAACCCCGCCGACGGCGGCGACGTGGGGCGTGCCGTCGGGCCGCATTACTTCGGCCCGGGCGACAGCCATTTCCACCAGTCGTTCAACCGCAACAAGAAGAGCCTCACGCTCAACCTCAAGCACCCCGAGGCGCGCGCGGTGCTGCGCGAACTCGCGCGCGAGGCCGACGTGGTCTTCAACAACCTGCGCGGCGACCTGCCGGCCAAGCTCGGCCTGACCTACGAGCACTTGAAAGAGGCCAACCCCGCGCTGGTCTGCGGCCACCTGTCGGCCTACGGGCGCGAGGGCAGCCGCGCGGCCTGGCCGGGCTACGACTATCTGATGCAGGCCGAGGCGGGTTACCTGTCGCTGACCGGCGAGCCCGACGGCCCGCCGGCGCGCGCCGGCCTGTCGATCATCGACTTCATGACCGGCACCACGGCGGCCATGGGCCTGCTGGCCGGCATCGTCTCGGCGCGCGCCAGCGGCGTGGGACGCGACGTGGACGTCAGCCTGTACGGCGTGGCCATGCACAACCTGAGCTACCTGGCCACCTGGTACCTCAACCAGGGCGTGGTCACCGGGCGCACCGCGCGCAGCGGCCACCCCTCGCTGGTGCCCAGCGAGCTGTATCGCACGCAGGACGGCTGGATCTTCATCATGTGCAATAAAGAAAAGTTCTGGGGCGTGCTGTGCGAGGCCATCGGCAAGCCCGACTGGGCCAGCGCGCCAGACTACGCGCGCTTTGCCGACCGGCTGCGCAACCGCGCCCGGCTTAATGCCGAGCTGGACGCCGTGCTGCAGACCGCCAGCACCGCGCAATGGCTGGAGCGCTTTGCCGGCCGCGTGCCCGCCGCGCCGGTCCACG
>DAIOSZ010000042.1:15878-16783 GCA_036752305.1 Burkholderiaceae bacterium
GACAACCCCTTTGCCAGCGAAAGCGGCACGCTGCTGCCCGTGGAGCACGCCAGCGGCACAATCCGCACCCTGGCCTGCCCGGTACGCGCGGGCGCGCAGCCGGCGCGGCCGGCCCCGGCGCTGGGCGCCGACACCGACGCGCTGCTCACGCGCGCCGGCTACTCGGCCGAGCAGCAGCAGGCGCTGCGTGCCAGCGGAGCGATATGAGCGCCGACACCGCCGCCGCGCCGCCGCCGCGCCCCGGCCCGCTGGAGGCGGGCACGCCGCGCTATCTGCAGGTGGCGCGCACGCTGCTGGCCGAGATCGAGGCCGGGCGTTTCCCGGTAGGCACTCAGCTGCCGACCGAGTTCGAGCTGTGCGCGCAGTTCGGCATCAGCCGCGCCACGGCGCGCGAAGCCGTCAAGCGGCTGGTGCAACTGGGGCTGGTGGTGCGCCAGCCGCGCGTGGGCAGCACCGTCACCTCCACCGCCAGCGTGCCGGGCTACCGGCAATTGACCGCCGACGTGGCCGACCTGCACCAGCACGCCAGCGACACCACGCTCACGCTGGGCGCGCCCGAGACGCCGGAGCTGGACGACGCGACGGCCGAGCTGCTGGAGGCCGCGCCCGGCGCGCGCTGGCTGCGGCTGGAGGGCCTGCGCCACGGCGGCGCCCAGCCGCTGCCGATCTGCCACACGGCGCTGTGGATCGCCCCGGCCTTTCGCGCCGTGCAGGGCATGCAGGGGCCGCAGCGCGAGCCGGTTTATTCGGCCATCGAGCGGCAGTTCAACGAAGCCGTGGTGGTGGTCGAGCAGGAAATCCGCGCCGTCGGCGTGCCCCGGCCGCTGGCCGTCCCGCTCGGCGTCAAGACCGGCAGCCCGGCGCTGTGGGACTACATCCAGAAGAACTCGATCGACGAGTTCAGG
>DAIOSZ010000042.1:16817-18313 GCA_036752305.1 Burkholderiaceae bacterium
CCGCCACGGCCAGTTGATCGAAGTGGCCATCAGCACGCACCCGGCCGGACGCTTCAGCTACACCAGCATCCTGCGGCGTGAGTGGGCCACCCAGCGATGAGCCGCCCCGCGCCCATGGCCCTCGGGCTGGCCGTCACGCTGGCGATCCAGGCCATGGTGTCGATGGCGCTGCTGACGCTGCCCGTGATGGGGCCGGAAGTCGCCCGCGCGCTGAGCGCGCCCACGGGCCTGTTGGGCGTGTACGTGGCGCTGGCCTACCTGGGCGCAATGGCCGCCAGCGTGATCGGCGGCGCGGCGGTGGCGCGGCTGGGCGCCGTGCGCATCAGCCAGCTGGGCCTGCTGCTGTGCGCGGCGGGCCTGCTGCTCAGCGCCCTGCCCTGGCTGCCGGCCATGGGACTGGGCGCGCTCCTGATCGGCCTGGGCTACGGGCCGGCCACGCCGGCCAGTTCGCACCTGCTGGCGCGCAGCACGCCGCCGCACCGGGTGTCGCTGGTGTTCTCGATCAAGCAGACCGGCGTGCCGGTTGGCGGCCTGCTGGCGGGTGCCGTGGTGCCCGGCATGGCCCTGGCGCTGGGCTGGCAGGCGGCGCTGCTGCTGGTGGCCGCCGCCTGCGTGCTGTGCGCGCTGCTCGCGCAGACGGTGCGCGCGGCCTTCGACGCCGACCGCGACCGCTCGCTGCCGCTGGTGCCCACGCAGGTGACGCAGCCGGTGCGCCTGGTGCTCGGGCATCCCGCGCTGCGCCAGTTGGCGCTGTGCTCCTTCTTCTTCTCGATCATCCAGCTCTCACTGACGACCTACCTGGTGACCTACCTGCACGAGAGCGTGGGCTATTCGCTGGTGGCCGCCGGGCTGGCGCTGTCGGTGGCGCAGGGCGCGGGCGTGGCCGGGCGCATTGGCTGGGGCTGGGTGGCCGACCGCTGGCTGGACGCGCGGCGCACACTGATCCTGCTGGCCGCCCTGATGGTGCTGGGCTGCGCGGCCGTCGCCGCGCTCAGCGCGGCGCTGCCGCTGCCGCTGGTGCTCGGCGCGCTGCTGCTGTTTGGCGCCTCGGCCATTGGCTGGAACGGCGTGTATCTGTCGGAAGTCGCCCGCCAGGCGCCGCCGGGCATGGCCAGCGTGGCCACCGGCGGCACGCTGTTCATCACCTTCTCGGGCGTGGTCACCGGCCCCGCCTTGTTTGGCGTGCTCGCCAGCCTGAGCGGCGGCTATCGCCTGGCCTATGCGATGCTCGCGCTGCCCGCGCTGGCGTGCGCGCTGCTGCTGCGGCGCGGCTCACCCGTCTCCGAACGCTCATGAAAACCCCACACAGTTACCTGTTCGTCCCCGGCGACCGCCCGGAGCGCTTTGCCAAGGCGTGCGCCTCGGGCGCGCAAGCGGTGTTGATCGATCTGGAAGACGCCGTGGCGCCTGCCGCCAAGGACGAGGCCCGGGCGGCCATCGCGCGCTGGCTGGCGGGCGACGAAGCCCGTGCGCTGGCCGCCCAGCCACGCCCGCCG
>DAIOSZ010000042.1:18323-20765 GCA_036752305.1 Burkholderiaceae bacterium
GGGGGGGGGGGGGCGGCGCCCGCCGCCCCGCGCCCGCCCCCCCCCCCGCCGCAGCTGCTGCTGCGCCTGAACGCGACGGACAGCCCCTGGCACGCCGCCGATCGGCAGTTGCTGGCGCACCCGCTGGTGCGCGGCGCGATGCTGCCCAAGTCCGAGTCCGCCGCCGATCTGGCGGCGCTGCACGCGCGGCTGCGCGCCGATCAGGTGCTGCTGCCGCTGGTGGAGACGGTGCGCGGCTGGTTCCAGGCGCTCGAACTGGCTCGCGCCCCGGGCGTGCAGCGTCTGGCTTTCGGCTCGGTGGACTTTTGCGCCGACTCCGGCATCCGCGGCGACGGCGAGGAGCTGATCCTGGTGCGCAGCCAGCTCGTGCTGCTGTCGCGCCTGGCCGGCCTGGCCGCGCCGCTGGACGGCGTGAGCCTGGCGCTGGACGATGCCGCGGCCTTGGAAGCCGACGTGCAGCGCGCGCGGCGTTTCGGCTTTGGCGGCAAGCTGTGCATCCACCCCCGCCAGGTCCAGGCGGTGAACACAGGCTTTGCGCCCAGCCCGGCCGAACAGGCCTGGGCACGCCGCGTGCTCGCCGCCGTGGAATCCGAAGGCCTGGGCGCGATCCGCGTGGACGGCAAACTGGTGGACAAGCCCGTGCTGCTGCTGGCCCAGGGGGTGCTGGCGGCGCTGGAGTAGCCTGGGAGGCTGGAGGGCTGCTGAATTTGTTGATATTTCTACATTTTTTGTAGATGTATTAACAAATCTTTCCTCGGAAGCCGTATCCGGGGCATCGTGAGGTCATTTTTTCAAAATCTTTTTGGCCTTTTAGCCAATAAATACGACCACGGGCAGCTATTGTTTTTATAGGTCAATTGTCACCCAATCGGTATCGCGCCAGGGGCCACAATCGGGTATCCATGAGCCTCACCGCTTCTGCAGGCTGCCCTGCTCAACGAGAGGACGCCTGCTCGGCCACAGGCGCTACGCTTGAGGCAGGCGCCTGGAAAGCAAGCCATTTCGCCCCATCCCTCAGCCCCTTGTTTGCAACACGACCATGACCCATCCCCTTGCCAGCACCTTTGCGCCCACTGGCACGCTGCGCGCCTCGATCAACCTGGGCAACCCCATCCTCGCCAACCGGAACGCCGATGGCGGTGAGCCGTTTGGTCTGTCCATCGACCTGGCGCGCGGCTTGGCGCAGGCGCTGAGCCTGCCGATCGAGTTGGTCGTATTCGACACGGCGGCCCGGTCGGTCGAGGCGGTGGAGCAAGGCCAGGCCGACATCGGTTTTTTTGCCATCGACCCCAAGCGCGGCGAACAAATCGCCTTCACCGCGCCCTACGTGCTGATCGAAGGAAGTTATCTGGTGCGCCAGGATTCGCCGTTGCAGGCCAATGCCGAGGTGGACCGCCCCGGCACGCGTGTGGTGGTGGGCAAGGGCAGCGCCTACGACCTGTTTCTCACGCGCGAGCTGAAAGCCGCCGAGATCCTGCGCGCGCCTTCTTCCCCCGCCGTGGTGGAGGTCTTCAGCGAGCAGCACGCCGACGTGGCGGCCGGCGTGCGCCAGCAGTTGGAGTCTGACCTCGCCCGCCTGCCCGGCCATCGGCTGCTGCCGGGGCGCTTCATGGTGATCCGCCAGGCCATGGGCCTGCTCAAGGCGCGCGGCGCGGCAGCGGCGGCGTTCTTGGCGGACTACGTCGAGCGGCAGAAAGCCAGCGGCTTTGTCGGCCAGGCGCTGGCGCGCCACGGCATCCAGGGCGCCTCGGTGGCGCCCCCATCGGGCGCGGAGGGCTGAGCCTTGCCGGCCTGAAGCTGCGCGAGCCCGGCCGGCAAGGCGTGCTCGCGCCGAGGCGGAGCCAAGCCGCCCCGCTTACGACTTGGCGCGCGCCTTCATCACGCGCGGGATGATCAGCACCGCCGCGATGACGAGCAACAGGACGACGGATACCGGCCGCTCGACGAACACGGTCCATTTGCCCTCGCCAATCGACATGGCGTTGCGCAGCTGCGCTTCGGCCAGCGGCCCCAGGATCATGCCAACCACCACGGGCGCGGTGGGGAAGTCGAAGCGCCGCATCATCACGCCGATGACGCCGATGACGTAGAGCAGGAACAGATCGAAGGTGCTCTGGCGCATGCCATAGGCGCCCACGGTGGCAAAGATCAGGATGCCGGCGTAGAGCTGCGGCTTGGGAATCTTGAGCAGCTTGACCCACAGGCCGACCATGGGCAGGTTGAGCACCAGCAACATCAGATTGCCGACGTACAGCGAGGCGATCAGCGCCCAGACCAACGCGGCGGAGGTGGCAAACAGTTGCGGCCCGGGTTGGATGCCGTAGTTCTGGAACGCCCCCAGCAGGATGGCCGTGGTGTTGCTGGTGGGAATGCCCAGCGTGAGCAGCGGAATCAGCGCGGTGGTAACGGTGGCGTTGTTGGCAGCCTCCGGCCCGGCGACGC
>DAIOSZ010000043.1:0-11120 GCA_036752305.1 Burkholderiaceae bacterium
GCCGGCGCCAGCGCCTACAGCCTGGAGATCGACTGGGCGCGCTTTGCCAAGGTGGCCAAGGACGTGGGCGCGATCTTCATGGTGGACATGGCGCACTATGCCGGCCTGATCGCCGGCGGCCAGTACCCCAACCCGGTGCCGCACGCCGACGTGGTGACCTCCACCACCCACAAGAGCCTGCGCGGCCCGCGCTCGGGCTTCATCCTGATGAAGGCCGAGCATGAGAAAGCCATCAACTCTGCCGTGTTCCCCGGACTGCAGGGCGGCCCGCTGATGCACATCATCGCCGCCAAGGCCATCGCCTTCAAAGAGGCGCTGTCGCCCGAATTCAAGCAATACGCCGCGCAGGTGAAGAAAAACGCCCAGGTGGTGGCCCAGACCCTGACCCAGCGCGGCCTGCGCATCGTCTCAGGCGGCACGCAAAGCCACGTGATGCTGGTCGATCTGCGCGCCAAGGGCATCACCGGCAAGGAAGCCGAGGCCGTGCTGGGCTCGGCCCACATGACGATCAACAAGAACGCCATCCCCAAGGACCCTGAAAAGCCCATGGTCACCAGCGGCGTGCGCATCGGCACGCCGGCCATGACCACGCGCGGCTTCAAGGAAGAAGAGGTCCGCGCCACCGCCCACCTGGTGGCCGACGTGCTGGACAACCCCCGCGACGAGGCCAATCTGGCCGCCGTGCGCGCCAAGGTGGCCGAACTGACCCGACGTTTCCCGGTCTACGGAGACTCCTGAAATCATAGCTGCCCGTGGTTGTCTAGGCTTGATATTCTGTCGATTTGATCGCAAAAATCGAGCCAAAACAGCCTGCTGGGCAGGTATTTTTGTAGAGATTTCTACAAATTTGTAGTAAGATCTACAAAATTCAGGATTTCCGATGCCTTCGCGGGCAAAAAACGGCCAATTTCATGAATGGAATTGGCCGTTTTTTCATGCAGGATAACCACGGGCAGCTACTGTTTTAATAGCTGAGCACGGGCCACCCACCCGTCAGGCCTTGGGCAACCCGTCAGGCCTTGGGCAGCGTGACGCCGCGTTGGCCCTGGTATTTGCCGCCGCGGTCCTTGTAGCTGGTCTCGCACACGTCGTCGTCGTCGCTCTCGAAGAACAGCACCTGCGCGCAGCCCTCGCCCGCGTAGATTTTGGCCGGCAGCGGCGTGGTGTTGGAAAACTCCAGCGTCACGTAGCCCTCCCACTCCGGCTCGAAGGGCGTGACGTTGACGATGATGCCGCAGCGCGCGTAGGTGCTCTTGCCCAGGCAGATCGTCAGCACGTTGCGCGGGATGCGGAAGTACTCCACGGTGCGCGCCAGCGCAAAGCTGTTGGGCGGGATGATGCAGACGTCGCTTTGGATGTCCACGAAGCTCTTTTCGTCAAAGTTCTTCGGGTCCACCACCGTCGAGTGGATGTTGGTGAACACCTTGAACTCCGGCGCGCAGCGGATGTCGTAGCCGTAGCTGGAGGTGCCGTAACTGACGATCTTGTGGCCGGTGGCCGACTGGCGTATCTGCCCGGGCTCGAAGGGCTCGATCATGCCGTGCTCGGCGGCCATGCGGCGGATCCAGCGGTCGCTTTTGATGCTCATGGAAGGCGTCGTGGTTGTGCGAACGCGCAGTGTACCGACGCCCGATGCCCTGGGCAGGAGTCAGGGCGGGAGAAGGCGTCGCAGCGAAACGGGTGCGAATTGCGCCTTTTCTCCAGCCGTTGCAGCCAATACTTTTCTGCCGCCCAGACTCCTGGGCGCTCGTCAGCCCTTGGGCAGGGTGCCCTGCACGCCCTCGGCCAGCCAGTTCATGCCCAGGATCTGTTCGTCGCTCAGCGCCTTGTCGGCGGCGATGACGATGCGTCCCTGGTTGTCGCGCGCACCGCTGGCACCGGCGTGGAAGGGCTGCACGCGGCCGGAGGCGATGTCGCGCTGGCGCGCCTCGATCTCGGCCTGCCAGGGCGCCGTCATGCGCGGGCCGAAGTCGCCCACGCGCACCATGCCTTCGCGCACGCCGCCCCAGGTGTCGGTGCTGGTCCAGGCGCCGTCAAGCAGGGCTTTGACGCGCCGCGGTTGGTGGGCGCCCCATTCGTGCGTCCCCGCCAGCAGCTGCGCCTGCGGTGCCACGCGGCGCATGTCGGAGTGGTAGGCCACGGCCAGGCGCCCGCGCTCCTGCGCGGCCACCATCACGGCGTTGGAGGCGGTGTGAAAGGCCAGCACCTCGGCGCCCTGGTTCATCAGCGTCATCGCGGCCTCGCGCTCGCGCGGAGGGTCGAACCAGGCGTTGAGCCAGACCAGCCTGACCTGCGCGTCGGGGTTGACCGAGCGCATGCCACGGGCAAAGGCGTTGACGCCCTGCAAGACCTCGGGAATCGGAAAACCGGCCACGTAGCCCGCCACGCCGCTTTTGGCCGCACGCGCGGCGGCGATGCCGGCGAGGTAGCGCCCCTCGTAGTAGCGCGCGTTGGCGGTCGCCACGTTGGGCGCGCGCTTGTAGCCGGTGATGGCCTCGAACCCCGCCCGGGGCGAGTCCGCCGCCACGCGCAGCGTGGGCTCCATGTAGCCAAAGCTGGGGGTGAAGACGATGTCGCAGCCGTCGGCCACCAGGTCGCGGATCACGCGCTCGGCGTCCGCGCCCTCGGGCACGTTTTCCACGAAGCGGGTGCTCACGCGCGCGCCGAGCGACGCCTCGACGGCCTTGCGTCCCTGGTCGTGCTGGTGCGTCCAGCCCGCGTCGGTGACGGGGGTGACGTGCACCCAGCCGGCCTTGACGGTCTCGCGCGGGGCGGCCCAGGCGGCGCGCGCACCCGCCAACAGGCCTGCCGCGCCGGCCATGAAGGCACGGCGCGAGACGCGCGGACGGAGCAAG
Source organism: Burkholderiaceae bacterium (assembly GCA_036752305.1). GTDB lineage: Bacteria > Pseudomonadota > Gammaproteobacteria > Burkholderiales > Burkholderiaceae_C > DAIOSZ01. The sequence continues at coordinate 2,856 of DAIOSZ010000043.1, forward strand.
GCTGAAGAGGCCGGACGAGCGCCGGCGGCGAGGTTTTGAAGCATGGTGTTCCTCTACATGGCCCCAGTGAGAAAAAACGAAGCCCGCGGGGCAGCGGGCTCGGTCGGATTGGCGGGCGCGATTCTACGTCAGGCGTCGGTCTCGTAGAAGCGCTCGAAATAGCCCTTGAGCGCGTGTTCCCATCCGTGCTTGCGGTCCTCGCCGGCAAAGCTGGCTTCAAAGCCGTTCCAGGCCAGGTGGTAGGCGTCGCGCGCGGTCAGCGGCAGCGCGGCGAAGGTCTGCAGGTAGTTGTCGTTCACGTAGCCGCCAAAGTAGGCCGGGTCGTCGGAATTGACGGTGACGCACAGGCCCGCGCGCAGCAGCTGCCCCAGGCTGTGCTCGCGCAGGTCGGGATACACCTGGAGCTTCTGATTGCTCAAGGGGCAGACGGTCAGCGCGATCTGCTCGCGCGCCAGCCGCTGCACCAGCGCGGGGTCGTGGATCGCCTGCACGCCATGGTCGATGCGCTCGGCGCCCAGCCGGTCCAGCGCCGCCCAGATGTAGGCCGGCGGCCCCTCCTCGCCGGCATGCGCCACGCGGCGCAGGCCCAGTTGCCGGGCGCGCGCGAAGACGCGCTCGAACTTCTCCGGCGGGTTGCCGACCTCGCCCGAATCGAGCCCCACGCCGATGAAGTGCTGCCGGTACGGCAGCGCCTCCTCCAGCGCGGCGAAGGCGTCCTCCTCGGGCAGATGGCGCAGAAAGCACAGGATCAGCTCGGCGCTCACGCCCAGCGCCGCGGCGTCGCGGCAGGCGCTGGCCAGCCCATTGATCACCGCCCCCATGCCGACGCCGCGCGCCGTGTGCGTCTGCGGATCGAAGAAGATTTCGGCGCGCAGCACGTTCTCGCTGGCGGCGCGGCGCAGGTAGGCCATCGCCAGGTCGTGAAAGTCCTGCTCGGTGCGCAGCACGGCCGCGCCGGCGTAGTAGATGTCGAGAAAGCTCTGCAGGTTGGCAAACGCATACGCGGCGCGCACCGCCGGCACGTCGGCATAAGGCAGCGCGATGCCGTTGCGCCGCGCGAGCTCGAACATCAGCTCGGGCTCCAGCGAGCCCTCGATGTGGATGTGCAACTCGGCCTTGGGCATGGCGCGCAGCAGCGCGGGCAGGCGCTTGGCGGCGATCGGCGGCACCTTGAACATTTCAGCTTCCTCCTGTGGCCTCATCCGGCTGGCTCAGTGTACGGGCTACCGCCAGCACATGGCCGCGCAGCCATTGGTGCACCGGGTCGATCTGGTGCCGCCGGTGCCACACCAGGTACATGGGCATGGGCGGCAGCGCCAGCGGCGGCGCGGCGTGCGCCAGGTCGCGCAGCGCTCCGCGGGCCAGCAGCGAGGGCGCGGTGGCCAGCCACGGCGAGCCGCGCAACAGGCCGGCCAGCGCGGCCATGCTCGGCACCAGGGCGACGAAACTGCGCCGCGCGCCGCGCTCAAGCAGCCACTCATCGACGAACAGGCTGCGCCGGGGCTCGTAGAGCACGCTCACATGCTCGGCGGCCAGGTAGTCGGCGCGCGAGCGCGGCGCCTGGCGCTCGGCGGCGTCGAAAAACACGCGGTAGTGGTCGGCAAACAGGCGCTGCTGAAAAATGTCCTCGCCTTCCGGCGGACGCGGGGTGATGAGCAGATCGGCCCGCTGCTCGCGCAGCAAGGCGGCCGTGGGCGCACCGGAATCGATCAGGCGCAGGCTCACGCCCGGCGCCTGGGCGCGCAGGCGGCGCAGCACCGCGCCGGCCAGCGCGTCGCGCTGCAGGTCGTTGGCGGCGACGGTGAAGCTGTGCACCAGCTGCGCGGGGTCGAAGCCCGCCAGATGGCTGAAGCCGCGCAAATCGCCCAGCAGCTGCGCCGCGCGCGCCGCCAGCCGATCGGCCCGCGCGGTGGCCGCGATGCCGCGCCCGGACTTGACGAACAAGGCATCGCCGACGATGGCGCGCAGCTTGACCAGCCCATGGCTCACGGCCGACTGCGTGATCCCCAGCCGCTGGGCCGCGCGCGTCACCGAGCCTTCCTCGTACACCGCCAGCAGCAGCGCCAGCGCATGCCCGTCGAGATCCAAATAATCGAAATCGCTCATGAATACGATGAGTATGTCGCTGTTTATCTGATGTGTCATCTGGCGCACACTCCGTGGATTCACCTACCCCACGGAGACAACCGCGATGACGCATCCCGAGATTCCCGGCACCACCTTGTTCGACGGCCAGCAGGCCATGCGCGGCTACGCGCTCAACAAGATGTGCTACTCCTTCAACGAGGCGGTCAACCGCCAGGCCTTCCTGCAGGACGAGGACGCCTACTGCGCCAAGTACAGCCTGAACGCCCAGCAGCGCGAGGCGATCCGCGAGCGCAACGTGCTCAAGCTGATCGCCGCTGGCGGCAACGTCTACTACCTCGCCAAATTCGCCGGCATCTTCGGCCTGGACGTGCAGGACATCGGCGCCCAGCAGACCGGCATGAGCAAGGACGCATTCAAGGAATACCTGCTTGAGCAGGCCAACCAATAAGGAGCATCGAGACATGGCAACACTTCTGGGCAGCATCACCACCTCGCACGTCCCCTCCATCGGCCGGGCGATCCACAAGAACCTGCAGGGCGACCCGTACTGGAGCCCGTTCTTCGACGGCTTCAAGCCCGTGCACGCCTGGCTGGAGAAAGCCCGCCCCGACGTCGTGGTGGTGCTCTACAACGACCACGGCCTGAACTTCTTCCTCGACAAGCTGCCGACCTTCGCCGTGGGCGCGGCTCCCGCCTACGTCAACGCCGACGAAGGCTGGGGCATTCCGCAGATTCCGGCCATCGAGGGGCATCAGCCGCTGTCCTGGCACATGATCGAAACCCTGGTCAAGGACGAGTTCGACGTGACGAGTTGCCAGGAAATGGTGGTGGACCACGCGCTCACGCTGCCGATGGCACTGCTGTGGCCCAGCCAGGCCTGGCCGGTGAAGATCGTGCCGGTGTGCATCAACACGGTGCAGTTTCCGCTGCCTTCGGCCAAGCGCTGCTACGCGCTGGGCGAATCGGTGGGCCGCGCGATCCGTTCGTGGAAGGGCAATGAGCGCGTGATGGTGCTGGGCACCGGCGGCCTGTCGCACCAGTTGGATGGCACGCGTGCCGGCTTCATCAACAAGGCGTTCGACACCCAGTTCATGGAAAGCCTGGTCTATGACCCGAAATGGGCCACACAATTTTCCACGCACGAGTTGGTGGAAAAGGCCGGCACGCAGGGCGTAGAACTCGTCATGTGGCTGGCCGCGCGCGCCACGCTGGGCGACAAGGTGCGCCGCGTGCACCAGAACTACCACATCCCCATCTCCAACACCGCCTCGGGCCTGATGCTGCTGGAGCCGGCCTGAGAGGCTTGAACCGCGGGCCGGGGCACCCGAGAGCGCCCGGCCCCGCGCCCGAGGCGGCCCGCGCGGGTCGCCCCGGGTGAAGCGGGTTTACTTCTTGTCGCCGCCGGGCACCTTGCCGTCCACGCCCTTGACGTAGAAGTTGATGCCGCCGAGGAACTTGTCGTCGGCCACGGCGTCCTTGGCCAGCACTTCCTTGCCGTCCTGGCCGACGATCGGGCCTTTCCAGATCGCGAAGCTGCCGTCCGAGAGGCCCTTCTTGATCTCATCGATCTTGGCCTTGGTCTCGGCGGGCACGTCCTCGGCGATCGAGACGATGTCGATCGCGCCTTCCTTCACGCCCCACCAGGCGCCTTCGTTGCCCTTCCACTTGCCGTCGAGCGCGTCGCGCGTGGCCTTGATGTAGTACGGCCCCCAGTTGATGATCGACGACGCCAGATGCGCCTTGGGGCCGTAGGCCGTCATGTCGGAATCCCAGCCAAAGGCGCGCTTGCCCTTGGACTCCGCCGTCTGCAGCACGGCCGACGAGTCGGTGTTCTGGAACAGCACGTCGGCACCGCCGTTGATGAGCGAGGTGGCCGCCTCGGTCTCCTTGGGCGGGTTGAACCACTCGTTGACCCACACCACCTTGGTCTTGATCTTCGGGTTCACGCTCTGCGCGCCCAGCGTGAAGCTGTTGATGTTGCGGATGACCTCGGGAATCGGGATCGAGCCGACCACGCCCAGCGTGTTGCTCTTGGTCATCTTGCCGGCAATCACGCCGGCCATGTAGGCGCCTTCATACGTGCGGCTGTCGTAGGTGCGCATGTTCTCGGCCTGCTTGTAGCCGGTGGCATGCTCGAACTTGACGTCCTTGCTGTCGGCGGCGACCTTCAGCATGGGCTCCATGTAGCCGAACGTGGTGCCAAAAATCAGCTTGTTGCCCTGCGCCACCATGTCGCGGATCACGCGTTCGGCGTCGGCACTCTCGGGCACCTTCTCGACGAAGCTGGTGACCACCTTGTCGCCAAACTCCTTCTCGATGGCCTTGCGGCCGTTGTCGTGCGCGAAGGTCCAGCCGCCGTCGCCCACCGGGCCGACGTAGGCAAACGCGATCTTCAGCGGCTCGGGCTTGGGCGCGGGCGCCGCCGCGGCAGGAGCGGGGGCAGGCGGCGGAGGCGGCGGCTCGGACTTGCCGCAACCGGCCACGACGGCGGCGGACAAAGCGGTCAGGGCTGCGAGCTTGAAGATGCGGCGTTTTTCAAAATCGGTCATGGAATCCTCGGCGGAAGGGATGGAAAACGGGCGCGCCCGCGCCCACGGCGTAAGCGCGCATTATGGCAACGCTCAACCGGGCGCAACCACCCGTTCACCGCACCCGGCGAGGCTGCGCCCACTCCCGCCCCAAGGATCGGGTTGCTGACTCACGGCGCATCGCCGCCCGTACTGGCCTCAACCTCCGGGGAATGGCAGGCCACGCAGAGCTTGTTGCCATCGGGGTCGCGGAAATAGGCTCCGTAGTAGTTGGCGTGGTAGTGGGGCCTGAGACCAGGCTCGCCCTCCGAGGTCCCGCCATGGGCCAAGGCCACCCCATGGACGCGACGAACGGTGGCCCTATCGGCCGCCAGAAACGCCACCATATGGCCGTTGCCGGGGTGCGGCGGCTGCTCGTCGTACGGCTTGCCGATGAGGAACAGGGGCCTGGGTCCATCCGTCGTTTGCCACCCGGCCCATGGCCGATCGCGATCGCAAAAGCGCGGCTCGATATGAAGCGCCGCCATGAGCGGCTGATAAAACCTGAGCGCGCGGTCGAAGTCGCTCACGCCGACAAAGATATGCGAGTACATGGCGTGAGGGTACTGGCACGACGGCATCAAGCCGCGAACAGGCTCTCAAGCCGCGGCTGTCGTGCAGGCGTCTTCTTCGCTAGGCAGACCGCCCCGTCGCGCGCTCCCCATGGCGGATCGGCTCGAAGAAGGCACGCATCAACAGAAGTGGCCCGGGGGCAACGACGCGGCGATCCTCTGCACGGCGCCATCGGCCCGACCCCGGCGGCGGCCGTTGCCCGGACGATGGTCACGTTGCTGCTCCATGCCCGGCATCCATCAGCCGAACATCGCGCGCGGCGAAGCCACCGCCAGGAAGCGGCCCTCGATCGCACGCTCCGTCGTATAGCCCGCGCGTTCATGGCTGCGGTCGTACAACCAAAGCACCCAACCGTCCGGAACCGGCATCTCCAGCGCCGACTGGCTTGAGCCTTCGATGATGAGGATTTCCTGAGGGATCGCCAAAGGGCTGGTCAGGCCGAACGCCGACCCCACCAGCACCCGTACTCGGCTGTGCGGCGTTTCATGGATGGGGACGTCCTTTGCCGGCAGATGAAAGGTCTGCGCCGGTGATTGGCGCAAGGACGGCGGCAAATCGATGAACATCTGCACCGCCTCGATCCTGGCGCCGCTCTGCGGCGTCTGGGTGTGTTCAACCCCACGGCCCGCCAGCGTCCAATGGACGTCCCCGGCGCCAAACTGGTGGTTGCTGCCCACGCTGTCCGATGAGCGCATCTGCCCCCGGGTGTTCTCAAAAAGAATGGCGACGGCGCTGATGTGCCGGTGCGGATGCAAGGGAAACGTGGGCGCCGTCATCACGTAGCTGTCGCACAGCAGCACGGCGCCGGAACCTGGCCTTTCATGCCATTGATGGCCCCAGAAGCGCGACCCCTCGCCGTATCCAATGGGGGCGTCCGGTGCTCGAAGCTGAGAATTCTTTTGCATGGTCGTTTGTAGCCGAAGTTGCCCTGTCATTCACCGTCCAGGCGCCTATGAGGTCTCGGCTTGTCAAGCCGCGCAGCACTTCAAAAACGATAGCTGCCCGTGGGCATACTGCAATCGTTCAAGCCGAAAAACATGCGGAAAATGGCCGTCCGACAGGCCTTTCAGCCGCTCTCGACCATCCGTTTTGTAGATGCTTCTACAAAAACAACTGTCTCTGCTCTGCCCTGGGCCGTTTCAGGCCGAATTTTTAGAGCCAAAATCGTCATCAGGCCAATGAAAACAACCACGGGCAGCTATCATTTTTTAAGCGAAAATCAGGCAATCAACGCCGCCAGGCTGCCCGGCGCGAAACGGCGCTCCACGGCGTCGGCCAGGCCGTCGAACACGGCATCCAGCGGGCGCGCCTGGGCGCCGAACAGCGCCCGCAGCGCCGCGGCGTCTTCAAACAGGCCGTGCAGATACAGGCCCAGCACGTTGCCGGCGGCGTTCTGCCAGGCCAGGCCAGGCGCCACTTCGCGCGCCACGTCGCCCTTGGCGGCCATGGCGGGGTGCTGGGCGGTCTGGCCGTGGTGGATTTCGTAGCCCTCCACCGTCACGCCCGAGAGCGCTTGCCACGCGCCGCCCACCCCGTCCAGGCGCACGCGCGTGTGGCGCAGCGCCTTGTCGCGCCCGAAGGCAGTCACCAGCGGCAGCAGGCCCAGGCCAGGCGCGTTGCCGTCGATGTCCTCGGTGTCGATCAGCGCCTCGCCGAGCATTTGCAGGCCGCCGCAAACGCCCAGCACGCGGCTGCCGCGCGCGGCGTGGGCGGCCACCGCCGCATCCAGCCCGCGCGCGCGCAGCCAGGCGAGGTCGGCCGCCGTGGATTTGGAGCCGGGCAGCACCACGATGTCGGCGCCGTCCAGTTCGGCCACCGAGCGCGCCCAGACCAGCCGCACGCCGCCAACCTGGCGCAGTGGCTGGAATTCGTCCAGGTTGCTGATGCGCGGGTAGGCAAGCACGGCGATCTTCAGTGCCGCGCCTGCCTCGCCCGTGGCCTGGGCATCGAACACGCCGTCTTCCTCGGGCAGGCCATGGTCGCGCCACATGGGCAGCGTGGCGAGCACGGGCACGCCGGTGAGCGCCTGCAGCTGCTCGGGCGCGGGCGCCAGCAGCGCCTCGTCACCACGGAATTTGTTGAGCACGAAGCCGGCCAGGCGCGCGCGGTCGGCCTCGGGCAGCAGGGCCCAGGTGCCGTAGAGATGCGCGAAGGCGCCGCCGCGGTCGATGTCGGTCACCAGCAGGCTGCGCGCGTCGGCGTGGCGCGCCACGCGCAGGTTGACGATGTCGCTGTCCATCAGGTTGATTTCGGCGGGCGAACCCGCGCCTTCGATCACCAGCACGTCGCATTCGGCGCGCAGGCTGTCCAGCGCCTGGGCCACGCGCGGCCACACCAGCGGCCCGCGCTCGCGCCAGGGCGTGCGCGAGAGCGCCTCGTCAACCCGGCCCATCAGCACCACCTGGCTGCGCGTGTCGGCCTCGGGCTTGAGCAGGAGCGGGTTCATGCGCACGTCGGGCCGCGCGCGCGCCGCCAGCGCCTGAAAGTATTGGGCCGAGCCGATTTCGCCCAGCCCGCCATCGGGCGCGGCCACCACCCGCGCGTTGTTGCTCATGTTCTGCGCCTTGAAGGGGCGCACCACCAGGCCCTGGCGGGCATACCAGCGGCACAACGCCGTGGCCAGCCAGCTCTTGCCGGCGCCGCTGGACGTGCCCAGCACCATGACAGCCTTGGCAGCTTGGCTCATTGCTTCAGGTCCTCCAGGTGATCACCGGCTGGCCGCCGATGCGCGCGATGCCGATGCGCTGGCCAAACACCGCCTCCACCGCGCGCAGCGTGGCGTCGTCGCGCGCGCCGCCCTGGTGGAGCAGGCGGCCGGCGTCCAGCACGACGATGTCGTCGGCGTGCAGCGCCACGCCCAGCTCGTGCAGCACGCTGACCACCGTGCCGCCCGCGGCCACGCGGCGGCGCACGCTGCCCATCCAGTCGGCCTGGTGCGGCGGGTCCAGGGGGGGGCCCGGGCCGACCCGCCCCCCGACCCCCCCCCCCCCGCCCCCGCCCCGCCCCCCCACCACGCCCGAGCGCCCGCCCCCGCCCC
>DAIOSZ010000043.1:11130-20762 GCA_036752305.1 Burkholderiaceae bacterium
GGTCGAGGTTGGCCAGCGGTTCATCCATCAGCAGCACCGGCGCCTGCACGGCCAGCGCGCGCGCCAGCAGCACGCGCTGGCGCTCGCCGCCCGACAGGCGCGCCAGCGGCCGCGCGCGCCAGGCCCAGGCGCCGGTTTCCTCCAGCGCCTGGCGCACGGCGGCGTGGTCGGCGGCGCTTTCGGCGCCGAGCCAGCCCTGGTGCGGCACGCGGCCGAGCATGGCGGTGTCGTAGGCCGACAGGTCCAGCGGCGCCGCCTCGTCCTGCCCCAGCCAGGCGAGTTGTCGGGCCAGCTCGCGGCGCGGCCAGTCGGCCAGCGCCCGGCCGAGCAGCTCGACGCGGCCTTCGGCCGGCAACAGGCCCGCCAGCGCCTGGAGCAGCGTGGACTTGCCCGCGCCGTTGGGGCCGACGATGGCGGTCCAGCGGCCGGCCGCGAGCGTGAGGCCCACGTCCCGCAGCACCCAGGCATCCTGGCGCCTGACGCCCAGTTCTTGCGCACGCAGGGCGATCGCTGGCATCGCGTCAGACATCGCGTCAGACCCGTCCCGCGCCGCCGCGGTGCATCAGCCACAGCAGGTAGCCGCCGCCCAGCACGGCCGTGAGCACGCCCACCGGCAGCTCCAGCGGCGCAAGCAGCCCGCGCGCCAGCAGATCGGCCCCGAGCAGCAGCACGCCGCCGGCGAGCGCCGCCAGTGGCACCAGCCAGCGGTGCGTGACGCGGGCCAGCCCGCGCACCAGATGCGGCGCGACCAGGCCCACGAAGGCCACCAGCCCGGTCTGCGCGACCGCCGTGGCCGTGGCCAGCGCGACCACACCCACCAGCGCCAGCCGCACCCGCGCCAGCGGCAGCCCCAGGCTTTGCGCGGTGACTTCGCCCAGGCTGAGCAGGTCGAGCGCGCGCGCCAGCAGCGTGGCCGCCACGCCCAGTGCGGCCGCCACGCCCAGCATGAGCGCGCAGGCCGTCCAGCCGACGAAGGCCGTCGATCCCAGCATGAAGGCCTGCATGGCCTGCAGGGATTCGGGCGAGAACACCAGCGCCAGCGAGGACAGCGCCCCCAGCACCATGCCCACGATCACGCCGGCCAGCAGCAGGCGCAGGGTCTGCTGCACGCCGCGCGCCAGTACCAGCGTCAAGGCGACCGCCAGCAGCGCGCCGGCAAAGGCGCCGCCGGTCAGGCCCAGGCGCATGGCCCATTGCCCGGAAAACAGAGACGCGCGCACCGGCGCCTCGCCCGCCGCGCCGCCCAGCATGCCCGCCAAGCCGCCCAGCGCGGCCAGCGTGAGCGCCACGCCCAGGCTGGCGCCTGAGGCGCCGCCGAGCAGGTAGGGGTCGGCCAGCGGGTTGCGAAACAGGCCTTGCGCCACCGCGCCCGCCAGGCCGAGCAGCACGCCCGCCGCCAGGGCGCCGAGGGTGCGCGGCAGGCGGATGTTCCAGACGATCTGCTGCGTGAGCGCCGCCGCCGGGTCGGCAACGGCGCTGGGCGCCAGGCGGGGAAACGGGTTGTCCAGTCCCTGCGCGCCCACGCACAGGCCCAGCAGCGCGAGCGCGGCGGCCAGGCCCAGCAGCGCGGCCAGCACGCCGCCCGGGCGCGCGCCGGGCGCGCCCGCTTCGGCTGCCGGCTCGGGCACGCTCATCGTGCGGAAAACCGGGTCAGGCACTGGGCAATCAAGCGGGCGCCCTCTTCCATGCGCGGTCCGGCGCGCACCAGCGCGTCGGCCTGCGTGGGCGTGAGCGCGCACACATGGCCGCGCGCCACCGCGCGCATGCCGGCCCAACCGGGGCGGGCGGGCAGCCGCGCGGCCTCGGCCTCGGCGATGAAGATCAGGTCCGGATCGGCGCGCACCACGAACTCCGGGCTGAGCTTGGGAAACGGCCCCAGGCTGCCGGGCAGCACGTTGCGCGCGCCCAGGCGGGCCAGCGTCTGCCCGATGAAGGACGACTCGCTGGCGCCATACGGCGCCGGACCGACCTCGACGTACACCGACAGGCCTCGCGCGCCGGGCGCCAAGCCTCGCGCGATGGCGCCGACGGCGGGGTCGATGCGGCGCCAGGCGTCCTCGCCCGCCTGCGCCCCCCCGGTGCCCAGCGCCACGCCCAGCACGCGCAGCACGCGGCGCACGTCCTCATGCGTGCGCGGCTCCAGCGCCAGCACCTTCAGCCCCAGCGCCTCCAGGCGCTCGATGCCGCGCGCGGAGGTCGCCGCCAGCACCAGGTCGGGCCGCAGCGCCAGCACGGCCTCTGGGCTGGCATCGAGTCCGCCGCCGACCTTGGGCAGCGCGCGAACCCGCTCGGGCGCGTTGGAGTAACGGTCCACGCCAACCAGCCGTTCGCAGGCGCCGAGTGCGCAGACCGATTCGGTGAGCGATGGCAGCAGGCTGACAATGCGCTGCGGCGGCGCGGCCAGGCGCACCGCCACGCCCCGGTCATCCACCTCGTCGGCGGAGCGCGCGGCGGACAGGGTCGCGGCCAGCATGGCAACTATCAAAACAATAGCTGTCCGTGGACGTTTCCATTGGGTTTTTGGCCAAAAATATGCCAAAAAAAGGCCAAAAAACACCCGCCCGGAGTCGTTTTCATGCATGTCGCTCGCTCCAGCGCTGCACGATGCCGGCCAGTTGCGCCAGGCCGTCGGTGAGGGCCGCCGGGCCGGGCTGCAGGATGTCGGCGGACTTGATCTCGTGCAGTTCCCCGTTGCGGACGGCGGGGATGGCGCCCCAGCCCGGCCGGGCGGCCACGCGCTCCGGGCGAAACTTCTTGCCGCACCAGGAGCCGATGATGATGTCGGGCGCGCGGCGCGCCACCTCCGAGGCGTCGGCCAGGATGCGCTGCTTGCCCATGGGCTGGCAGGCCAGTTCGGGAAACACATCGTCGCCGCCAGCCAGCGCCAGCAGCTCGGACACCCAGCGGATCGCGCTGATCGGCGGCTCGTCCCATTCCTCGAAGTACACCCGCGGCCGGCGCGGCAGGCGCGCGGCGCGCTCGGCCACCGCCGCATGCTCGCCGCGCCAGCGCGCCAGCAGCGCCAGCCCGGCGTCGGCCTGCCCCACCATGGCCGCCACCTGGTAGAGCACGGCGAAGATGTCATCGACGCCGCGCTGGTTGAACACGGTCACCGGCACGCCCGCGCGGATGAGCGCGGCGGCGATGTCGGCTTGCAGGTCGGAAAAACCGAACACGCAGTCTGGCCGCAGCGCCAGGATTTTGTCGATGTTGGCGCTGAGGAAGGCGCTGACCCTGGGCTTTTCCTGCCGCGCGCGGCGTGGGCGCACCGTGTAGCCGGAGATGCCGGCGATGCGCGCCTCCTGTCCGAGCAGGTACAGCCACTCGGTGGTCTCCTCGGTCAGGCAAACGATTCGACGGGGCAAAAGCGGATCGGACAAATGTGACATGAGGCGCGGGAAAGCGGGGATTCTAGGTAACTGGGCGGCCCCGCAAGCCCACGGCCTCCCGGTAAAATCCCGGCCAGCCATCATGAACCCCGACACCGACGCCCGCTCACCCGACACCGTCATCGACGAGCGCCTCGTCGAGCGCGTCGAGCGCCTCATCGTGCGCTATGAAGAGCTGCAGCGCACAAACGCGCTGCTGGCCGAGCAGCTCAAGGCCACCGCGGCAGAGCGCGACTCGCTCAAGTCCCGGCTGGCCGCGGCGCGCGCGCGCGTGGACGCGCTGCTGGCGCGCCTGCATCCCGGCGCCGACATGCCCTCCGAGGGCCAGCCATGAAGCAGATCGACGCGCAGATCATGGGCCAGGGGTACCGCCTGGCGGCGCCCGAGGGCGGCGAGGCGCAACTGCTGGCCGCCGTGGCCCGGCTGGACGTGGCCATGTGCCGCATCCGCGACGCCGGCAAGGTGAAGGCGCGCGACCGCATCGCGGTGCTGGCCGCGCTGAACCTGGCGTTTGACCTGGAGCAGGCCGAGCGTGCCGCCGCTCAGGCCACGCCGGTCGCGCCGCGGGCCGACGCCTCCCCGGCCACGCCCCGCGCGGACGAGGCGCGCCTGGCGCAGCTGGCCGCCCGCCTGGACCGCGTGCTCGGCGACGACGGCTACCTGATTTGAGTCGCCATCGCGGCCTGCTTCGGGTCTACAATGGGCCCGTCCGCGATGCTTGTCGGGCTTTATATTTCCTTGAACCAATGCTCTCTGAGCACGGGCTTGGAACATGGCGGGTGGGCGTGATCGTCTCGCGTCAGATGAACCCGAAGCCCGCATGACCTTGCCCACCTGAACCCCTCCGTTCAGGATGACGGTCCGGCCGCATCGCGGACACCTTCTCTCTGCCCGTAGGCCATTCCCTCATGTTGTCTCCTCTCCTGATCGCCGGCCTGGGCACCCTGGGCCTGGGTATCGGCTTTCTCGCGGGCCTGCTGGGCATCGGCGGCGGCATGCTGATGGTGCCCTTCATCACCGCCGTGCTCGCCGCGCGCGGCGTGAGCGCCGATCTGGCGGTGAAGATGGCGATCGCCACTTCGATGGCGACCATCATCTTCACGTCGATTTCCAGCGTGCGCGCCCACCACAAGCGCGGCGCGGTGCGCTGGGACATCACGCGGCGGCTGGCGCCCGGCATCCTGTTGGGCGGCCTGATCGCCAGCCTGGGCGTGTTCGCGCTGATCCGGGGCGCCTATCTGGCGATGTTCTTCGGCTTCTTCGTGGCCTTTTCAGCGACCCAGATGTTCCTGGACAAGAAGCCGGCCCCCACGCGCCAGTTGCCCGGCCCGACGGGGCAATGGGCGGCGGGCGGGGCCATCGGCTTTCTCTCGGGGCTGGTGGGAGCCGGCGGCGCCTTCATCTCGGTGCCGTTCATGACCTGGTGCAACGTTCCGGTGCACAACGCGGTGGCCACCTCGGCGGCGCTGGGCTTTCCGATCGCCATTGTCAACGTGGTCGGCTACGTGATCGCCGGCCAGGGCGTGGCCGGGCTGCCAACGGGCTCGCTCGGCTACGTGTGGCTGCCGGCGCTGGTGGTCATTGCGTCATGCTCCGTGCTCACCGCGCCGCTGGGCGCGCGCGCGGCACACGCGCTACCGGTGGGCAAGCTCAAGCGGCTGTTTGCCTGCGTGCTGTATGCGCTGGGCGGCTACATGATCTGGAAGGGTTTCACGGGCTAGCGGCTGCGGTTTTTATCGAATTGTTCCTAGCGTAAACCCCTCCGCGCGGGGCTTGGCGGCTCAGGTACATTTTCGGCTCTCGGCGTTCGCCCGAGCCGCCCCAGATTTGCCAGGACACCCCGCATGACAAAGCCTCACCGCTTCGGCACCCTCAAGAAACTTGCCGGCGCCTCGCTGGCCGCCTTTGGCATGAGCCTGCTCGGCGGCGGCGCCCTTGCTCAGGCCTGGCAGCCGACCAAGACGGTCGAGTTCATCGTGCCGGCGGGCACCGGCGGCGGCGCCGACCAGATGGCGCGCCTGATCCAGGGCATCATCACCAAGAACAAGCTGATGAAGGGCTCGATGGTCGTCGTCAACAAGGGCGGCGGCGCGGGCGCCGAGGGCTTTCTGGAGATGAAGAACGCCAAGGGCGATCCGCACAAGATCGTCATCACGCTGTCCAACCTGTTCACCACGCCGCTGGCCACGGGCGTGCCCTTCAGCTGGAAGGACATGACGCCTGTCACGATGATGGCGCTCGACGAGTTCGTGCTGTGGGTGAATGCCGAGGCGCCGTACAAGAACGTTCAGGAATATGTCACGGCCGTGAAGGCGCAGCCCGCCAAGCTGAAGATGGGCGGCACCGGCTCCAAGCAGGAAGATCAGATCATCACGGCGCTGATCGAAAAGCAGACCGGCGTCAAGTTCATCTACGTGCCCTACAAGGGCGGCGGCGAAGTGGCCGTGCAACTGGTGGGCAAGCACGTGGATTCGACGGTCAACAACCCCATTGAGGCGGTGGCGCAGTGGCGCGGCGGCAAGCTGCGCCCGTTGTGCGTGTTCGACGGCAAGCGCCTGCCGTACAAGGACAAGGTGGCCGACATCGCCTGGGGCGACATTCCCACCTGCAAGGAAGCCGGCCTGGACGTGCAGTACCTGATGCTGCGCGGCATCTTCATGGCTCCTGGCGTCAAGCCCGAGCAGGTTGACTACTACGTGCAGCTCATGGAGAAGGTGCGTGCCACGCCCGAGTGGAAGAAGTTCATCGAGGAAGGCGCCTTCAACACCACCGTGATGACCGGCGCCGATTTCGCGCGCTGGGTCGCCAATGAGGATGTGAGGCACCGTCTGCTGATGCAGGAGGCGGGCTTCGTCGCCAAGTGACCGACGGCCCGCGCCGGCCGTCTCCCTCTACAGCCCTTGAATCCCAGCCCTGCCCGCCTCGACGCGGGCTTCTTGCCATGAACGCACCCCACGCACCGCCGCCACCGGACCCGCACGCTGACGAGGGCGACGACGCGCCCGAAACCTCGGCCATCTCCACGCGTTCCATGGAAATGGTCACAGCGCTGGTGCTGCTGGCCTTCGGCGCGCTCATCATGTGGGACAGCAGCCGCCTGGGATCGGGCTGGGGCAGCGACGGGCCGCAGGCCGGTTACTTTCCGTTCTACGTGGGCCTGCTGCTGTGCCTGTGCTGCGGCGTGATCTTCTTCAAGGCCTGGCGCGGCGCCGGCGCGAACAAGAGCTTCGTCTCGCGCGAGAAGCTGCGCCTGGTGCTGGCCATGTTCTGGCCCACGCTGGTGTATCTGCTGGTCATGCAGTGGCTGGGCTTGTACGTGGCCTCGGCGCTGTTCATCGCGTTCTTCATGCGCTGGCAGGGCAAGTACGGCTGGGGCATGTCGGTGGGCGTCGCCCTCGGCGTGGTGGTCGCGCTGTTCCTGATGTTCGAGGTCTGGTTCCAGGTTCCGCTGTACAAGGGACCGCTGGAAGCCATGCTGGGCTACTGAGAAAGAGCGCCATGGAAGAAGTCCAAGCACTGATGCAGGGGTTCGCCGTCGCCCTGTCTCCGGTCAACGTGGGTCTGATGTTCCTGGGCGTGATCCTGGGCGTGATCATCGGCGTGCTGCCGGGCCTGGGCGGCGCCAATGGCGTGGCCATCCTGCTGCCGCTGACCTTCAGCATGAATCCGACCTCGGCGATCATCATGCTCTCGTGCATCTACTGGGGCGCGCTGTTCGGCGGGGCGATCACCTCGATCCTGTTCAACATCCCGGGCGAGCCCTGGTCGGTGGCCACCACGTTCGACGGCTATCCCATGGCGCAGCGCGGACAGGCGGCGCAGGCGCTGACCACGGCCTTCACCTCCTCGTTCTTCGGCGCGCTGATCGCCGTGATCGTGATCACCTTCCTCGCGCCCTGGGTGGCCAAGTTCGCGCTCAAGTTCGGCCCGCCGGAATTCTTTGCCGTGCAGTTGCTCACGTTTTGCAGCTTCATCGGCATGACCAAGGGCTCGCCGTGGAAAACCATGGCCGCCATGTTCCTGGGATTCGCGTTGGCGGCCATCGGCATGGACAACGTGACGGGACAGTTGCGGCTGACCTTCGGCTTCGAGCCGCTGCTCAAGGGCTTTGACTTCCTGATCGCGGTGATCGGCCTGTTCGGCATCGGCGAAATCCTGATCACGATGGAAGAGGGCCTGGCTTTCAAGGGCAAGAGCGCCAAGATGAGCCTGCGCGTGGTGATCGACACCTGGAAGGATTTGCAGCAATACTGGAAGACCTATCTGCGCAGCGCGGCCATCGGCTGCTGGATGGGCATCACGCCGGGTGGCGCCACGCCCGCCTCGTTCATGGGCTACGGCATGGCCAGACGCCTGTCCAAGGACCCGGACGCCTTTGGCAAGGGCGCGCCCGAAGGCGTGCTGGCGCCCGAGACCGCCGCGCACGCCGCCGGCACCTCGGCGCTGCTGCCCATGCTCACGCTGGGCATCCCCGGCTCGCCCACGGCGGCGGTGCTGCTCGGTGGGCTGCTGATCTGGGGCCTTCAGCCCGGGCCGCTGCTGTTCGTGGAGCAGAAAGATTTCGTCTGGGGGCTGATCGCCAGCATGTATCTGGGCAACATCGTGGGCTTGATCGTGGTGTTGACCATGGTGCCGTGGTTCGCGGCCATCCTGCGCATTCCGTTCGCGGTGATCGCGCCGGTGATCCTGGTGATCTGCGTCGTTGGCGCCTACACGGTGCACAGCTCGATGTTCGACGTCTGGTGCATGCTGGGCTTTGGCGTGATGGGCTACGTGTTCAAGAAACTCGACTACCCGCTGGCGCCCCTGGTGCTGGCGCTGGTGCTCGGCGACATGGCGGAAAACGCCTTCCGCCAGTCGCTGCTGGCCTCAGGCGGCAGCCTGACGGTATTCGTCTCCAACCCGCTGGCCGCCTCCATCACCGGCCTGGCGCTGCTGATGCTGTTCTCGCCGCTGCTGGGCGTCTACAAGAACCATCTGCGGCGCAAGGAGCGTGGCGCATGACGGCGCCGCGCCAAACCTGGGTGCGCTTCGAGGCGGGGGACCGGGGGGCCTACGGCCTGCTCGAGGATGGCTCGGTGCGCGAGGTGGAAGGCGAGCTGTTCGGCCCCGACGCTGCCCGCGAGCCCATCCCCACCGGCCAGCGCTGGCCCCTGGCCGAGCTGCGGCTGCTGGCCCCTTGTCAGCCGCGCAAGTTCATTGCGCTGTGGAACAACTACCACGCGGCAGCCGCCAAGAACGCCTGGTCGCTGCCCACCGAGCCGCTGTTCTTCCTCAAACCATCCAGCAGCTACCTCGGGCCGGGCGAGGTTTTCCGCGCGCCCAGCGGCTACAGCGGGCGCGTGCTGTACGAAGGCGAGCTGGGCATCGTGATCGGCCAGCGCCTGAAGGATGCCAACGAGCAGCAGGCGGCCCAGGCCATCTTCGGCTACACCTGCGTCAACGACGTGACCGCGCTCGACTGGCTCAGCAGCGAGCCCAGCTTTGCGCAATGGTCGCGCGCCAAGGGCTGCGACGGCTTCGGAATCTTCGGCCCGAGCATCGCGACCGGGCTCGACGCCTCGGCGCTCACCGTGCGGACGCTGGTGGGCGGACGCGAACGGCAGAACTATCCGTGCGCCGACATGATCCTCTCGCCCGCCCGCATCGTCGCCTTGCTCTCGCGCGAGATGACGCTGGAGCCCGGCGACCTGATCGCCTGCGGCACCTCGCTGGGCGCGCTGCCCATGCGGGCCGGCACCGAGGTGAGCGTGGTGATCGAAGGCGTCGGGACCTTGACCAACCGTTTCGAGGGAGCCACTTCCACATGAAAATCGCCGTCATCGGCGCCGGTGCCATCGGTGGCATGCTCGGCGTCAAGCTCGCGGCCCAGGGGCATGAACTGTCGGTGCTGCTGCGCGGCGCCAATTTGGCGGCCGTGCGCGCGCGCGGCATGAGTCTGATCGAGGAAAGCGGTCAGCGCATCGACGTCCAGCCCGCCCGCGCCAGCGACCGCATCGCCGACCTCGGCGCGCAAGACCTGGTGCTGCTGGGCATGAAGGCGCACCAGGTGCCGCCCATCGCGGAGGAGCTGCCGGCGCTGTTCAATGCCGACACGCGCGTCGTCACGCTGCAAAACGGCATCCCCTGGTGGTATTTCCACAAGCTGCCGGGGCCGTGGCAAGGCATGAGCCTCAAGGCCGTCGATCCGCAAGGCCTGTGCGAGCGCTACAGCGGCGTGGACCGCGTGATCGGCTCGGTGGT
>DAIOSZ010000044.1:0-20610 GCA_036752305.1 Burkholderiaceae bacterium
GAGCCGTTCGAGGCGCATGCGCCGCAGGTGGTGATTGCCGCCGGCGGCATCAACGGCGGCGATTTGAGCCAGGCGCGCCGCCACTGGCACCCCGACTGGGGGGCCGAGGCGCCCGAGGGACTGCTCAACGGCTCGCACCGCTATGCCGACGGCACCCTGCACCGGGCGGCCGAGGCGGTGGGCGGCCAGCTCACGCATCTGCGCAACCAGTGGAACTACGCGGGCGGCATTGCCCACTGGCGGCCCCGCAAGCCGCGCCACGGCCTGTCGCTGGTGCCGCCACGCTCGGCGTTGTGGCTCAACGCGCGCGGCGAGCGCATCGTGCCGCCGCTGGTCAGCGGGTTCGACACGCGCGACCTGGTCACCCAAGTGTGCGCGCAGCCCGGCGGCTACTCCTGGCAGGTGCTCAACCGCAAGATCGCGCTCAAGGAACTGGCGATCTCCGGCGCCGAGTTCAACCCCAGCGTGCGCGACAAGCGCATGCTCGGCTTCGTGCTCGACATCGCTTTGGGCAACCGCTGGCTGCTCAAGGAAATGCTGGCCCACAGCACCGACGTGGTGACCGCCGGCTCGCTGGACGAACTGGCCGCGGGCATGAATGCGCTGCAGGGCCAGGCCGAGGTGAGCGCCCAGACGCTGCGCGAGGTGGTCGGCCACTACGACGCCGAAGTCGCCAAGGGCGCCGCCAGCCAGGACCCGCAGCGCCAGCGCATCGCGCAGCTGCGCCGGTGGAAGGGCGACCGTTTGCGCGTGTGCGAGGCGGCCCGCATCGACGACCCCGGCGCGCGGCCGCTGATCGCCATCCGCGAGCAGATCATCAGCCGCAAAAGCCTGGGCGGCATCCAGACCAACCTGTCCAGCCAGGTGCTGGGCGCCGCGGGCGAGCCGATTGCCGGGCTCTACGCCGTGGGCGAGGCCGCCGGCTTTGGCGGCGGCGGCATGAACGGCCTGCGCGGCCTGGAAGGCAGCTTTCTCGGCGGCTGCATCTATTCGGCGCAGCGCGCGGCGCGGGCGATGATCGCCTGAATCCCCCAACCCACCCCCTCGGCCCACCATGAACAAGACCGCCGCCCAACTCGCCGTTTTTGCGCTGGAGCAGCTCGGCATCACGCACACCTTCGGCATCCCCGGCGTGCACAACACGGAGCTGTACGACGAGCTGGCCGGCTCCGCGCGGATCACGCCGCTGCTGGTCACGCACGAAGGCGGCGGCGCCTTCATGGCCGACGCGTTCAGCCGCATCCAGTGGCGCGGCCAGGGCGCAAGCGGCGCTGCGCGCGCCATCGGCACGCTGGTCATCGTGCCGGCCGCCGGCCTCACGCATGCGGCCAGCGGCATTGGCGAGGCCTTTCTCGACGGCGTGCCCATGCTGGTCATCACCGGCGGCGTGCGCACCGACACGCCGCAGCGCTACAAGCTGCACGCGGTCGATCAGCTTGAAATCGCCAAGGGCTTCACCAAGGCCGCCTTCCGCGTGACCCAGCACGACGAGGTGGTGCCCACGCTGTATCAGGCCTATGCCATCGCCACCAACGGTTTCCCGGGGCCGGTGCTGGTGGAGATTCCGGTCAACCTGCAGCTGTTCTCCGCGCCCGTGGCCGAGCCGCCCGCCTGGCAGCCGCCGCCGGCGCCCGCCGCCGCGCCCACCAGCCTGATCACCCGTGCGGCCGACCTGCTGCTGGGCGCCCGCCGGCCGGGCCTGTTCGTCGGCTGGGGCGCGCGCCACGCGCAGAAACAGCTCGTCGAACTGGCCGAGCGGCTCGGCGCCCCGGTGAGCACCACCTTGCAGGGCCTGGCCGTGTTCCCGGCAGACCATCCGCTGCACGCCGGCTTTGGCTTCAGCCGCGCCGCCGTGCCCGCCGCGCGCCATGCGTTCAAGGAAGTGGACGCGCTGCTGGCGGTGGGCACGCGGTTTTCTGAAATCCCCACCGGCAGCTTTGGCGCGCCGGTGCCGGCCGCCCTGGTGCACGTGGACATCGACGGCGACGTGTTCAACGCCCACTATCCGGCGCAGATCGCCATCGAGGGCGACGCGGCGCCGGTGCTGGCGCAGCTGCTGGCCGAGATCCGCTCGCGCGGCGCGCCCGCCCAGGCCGACAGCCAGGCGCTGCAGGCGCAGATCGCGCGCGACAAGGCCGCCTACCGCGCCGAATGGTTCGCCCACGACAGCCGTGGCCGCGTCAATCCGGCGCGCTTTTTTGCCGCGCTGCGCGAGCAGATGCCCGCCGACAGCATCACCGCGCTGGACGACGGCAACCACACCTTCCTGGCCGCCGAGCTGTACCCGCAGCCGCGCGGCGCCCAGCTCGTCACGCCCACCGACTTCAACGCCATGGGCTACGCGGCGCCCGGCGCCATCGGCGCCAAGCTGGCCGCTCCGGGCAAGGAAGTGGCCGCCATCGTCGGCGACGGCTGCTTTGCGATGACCTGCATGGAAATCCTCACCGCCTGCGCCAACCGGCTGGGCGTGGTGTATTACGTGTTCAAGGACGGCGCGCTGTCGCAGATCGCCCAGGCCCAGCAGCGCCCCTACCAGCGCGAGGTCTGCACCCAGCTCGACGCGTCGATCGACCTGCAAGGCGTGGCGCAGGCCACCGGCGCGGCCTTCGTGTCCATGCCCGACGACGCCGGCATCGTGGACGCGATCACGCAAGCGCGCGCACTCGCGGCGCAAGGTCGCCCGGTGATCGTGGACGTGGCCATCGACTACAGCAAACAGACCGCCTTCACCGTGGGCGTGACCGAGACCAATTTCAGGGGCTTTCCGCTGATGCAGAAGCTGCGCTTCGTCAAACGGATCGTCGGGCGCAAGTATTTTGGGTAGCGTGGGCGTCAGTCGCCCGTCGGGCGCCTGTAAAAATGATAGCTGCCCGTGGTGGTATTTATTGGGTTTGATGCCTGTTTTTATCTAAAAATTTCCCGTCGAACGCCTTTTTTTAACGGGATTTTTGGAGAATTTGTAGATATATCTACAAATTTGTAGAAACATCTACAAAATCATGGATTCGAGCGCCAAAACACAGGCTGCTTGCCCCTATTTTTTGTATCTTATTGGCATTCAAGCCAATAAATACGACCACAGGTAGCTATGAATTTTGAAGTATTCATGGATGATCTCGCGGCCGTGCGGAGCTGATCCGGACTATGGCCTGGCCCCAAGCAGCCGGGACAATTGAGCGGCTTGCTCGGTCAGGACGATGCGGATGTCGTCGATGGCCTGTTCGCCCAGACGGACCTCGGGGCCGAAGACGCCCATCGAGCCCGCGACCGCACCCTGGCCGTTGAAAAACGGGACGGCCACCGCCACCGCGCCGGAGATCAGCTCGTTGTGGCTGGTGGCGTAGCCGAGCGTGCGGGTCATGGCCAGCTCGGCTTGCAGCGTCGGCAGGTCCAGGTCGATGCCCTCGACATAGGCCTGCAACTCCTGCGGCGCAAGGTCCATGAACGCCAGAATGGCGCGCCCGCTGGCCCCACGCGCGATGCGCTCGGTATAGCCCACCCCGCGCTTGAAGTTCAGCGGCTGGGGGCTGGGCAGTTCCGCCACGCACAGCCGATTGGCCCCCTGGGGCAGAAACAAGGCCACGGTTTCCCGGGTCTGCTCCCAGATGCGGCGCAGCAGCGGTTCAGCCAGGGCGCTGATGTCCAGGCTCGACGTCCACACATGGGCCAACTGGGCGATCGCGGGACCGAGCCTGAACCTCTGCGGATCACCTACCGAGACCAGAAAGCCGCTCTCCTGCAGCGTGTAGAGCAGGCGGTACAGCGTCGGGCGGGACAGGTCCACGCGCTTGAGCAGCTCGCCCGGCGTCAGCTCGTGGTCGTTGGGCGTAAACGCCAGCAGGATGTCCAGCGCACGCGCCACGGCTCGCACGTTGTCGCTCTTGTCGCCTTTTTCGGTGTTGCTCATGAGGGCTGGAGTCCGATGAATGTCCGCACTTTGGACACTTTACCCCACGCTCCGTCCTATCACGTGATTTGTCCGCCATGTGGACAAAGTAATCAATATTTGACACAGCGCAAACAATGTCCGTACAATGAACATCAGTCCGATATATGGACAACATTCAACCCTTGGAGACGTGAGTGATGGTCGGACCGATCAAGCAGCTTTTGAACATGGCCCGTGGCGCCGTCCTGCCCGTCACCCTGGCGCTGGCCGCCGCCTGGGCGCCGCTGGCCGTCCTTGCGCAGAACTACCCGGACCGGCCCCTGAAGATCGTGGTGGGGTTTGCGCCGGGTGGCACCAACGACATCCTGGCGCGCCTGATTGCGGCAAAGCTGCAGGAGCAGCTCAAGCAAGGCGTTACCGTGGACAACAAGCCGGGGGCCAATTCGGCCGTCGGGACCGATTTCGTGGCCAAGGCCAAGGCGGACGGCTACACCCTGCTGGTGTCGTCCAGCGGCGGGTTGACGGTCAACCCGGTGCTGATGAAGAACCTGCCCTACGACCCGCTGAAGGACTTTGAGCCGATCGCGCTGCTGGGTTCATATCCCCTGATCGTCACGGTGCCGGCCACGCTGCCGGTCAAGAGCCTGGCCGAACTCATCCGCTACGGCAAGACGGTCAAGGACGGCACGCTGAACCACGGCGTGGCGTCTTCCTCCTTCCAGCTGGCGGCCGAGACGCTGTCCACCGCGTCCGGCCTGCGCTTCACGCAGGTCAACTACCGCGGCTCAGGCCCGGTGGTCGCGGCCCTGTTGGCGGGCGAGGTGCAACTGGGCGTGCTCGACAGCGCCGCCGTGATCCAGCAGGTGAAGGCCGGCAAGCTGAAGGCGCTGGCGGTCACCACCGCCAAGCGCTCGGCCGCGTTCCCGGACATTGCGACGGTTGCCGAGTCCGGGCTGGCGGGCTACGAGGTCACGATCTGGACCGCCCTGATGGCGCCCAAGGGCACGCCGGAGCCCGTGCTCTCGCGCTTGCGCGGCATGGTCGGCGACATCCTCAAGGACAAGGAGACGGTCGAAAAAATGACCGCGCTGGGCCTGGACGTCGGCGATGCCGATGCGCCGGCGCTGTCGCGCCGCATCGCCTCCGACATGGCGCGCTGGGCCCAGGTGGCCAAGGCGGCGAACATCCAACCCGAATGACGCGAAGGGAATCCCCCACATGAACCCGATGCATCGCCTCCGATGCGCGCTCGCCGCGCTGAGCATGAGCTGCGCCGCCTTGTCCATGGCGCAGACTTTTCCGGCCAAGCCCATCACGCTGGTCGTGCCGTTCGCGCCGGGCGCCTCCGCGGACGCGATCGCCCGCGCCATCGGCAAGGAACTCGCCCAGTCGCTCGGGCAGCCGGTCGTGGTGGACAACAAGGCCGGGGCCGGCGGCGCACTCGGATTGATCGCGGTGGCCAAGGCCGCGCCGGATGGCCACACGATTGGCTTGGGCGCGACCGGTGCGATTGCGATCAACCCGCACCTGAGCGACGCGCCGCCCCTGAACCCGCAAAAGGATCTGGTGCCGCTGGCCAAGCTGGCCGACATTCCGCTGGTCTTCGTGGGTTCGCCGCAGAGCGGCTATGGGAATCTGCTCGCCCTCGTCAAGGGGAGCACCCAGCAAGCCAAGGGCTTGCCCTACGGCACCTCGGGCCAGTACACGTCGCAACACCTGGCCGGTGAGCTGCTGGCCTCCCTGTCTGGCGCGTCGCTGGTTGCAGTGCCTTACCGCGGCAGCGGCCCGGCGGTCACCGACCTGCTGGGCGGGACGCTGGCGGCGGCCATGGTGGACCTCACCTCCGCCTACCCGCACATCAAGGCCGGCAAGCTGATCGCGCTGGGGGTGACCAGCGCCGCGCGCAGCAAGGTGGCGCCTGAGCTGCCCACCCTGGCCGAGGAAGGCGTCGCCGGCTACTCGGCGCCCGCCTGGATGGGCCTGTTCCTGCCCGCCAGAACGCCGGCCGACGTTCAGGCCAAGTTGTCCGCCGCCGTCGCCGCCGCGATGGCCTCACCCGCCATGCAGAGTCAGATCGCCGCGCTGGCCGCGGAGCCGAGCTACATGAACGGGCCGAACTTCAAACGCTTCATCGACGGTGAATCCAGCAAGTGGGCGAAGGTCATCGAACGGGTGTCGTCGCCCGCCAAATAGCGCGGGACTTCAAGCGCAGATCCCCGCTCGCCGGGCAAACCCAACCGCAACACGACTCCCATGACACAGACGCATTCCGTCACCTTGCTGTTCTCCGACGGCATTTCCGCGCACCTGGCCGTACCGCACGGCGACCGACTGGTCGAGGCGGCGGCGCAAGCGGGACTGGGCCTGCTGATGGACTGCTCCAACGGCCAATGCGGCACGTGTGCGGCGCGCTGCGTGTCGGGAACGGTCGAACTGGGCGACTACGACGCCTCGGTGCTGCCCGACGACGAGCGCGAGGACGGCGCCATCCTCTGCTGCGTCAGCACGGTGACGGCGCCGGCCGTGATTGAGCTGCCATACGAGTCGAGCGAGGCATCGGCCGACGAACCACCTGCGCAGCAAGGCCGGGTCTTGGCCGTGACCCCGGTGGCCGAGGAAGTGATCCGCCTGGACGTCGAGGTCCCCGAGGCGATCCGGTTTCTTCCGGGCCAGTATGTGCGCCTGAAGCCCGCCGGGCAAAGCGAATGGCGCTCCTACTCCATGGCCAACCGGTCCGGGGAGCGCCACCTGGTGTTCTACATCCGCGTGGTGGAAAAAGGCGCGTTTTCCACCTGGCTGACAACCGACGCGGGTACGGGTTCGGCGCTTGAGGTCGGCCCCGCCCGAGGCAGCTTCTTTTTGCGAAATGAGCCTCGGCCGCGGCTCTTCGTGGCCGGTGGAACGGGGGTCGCCCCATTCATGGCCATGCTGGAACAGATCGTTCAGGACAGCGAGCAGGCGCGCTCGGTACCCACGCGCTTGCTGATTGGTGCCCGCACCGGCGGGCATTTCTTCGGCCAACAGGCCCTGGACGCGCTGCGGGCCAGGATTGCAGGCCTGGAGGTGGTGTACGCCGCCGAAGCCCAGGCCCCGCAAGGCGTGCACCCCGGCTACGCCACCGATCTGATCGCGCCCGGATCGATCACGCCGGATACCCGCGTGTACCTGTGCGGCCCGCCGCCCATGGTGGAAGCCGCCCGAGCCGCCGCCGTGAAAGCTGGCGCCCGCAAGAGCGACGTTCTGTGCGAGCGCTTTGCCTGATTGCCGACCCAATTGATGGAGCCATGAACCATGAAGCACGACACGACCTACGAACAGATGATCGGCACCGAGCGCGGCGTGATTGACCGCGCCATCTTCACCGACCAGCAGATCTTCAACGAGGAAATGGAGCGGGTCTTCACCCGCTCCTGGTTGTTCGTGGGCCATGAGAGCCTGATTCCGAAGCCGGGCGACTACTTCACGTCGCGCATGGGCATCGAGCCGGTGATCCTGACGCGCGACAAAAAAGGCAAGATTCACGTCTTTCTCAACTCCTGCCGGCACCGCGGCATGAAGGTGGCGCAATACGACCACGGCAACACGCAGCTCTTCACCTGCCCGTACCACAGCTGGAGCTTCACCACCGAGGGCAAGCTGTTCGGCGTGCCGCAGTACAAGAACCTGTACGAGGACTGCCTGAACAAGGACGAGTGGTCGCTGATCGAGGTTGCCAAGCTGCAGAACTACAAGGGCGCGATCTTTGCCACCTGGGACAAGGACGCACCCGACTTTCACAGCTATTTCGGCGAAGCGCTCACGCATCTGGACCTGGCGCTGGATTGCCGCGACGGGCGCGAGGGCGGCTCCGAGGTGCTGATTGGCGTGCACAAGTGGATCATTCCCTGCAACTGGAAGTTCGCGGCCGAGAACTTTCTGGGCGACACGTATCACAACGTCAGCCACCGGTCGGTGGATCTGGTCGGCATTGGCCCCAGCGCAGAGGCCGGCGTGAAGGGGCGGCGCGACAACGAGCTGGAGCACGCGCAGCATGTGTGGGTCAACTTCCCCGGCGGCCACGGCGTGCACAGCGCATTGATGCCCGAGAACGCGCCCTTCGTGGACACGTTTCAGAACGACCCCGAGATCGGCGCCTATTTCAGAAAGTGCCACGACGACCGCCAGGCGCGCCTGGGCGAGAAGGCGCGCCTGATGCCCTTTGTGGGCACGCTGTTCCCGAACACCTCGTTCCATGGGCGCCAGCCGCGCTCGCTGTGCGTGTGGCATCCCAACGGCCCGGAGAGCACCGAGGCCTGGCGCTTCTTCCTGGTCGATGCCGATGCGCCGCAGTCCGTCAAGGACTTCATGCGCCGCTACTACATGCGCTACTCGGGCCCCGCCGGCATGACCGAGCAGGACGACATGGAAAACTGGAACTACGCCACCGCCGGGGCGCGCGGTCCCGTCGCCCGGCGCTACCCGTACAACTACATGCAGTCGCTCGGCAAGGTGCAGGCCAAAGGCACTGGGCCGGTGGGCGGCAACGTCAGCCTGCAGGTCAGCGAGGAAAACCCGCGCGCCTTCTACCGCAGTTGGGGCCACTACATGGACCAGGCCGCGTGGAACGTGATCATGGGTGAGGCCACTTGAACCCCGTCACCATCGTCACCGGCGGAACCTTCGGGCTGGGCCTGTCGATCACGCTCGAACTGGCCCGGCGCGGCCATCGCGTGGTCGCGTTCGGCCTGCGTCAGGCGCAGGTCTCCAGCGTGGCCAGCGGCTTTGACGAACTGGCCCAGGCGCTGGCGGCTGCCGGCCTGAGCGCGCAGGTGGATGTGCTGGAAGCCGACGTGTCGAATGAGGCCGACGTACGGCGCGTGGTCGAAACCGCGCTGTCGCGCCACGGACGCATCGACGGCCTGGTCAACAACGCCGCCATCGGCCCGCTGGGCACGGTGCTCGACACCGACGCGGCCCTGTTCGCGCGCATTCAGGCCGTCAACGTGACCGGGGTCTTCCTGATGAGCCGCGCGGTCATCCCGCAGATGCGGCTACAGGGTGGCGGCAGCATCGTGAACATTGGCTCCGGCGCGGGCTGGGGCAAGCCCAACATGGCGGCCTATGCGGCCAGCAAGGGCGCCATTTTTGCCCTGAGCGCGGCCATGGCCTACGACCACTTTCAGGACCACATCCGCGTCAACGTCGCGATACCTGGTGGCGGCGGCATCGTCTCGGGCATGAGCGTCGGGCGCGTCGGTGGCGACGAAGCCCAGGTGCGCAACCGCAAGGTGGCCGGCACGGTGGCCGGCCGCGCGCTGACGGGCGCCGACTTTGCGCAAACCGTCGCATTCCTGCTGTCCAACGAATCCCAAACGATCAGCGGTACCGTGATCGACGTGGGCTGCTTTGCCCACCAAGGCGGCCCCGTGCCCATCCAATACTGACTTCTGGAGACCGACATGTCCACAAGCATTGCCAACGCGCAACACACCGAAACCTTCTCGGTCGTGCCGCGCGATTCACGCTACCTCGCCCTGGTGCGCGAGGCTGAGGAATTTCTATACGAAGAAGCAGAACTGCTGGACGAGCGCAGTTTTCGCGCCTGGCTCGACACCCTGACCGACGACCTCGTGTACTTCATGCCCATGATGTACAACGTCAAGTTCGGCGAGCATGCGGCCGGCGAGAAGACGCGCTTTGACAAGGACATGAGCTGGTTCAACGAAGGCAAGTGGACGCTGACCAAGCGCGTTGAGCAAATCCTCACCGGCGTGCACTGGGCGGAAGAGCCGCTTTCCCGCTTGTGCCGGGCGGTGTCGAACGTGCAACTCACCGGAATTCGCCTGAACGAGCAGCAGCAGGAGGAACTGAGCGTGCGCAGCCGCTTCGTGACCTACCAGAACCGCTGCGAATACGAAGAGTATTTCTTCGTGGGCAAGCGCAACGACGTGCTGCGGCGCGTGGACGGCCAGTGGAAACTGGCGCGCCGCGAGATTCACCTCGGCCAGACGGTATTGCTGGCCAAGAACCTGAGCATCTTTTTCTAGGGGCGCGCGCCATGTTCGTCAATCTGCTTGATATCCAACCCGGCCAGCGCATCCTGATGAAGAACCGGGCCGTCGCCGAAGTGCTGGAGAACGTGGGCGACGGCATCTGGGTCAGGGGACGGTTTATCGAATCGCCACAGGACCCCGCGCTCGTCGGCACCGAGGATCTGTGCTACTGCGAAGAAGTGCTCCAGGTTCTTCAACCGGCCGCGCAGCGGCCTGATCCGGACCCATCCACATGAATGAAGAAACGCCGCCCCAAGCACCCCTGATCTGGAGCGATGCCTACGAACTGGGCTTCAAGCCCATGGACCAGGTGCATGAGGAGTTCGTTGGCATCGTGGGTCAGATGCAGCTCGCGGCGGACGACGATCTGGCGCCGCTGCTGGATCGGTTCATCGCACATGCCAGGGCGCATTTCGAGCAGGAGAACCAATGGATGATCGAAACGCAGTTTCCGCCGCGCGAATGCCACATCGATCAGCACAACGCCGTTTTGCAATCCGCGCTGCAAGTGCGGCAGTTGCTCGCCCAGGGTGACCGCGCAAACTGCCGCAGGCTGGTGGAGGCATTGGCGCAGTGGTTTCCGAACCACGCCGACCACCTGGACTCGGCGTTGGCGCACTGGATGTTCAAGCGGGCCCATGGCGGCAAGCCCTTGGTGTTCAGGCGCTCCGCCGCCCAGCCCGTCACGCCGTGACGACAACAGAGTTCGACATGACCGCGACCACGGAAGCCCAATTGCGCCAGGATTTGGCCGATTGCTACAAGCTGTTCGACTGGCTCGGGTGGACCGAGCTGATCTTCAACCACATCACGGTCCGCCTCCCCGGCGACGCTGGCGCGCAAGCGCGCTACCTGATCAACCCCTTTGGCCTGCATTACGCCGAGGTCACGCCCAACAATCTGCTGGCCATCGATACGCAGGGCGAGCAGCGCGACGGCGCAGCCGCAACGGTCAACCGGGCCGGCTTCATCATCCACAGCGCTATCCATGACGCCCGGCCCGATGCCCATTGCATCATGCATGTGCACACCACCGCGGGCTGCGCCGTGGCGTGCAAGGAAGACGGCCTGCGCCACGACAATTTCTACAGCGCCATGCTGTATGACGATGTGGCCTATCACGACTACGAGGGCGTGACCACGCGCGCGCAAGAGCAGCCCCGGCTGGTCGCCTCGTTGGGCCAGCGCAATCACCTGATCCTGCGCAACCACGGCCTGCTGGCCGTCGGACCCAGCATCCCGACCGCGTTCAACCGGCTGTGGACGCTGCAGCGCGCCTGCGAGATCCAGCTGGCGGCAGACGCGGGTGCGGGACCGAATCGCCGCATCGACGAAGACATCCTGCGCCAGGTGCCGGCGACTCGCGTCGCATCCGGCGCCCAGACACACGAGCTGATCTTTCGTGCCATGCTGCGCCGCGCGGGCATTCGCGGTTGATGGCGCGCAGATCGGACAAGGCGCCGGATCGGCCGCGCGCCGCGTGCTATCCGATCACCGCTCCCGCCGGCCCATCAAACGCCGCCAGCAACCGCCCCCGCCCCGACAGCACATGCTGCTCGGCCGCCGCGCGGGCGGCGGCGGGGTTGTGCGTGGCGATGCCCGCGTAGATGGCGCGGTGCTCGATGTTGGAGCGGCGCATGTTGCCCGGCACGTTGAAGTACTTGCGCCGCACCAGGTGCAGTTCCTTCACGTAGTCGTCGTAGGCCTGCTCGGCGCGGCGGTTGTTGGACAGGCGCAGGATCAGCGCGTGGAATTGCAGGTTCAGCTCGTAGTAGCGGGTGCCGTCGTCGGCCTCGCAGGCGGCGTCCATCGCGGCCAGCAGGGCTTCGCAGGGCTTGCGGTGTTCCTCGGCAAAGTGCTCGCAGGCGCGTTCGGCCGCATAGCCGAACACCAGCGCGCGCAGTTCATACACCTCCAGCATCTCGCGCGGCGACAACTGGCGCACGAACACGCCGCGGTTGGGCACCGCCGTCACCAGTCCCAGGCCGGCCAGCACCTTGATGGCCTCGCGCACGGGGCCGCGGCTCATGCCCATGCGCTGCGCCAGCGCGACCTCGTTCAGGCGCTCGCCCGGCTGCACCGCGCCGCTGTAGATGAGCTGCTTGAGCTCGGCCACTGCCGTTTCAGACAGCGCGCTGGTGCGCGGCGCGGGCGCGGGCGCCGCCATCAGTCCACCTTGACCTTGGCCGCCTTGACCAGGTTGACCCAGAGCTTGCCGTCTTCCTGCAAGAACTGGTCGAACGCCTCGGGCGAGGCCGACAGCGACACGTCGGTGCCCTCGCGCGCCAGCGCGGCCTTGACGCCTGGCGCCTGCATGGCGGCCACGGTGGCCTCGAACACCTTGCGCTGCACCGCGGGCGGCGTGCCGGCGGGCAGGAACATGCCGTACCAGAATTCCAGGTGGTACTCCGGCAGGCCGGCTTCCCGCATGCCGGGCAGGTCGGGCACCAGCGGCGAGCGCTCGCGCGTGCTCACGGCGATGGCGCGCAGGCGCCCGCTCCCGACCTGCGGCAGAACGGAGGGCGAGGTGCCAAAGGTCAGTTGCGTGTCGCCCGCCATCACGGACTGAATGGCCAACGCGCCGCCGCGATAGGGCACATGCGTCAGTTCGGTCCCGGTCAGCATGCCGAACAGCGCCGCACCCAGGTGCGGGGCCGAGCCGTTACCCGAGGTGGAGTAGTTCAGCTTGCCCGGGTCTTTCCTGGCGGCGGCAATGAGATCGGGCACGCTGCGGATGCCGGTGCCGGGGTTGACCGCCAGCACCAGCGGCGCGGTGGTCATCTTGGTGACGGGCTGCAGGTCGGAGGGCTTGTAGCTCAGCTTGGGATTGAGCGCCGGATTGACCGAGATGCTGCTGGGGCTGGCGATCAACAGCGTGTGGCCATCGGGCGGCGCCTTGGCCACCAGGTCGGCGGCGATGCTGGAGCCGTTGCCCGGCTTGTTGTCCACCACCACGTTCTGGCCCAGCGCCTTGCCCAGCGCGTCGCTCATGGCGCGGGCCACATAGTCGGCCGCGCCGCCAGGGGCAAAGCCAATGACCAGCCGTATGGGCTTGCTGGGGTATGGCGCAGCCTGTTGCGCCAGGGCCGCGGCGCTGGGCAGGCCCGACGCGATGGCCAGCCACCCGGCCAGGCGGAGCAGCCAGGCGATGCGCCGGCTCATGCCGGGGCTCCCAGCACGATCTTGCCCACATGCTCGCCGGCCTCCATGCGCGCCTTCGCCTCGGGCAACTGGTCAAACGGATAGCAGCGGTCGATGTGCGGGCGCAGACGACCATTGGCAAACAGCGGCAGCACCTCGGCCAGGAAGCGCGGCACGGCGGCCGACCGCTGCGCCTTGCTGCGCAGCTTGTTGGACACGCCAAACACGGTCAGCCGCTTGGCATGCAGGGCGCCCAGGTCCAAGTCGGCGTGCAGCACGTTGTCCACGTAGCCCACGGTGGCCAGGCGTCCTTCAAAGGCCATGGCGCGCAGGCTCTCGGCAAACACGCTGCCCCCCACGGTGTTGATCACCAGGCTGGCGCCCTGTTGCCCGGTGGCCTCCAGCACCTGCGCGGCAAAGTCGGGCGCGCGCGTGTGCAGCGCCACATCCAGCCCCTGGGCCTGCAGCATCGCCAGCTTGTCGGCCGATCCCGATGTGCCGATTACCCGGGCTCCCAGCGCCTTGCCCAGTTGCAGCGCGGCCACGCCCACTCCGGAAGACACGCCGTTGATCAGCATCCATTCGCCCGCCTGCAGGCGCCCCTGCAACACCAGCATGTCGAACGCGACCATGTACGCCAGCGGGATAGAGGCGGCCTCGTCCCAGCTCAACGCGGCCGGCACGGCCATGGCCTCGGCCGTGTCGAGCAATGCGTATTCCGAAAACCCTCCCGCGCAGCGGCCCATGGCGCGGTCGCCCAATTGCCAGCCCTGCACGCCCGCCCCCAGCGCGTCCACCACGCCGGCCGCCTCGCCGCCCACGGCCTTCCAACTGCCGGC
Source organism: Burkholderiaceae bacterium (assembly GCA_036752305.1). Taxonomy (GTDB): domain Bacteria; phylum Pseudomonadota; class Gammaproteobacteria; order Burkholderiales; family Burkholderiaceae_C; genus DAIOSZ01. The sequence goes on from DAIOSZ010000044.1 coordinate 13,902, forward strand.
CTTGCCGTGCAGGCCATGACCCAGCACGAACTCGCCGCGATTGAGCGACGCGGCCTGCACGCGCACGCGCAGCTGGCCCGGGCCGGGCTCGGGCAGCGGCACGTCGCGCAACTCCAGTGCGGTGTCCACGTCGGTCATCAACATCCACCAGGATTTCATGGCTTGGGCTCCTCAGCGGCCGGTAAACACCGGCTTGCGCTTTTGCATGAAGGCGGTGCGGCCTTCGGTGTAGTCGGCGCTTTCAAAGCAGGCGCGAATCAGCTCGGCGCAGCGCGCCTGGTCCACCTCGGGCGAGGTCTTCAACACCTCGCGCGTGATGGCCTTGCCGGCCATCAGCGTGAGCGGCGCGTTCTCGCCGATGGTCTGGGTGTATTCGGCCAGCAGCGCATCCAGCCCGTCCGCCGGACAGACGCGGGTGATCAGGCCGATGGCGCGCGCCTCCTGCGCGTCGATGCGGCGCGCGGTGAAAAACAGGTCCTTGGCCGCGCCGGGGCCCACCAGGTCCACCAGGTTCTTCATGGCCGAATAGCGGTAACCCAGGCCCAGGCGCCCGGCTGGAATGGCAAACACCGAATCGGCGCTGGCCAGGCGAATGTCGCAGGCCATGGCCACGTTGACGCCGCCGCCGATGCAGTAGCCGCGGATGCTGGCCAGCGTGGGCTTGGCAAAGTCGTAGATACCGGTCAGCGTGGCCTCGGCCATGGCCTCGTAATGCGCAACGGCGGCGCGCGCGGCGCGCATGTCCTCGAACTGCGAAATGTCGGCACCGGACACAAAAGCCTTGTCACCGGCGCCAGAGAACACCACCAGGCGCACGCGCTCGTCGTCGCGCGCCACGGCCAGCAACGGCGGCACGGCCTCCCACATGTCCACCGACAGCGCGTTGTGCCGCGCCGGGTTGTTGAAGCGGATGTGCAGCGTGCTGCCGTCCAGCCAGGTTTGCACGCGCGCGGTGCCGGGGGTGTAGTCGGGTTCGGTCATTGGATGGGTTTCGGTTGAGGGGTCAGTAGGCGCCAGCGGTCTTCATGGCGGCCAGTTCCGCCGGCGCAAGGCCCAGTTCGGCCAGCACCTCCTCGGTGTGCTCGCCGCGGCGCGGCGTGGCCCGGGCGATGGTGCTGGGCGTGCGCGTCAGTTGCACCGGCTGGCCGACCAGGCGCTGCGGGCCGCGCCAGGGCGAGACCACGTCCTTGACCAGGCCCAGATGCTGGATTTGCGGCTCGGCGAACACCTCGCGCATGTCGTTGATCAGGCCGCAGGCCACGCCGCCTTCGTTGAACTGCCGAACCCAGTGCGCGCGGTCGTGCGCGGCTAAGCGGCGGTTGATGTCGGCGTTGAGCGCTTCGCGGTTGACCGAGCGCGAGGGCTTGTCGTGGTAGCGCGGATCGCTCACCCATTCGGGCGCGCCCAGGATGGCGCAGAAGCGCTCCCAAATCTTGGAGCCGAACACGGCGATGTTCATGTAGCCGTCGCGCGCCTTGTACACGCCGGTGGGAATGCTGGTGGGGTGGAAGTTGCCCGCCTGTTTGGCGACCTCGCCGTCGATCAGGTAGCGCGAGGTCTGGAAATCCATCATGTAGACCATGGCTTCGAGCAGCGAGGTGTGCACCCATTGGCCCCGGCCCGAGGCGTCGCGCTCCAGCAGGGCCACCAGAATGCCCTGCGCGGCAAAAATGCCGGCGCACAGGTCGCCGATGGGAATGCCCACGCGCATGGGCGCAGCGCCCGGCTCCCCGGTAACCGACATCAGCCCGCTCATGCCCTGGGCGATCTGGTCAAACCCCGGGCGGCTGGCCAAGGGCCCGGTCTGCCCGAAGCCGGAGATGCTGCAATACACCAAAGCCGGCTGCGTGGCGGCCAGGGTCTCGTAGTCGATGCCCAGGCGGAACTTCACGTCCGGGCGAAAGTTCTCCACCACCACGTCGGCCGAGGCGATCAGCCGCTTGAGCGTGGCAATGCCGGCCGGCTCCTTCAGGTTAAGCGTGATGGAGCGCTTGTTGCGGTGCGTGTACTGATAGTCGGACCCGTCCTGCCCGCCCAGCGTGTCGTCGCCGCGCATGTGCTCGGGCATCTGCACCTGGATGACGTCTGCCCCCCAATCCGCCAGTTGCCGGCAGCAGGTGGGGCCGGCGCGCACCTGCGTCAGGTCGATCACGCGAAAGCGTTGCAAGGCGGTGGAGGCGGGTTGGTGCGGCATGGTCGGTGAAAAAAAATCACCGCGATTGTTGTCATTTCGAAAAAAAGTGTCAACAATTTGATCATCATCGTCAACACAGGAGATTTTCATGCAAGCCCTGATCCGTTGGTTCTCGCGCGGTGCGCTGGCCGCGGCCGCGCTGACCACGCTGGCCGCGCCCACCTGGGCGCAGACGGTGAAAGTCACGTCGCTGGGCGGCATGGAAGGCGAGTTTTGCCCGCAAGACCGCGCGCTCGTCTTCGAAGACCCCAACGGCACGCGCATCCTCTACGACCCGGGCCGCACCGTGGCGGGCGCCGGCGACCCGCGCCTGGGCAAGGTGGACATCATTCTGGGGAGCCACATGCACGGCGACCCCGTGGGCAACGCCCATGGCAAGGAGCCGAACAGCGGCACCTGCGCCGCGCCCGATGTGTCGGTCTCGGCGCTGCCGAACACCAGCGTGGTCAACATTGCGCTGGCCAAGAAATCGAAGATCGTCACCGGCAGCGAAATGCCGCCCTTCTTTGCCGCCAAGCTCAAGGCCAACGGGGGCAACCCGGCCGACAGCATGCTGGCGCGCTTTGGCGGCAGCGTCACCGTGGGCGGCGTGCGCATCGCCACCGTCACGGCCATGCACAGCAACGGCGTGGACCCCGACTACATCGGTGGCGAGCTTGGCCGCATGATGAAGGAAGTGGGCATTGCCGGCGATGTGGGCCTGGCCACCGGCTATGTGCTCAAGTTCAGCAACGGCCTGGTGGCTTACCTGTCGGGCGACACCGGCGTCACCGCCGACCAGGAGCGCGTGGTGCGCGACCTGTACCAGGCGAAACTGGCCGTGATGAACATCGGCGACGGCTTCACCACCGGCCCGGCCGAGGCCGCCTTCGTGATGAACGAACTGGTCAAGCCCGCCACCGTGATTGCCTCCCACGCCAACGAAGTGGGCACCGTGGGCGGCAAGGTGCGCCCCGGCAGCAAGACCGAAGCCTTCATCAAAGCCTCCAGGATGCCGGTACACGTGCCGCTGTCGGGCCGCACGATGGAGTTTGACGCGGCGGGGAAGTGCGCAGCGGGGTGTTGAGGGTTTGGAGCGCTTTCATGTATCTCAATAGAGATACATAATCACACAAAACGGAGAATCCAGCCCATGGCCCAATCCACGATGCTCCACGTTCGCGTGGACGAAGAAATCAAGACGCAAGCCAGCGAAGCGCTGGCGGCCATGGGGCTGTCGCTGTCGGACGCCATACGCATTCTGCTCAAGCGAGTGGTCAACGATCAGGCGTTTCCGTTGGAGTTGAAAGTCCCCAATGCGCAGACCCGCCTGGCAATGGAAGATGCCCGCGCCATGGCTCAGGCGCGGGCAGCGCGTTTTGATTCTGGCGAAGCCCTGATCCATGAGCTTGAAAAACCCCGCAAGCCATAAGCGAGCCACGCCGCCCCGGGCGTGCGACTACACCAAGACATTCCTGAAAGACTGGCAGCGACTGTCGCATGCGGGGCGCTACGACCTGAAACGCTTGAAAACCGCGATGCTGCTGCTCATCGCGAACGACGCACCACTCGGCCCCGAATGGCTCGATCCCCCACTCAAGGGCGACTGGGCCGACCACCGCGAGTGCCACATCGGTGGCGACTTCCTGCTGATCTACCGGCAGGACGGCAACGCCTTGATTTTTGTGCGCGCTGGCACGCACTCGGAACTGTTCGAAGAATGACTGCCCGCACCACCGAGGACCACCCCATGCACCCCACCCGCCGCACCACCCTCTCGCTGCTGGCCGCCGCCTGCACTGCACCCGCTTTGGCGCTGGCCCAGCCGCAGCCTGCGGCCACGGCATGGCCTACCAAACCGATTCGTCTGGTCGTGCCGCTGGCGGCGGGCAGCGCGGTGGACAACGCGGCGCGGGTGGTGTTGCAGAAGATGTCGGAAGGCCTGGGCCAGGGCGTGGTGATCGAAAACATTCCCGGCTCGGCCGGTCTGATCGGCGCCGAAAAGGTGGCGCGTGCCGCGCCCGACGGCTACACGCTGGGCGGCTTCAACGACAGCGTGCTGACCATGGTGCCGCACCTGCATCCGCGCAGTACCTGGAACGCGCTGACCGACTTTGACCCGGTGTCGCTGGTCGGCACGGTGGAATGGGGCCTGGTGGTGCGTGCCGATTCGCCCTACCGCACGCTGGCGGACCTGCTGGCCGCCGCGCGTGCCGCGCCGGGCAAGCTGAGCTACAGCTCCGGCGGCAACGGCAGCCCGCAGCACATCGGCATGGCGCTGCTGGCCGCCAGGGCCGGCAGCGAGCCGCTGCACGTGCCCTACAAGGGCGCCACCCCCGCCGCCGTGGCGGCCCCCGGCGGCGAGGTCGATGCCTCGATGCAGGGCCTGGGCCCCGTGGTCGCGCTGATTCAGGCTGGCCGCCTGCGCCTGCTCGCCGTGGGCACGCCCGCGCGCCTGCCGCAGTTTCCCGATGTGCCCACCTTTGCCGAGGCCGGCTTGCCGGGCTTCACCTTCAATTCGTGGTTCGCGCTGGTGGCGCCGGCCGGCACGCCCAAGCCCATCGTCGCGCGGCTGAACAACGAGATCACCCAGGCGCTGGCCCATGCGCCCACGCGCGAGAAGCTGCTGGCGCTGGGCGTCACGCCGCGCGGCAGTTCGGCGGCCGACTTTGCCGTGGCCCTGCAGGCGCAATACGAGCTGTACCGCAAGCTGATACAGGAACGCGGCATCAAGGCCGACTGACACCCTCCGCACCCCACCATGAGCACTCGCTTTCGCACCGTCCGCTTCGAGGCACTGCGCGCCTTCATCGAAGCCGCGTTCATCCAGCAGGGCCTGCCGGCCGCGCACGCCGCCGAGGTGGCCGAGCTGATGGCCCAGGCCGACCTGCAGGGCAGCGACGGCCACGGCGTGATCCGCCTGCCGCAGTACATCAAGCGCCTGCAGGCCGGCGGCATCAACAAGCAGCCCAACATTCGCGTGGTGCGTGAGCGCGCCGCCACGGCGCTGGTGGACGGCGACAACGGCATGGGCCACCTGGTGGTCTCGCGCGCGGTGGACATCGCCATCGACAAGGCGCGCAGCGCCGGCGTGGGCTGGGTCAGCACGCGCCACAGCAACCACGCCGGACCGGCTTCACTCTATGCGCGCAAGCCCTTGCAGCACGACATGCTGGGCCTGTACTTCGCGGTGGGCAACGCCAACCACCTGCCGCCCTGGGGCGGCGCGGAGATGCTGCTGTCCACCAACCCCATTGCCGCCGCCGTGCCCACCGCGAACGAGCCCCCCGTGGTGCTCGACATGGCCACCACCGTGGCGGCCTACGGGAAGGTAAAGGCCAAGGCCAAGCGCGGCGAGATGATGCCGCCGGGCTGGATGATCGACCGCCAGGGCCAGCCGCTGCTGGACCCGCGCCAGGCCGACCAGGGTTTTCTGCTGCCCATTGGCGAGCACAAGGGTTACGGGCTGGCGCTGATCGTCGGCCTGCTGGCCGGCACACTGGGCGGCGCGGCCATGGGGCGCGACGTGATCGACTTCAACGCCGACCATGTGTCAGTCACCAACACCGGCCAGGCCATCCTGGTGATCGACCCCGCCGCCTTTGGCGACCCGGCGGTGTTCAAGCAGGCGGTCGACCGCCTGGTGGCCGACATTCGCGGCAGCGAGCGCCTGCCCGGCGTGGAGCGCATCTGGCTGCCGGGCGAGCAGAGCCACGGCAAGCGCAGCCGCTACGCGCAGGCCGGCATTCCCATCGCCAGCGGCCTGTTCGACGAGTTGAACACGCTGGCCGGTGCGCTGGGCATTGCCGCCTTGCCCGACGGCAGCGAGACGGCGCGCAAGGCCTGAGCCACGCGCGTCGTTGCGCAGCGAGGCCATGCCACCGTCCAGTGCGCCGGTGGAGACGAAGTTCATCGCGTCAAAGCCGGACAAGATCGTGGCGCACCACGGCGCCGCCAACCCGCCATGAATCGCGCCGCGCCGGGGTCACCGCTCCCTGCGGCCACGTCGTCACTTCAAATTTCATAGCTGCCCGTGGTGTTTCCACATACAAAACGGGCAAAATCAGACATGAAATGGCTGCCAAATTTCCCGTTTCAGGGGCTGGCGTCATAATTTTTGTAGATGTCACTACATTTATGTTGATGATTCTACAAAATTTTTGATCTCAGGCGAGATTTAGGCCGATTTTCAGATCAAAAACCGGGTCTAACCCTTGATATTCGACCACGAGAAGCTATGGTTTTTATAGTTTTCACCCTGCTTGCGAACCTTCGGTACCTTGACGAAGGTTCGCACACCAAGGCAGCAGCGGCGGCGGTAGGCAGCCGTGGCAGCATCTCGGTCGGCCTCGTGGCACTCAACCCGTATCCAGACAAGGTATTGGCTGAGCGGCAAGCCGCCAAACAGGACATTCTGCGTTTGCTGCAAGATGCAACGCCCAGGGACTGACAGTCCGCTGGCACCACGGGAGAACCCATGAAATGTTGACGCCGACCGAAAATTGACCAGCAAAGCCGGGTGATGCCGACCGAAAA
>DAIOSZ010000045.1:0-251 GCA_036752305.1 Burkholderiaceae bacterium
GTACGTGGACGTGATCATCCCGCGCGGCGGCAAGGGCCTGATCGAGCGCATCAGCCGCGAAGCCAAGGTGCCGGTCATCAAGCACCTGGACGGCAATTGCCATACCTACGTGGACGACCCCTGCGACCTCGACATGGCCACCCGGGTGACCGACAACGCCAAGACGCAGAAGTACAGCCCCTGCAACGCCACCGAGACGTTGCTGGTCGCGCGCGGCGTGGCGGCGGTTATTTTGCCGCGCATCGGCGCCG
>DAIOSZ010000045.1:261-10353 GCA_036752305.1 Burkholderiaceae bacterium
TCGCGGCCAAGGGCGTGGAAATGCGCGCCTGCCCCGAGGCACTTGCGCTGCTGGCGCCGCTGGCCGGCGCGCGCTGCGTGGCGGCCTCCGAGCAGGACTGGTCGGAGGAATACCTCGCCCCCATCATCGCGGTGAAGGTGGTGCAGGGCGTGGACGAGGCGATCGCCCACATCAACCGCTACGGCAGCCACCACACCGACGCCATCGTCACGCGCGACTATCCCCACGCCCAGCGCTTTCTGCGCGAAGTGGATTCGGCCAGCGTGATGGTCAACGCCAGCACGCGATTTGCCGACGGATTTGAATACGGCCTGGGCGCGGAAATCGGCATTTCCACCGACAAATTTCACGCCCGTGGGCCGGTGGGCATCGAAGGATTGACCTCGCTCAAGTACGTGGTGCTGGGCGAGGGCGAGGTGCGCGTCTGAGCACTCGCGCCGACTGACCGTCACCGGTTTTTTTCACCCCGGCCTCGTGCCTGGGCCAACATTTCACAAAGAACGGCTTCATGGTTCCCCACCTCATCACCGCGCTCACCGGCCCGATCAACGAGTTGGAGCAGCGCATTCTCGACTCCATGCCCGCCATCGAGCGCTGGTTCCGGCTCGAATGGATGGAGCACACGCCACCGTTCTATTCGTCGGTGGACGTGCGCAACGCCGGCTTCAAGCTCGCGCCGGTGGATACCAACCTCTACCCGGGCGGCTGGAACAACCTCACCCCCGAGATGCTGCCGCTGGCGGTGCAGGCGGCGCAGGCGGCCATCGAGAAAATCTGCCCGGAGGCCAAGAACCTGTTGCTGATTCCTGAGAATCACACGCGCAACATGTTCTATCTGATGAACGTGGCGCAACTGGCCCGCATCTTCCACATGGCCGGGCTGAACGTTCGCATCGGCTCGATCAACCCGGAAATCACCGAGCCGACGCCGATTGCGCTGCCCAACGGCGACAGCGTCCTGCTGGAGCCGGCGATCCGCACCCGCGGCCGCCTGGGCGTCAAGCACTTCGACCCTTGCACGATCCTGCTCAACAACGACCTGTCGGCGGGCGTGCCAGGCATTCTGGAAGACCTGCACGAACAGTACCTGCTGCCGCCGCTGCATGCCGGCTGGCACACGCGCCTGAAGAGTCGCCATTTCGAGTGCTACGAAGAGGTGGCCAAGCGCTTTGGCAAGATGCTGGGCATCGACCCGTGGCTGATCAATCCCATGTTCAACCAGTGTGGCGAGGTGAACTTCGCCGAAGGTACGGGCTTCGAGTGCCTGACGGCCAACGTGGACGCGCTGCTCAACAAGATCCGCCGCAAGTACAAGGAGTACGCGATCAACGAGAAGCCGTTCGTCGTGGTCAAGGCCGACAACGGCACCTACGGCATGGGCATCATGACGGTGCGCGACGTCAAGGACCTGGAGGCGCTCAACCGCCGCACCAAGAACAAGATGTCGGTCATCAAGGACGGCCAGAAGGTGTCCAACGTCATCATCCAGGAAGGCGTGCTGACCAACGAGCGCATCCACGACGCGGTGGCCGAACCCGTGGTCTACATGATGGACCGCTACGTGGTCGGCGGCTTCTACCGCGTGCACGCCGAGCGCGGCGTCGATGAGAACCTCAACGCACCGGGCGCGAGCTTCGTGCCGCTGGCATTTGCCGACTCGGCGCACCTGCCCCAGCCGGGCGCCAAGCCGGGCGCGAGCGCGCCCAACCGCTTCTACATGTACGGCGTGATCGGGCGCCTGGCGATGCTGGCGGCCAGCTACGAGCTGGAAGCCACCGATCCGGAAGCGGAAGCCTTCGCCTGATCGCCTGTCAAGCCGCCCAGTTGCCGCCAGGCAACGGCCGCAGGGGAGCGGCGATTTCTCGCCCGGCCGCGGGCGCACAATAGGCAGCTTTGGTCAAGAACCCGACCGGGCAACCGGTGCGGTCGTCCCGTGTCCTCATCCCAATCCTCCCTCGCGGCGCTCACGCTGGGCGCCATTGGCGTCGTCTACGGCGACATCGGCACCAGCCCGCTGTACGCCGTCAAGGAAGTGTTCGGCTCGGGGCACGTGGCGTTCACGCCGGAGAACGTGTACGGCATCATGTCGATGTTCTTCTGGACCTTGACGACCATCGTGTCGCTCAAGTACGTGGTGTTGGTGCTGCGGGCCGACAACAATGGCGAGGGCGGCCTCATCGCCATGCTGACGCTGGCCTCGCGCGCCGTGGCCGACCGGCCACGGCTGCGCCATTACATGCTGCTGGTGGGCATCTTTGGCACCTGTCTCTTCTACGGTGACGGCGTGATCACGCCAGCCATCACCGTGCTGGGCGCGATGGAGGGCCTGGAAGTCGTCTCCCCCGAGTTCAAGGACTGGGTGATACCGCTGACGCTGATCGTGCTGTTTCTGCTGTTTTTCGTGCAAAAGCGCGGCACATCGGGCATTGGCAAGTTCTTTGGGCCGGTGATGGTGCTCTGGTTCATCGTGATCGCGCTGATGGGCGCGGCGCACATCGCCACGCGGCCGGAAATCCTCTGGGCACTCAACCCCTGGCATGCGTGGAAGTTCACCTACCTGTATCCGAAGATCACGTTCATCATCCTCGGCGCCATCGTGCTGTGCGTGACGGGAGCCGAGGCGCTGTACGCCGACATGGGCCACTTCGGCAAGCGGCCCATCCGCATGGCCTGGTTCGCGATCGTGATGCCGGCGCTCACCATCAACTATTTCGGCCAGGGCGCGCTCTTGCTCAACAACGCCGACGCGGTGAAGAATCCGTTCTTCATGATGGCCCCGCAATGGGCGCAACTGCCGCTGGTGGTGCTGTCCACGGCGGCGGCGGTGATCGCCTCACAGGCGCTGATTTCTGGCGCCTTCAGCGTGACCAAGCAGGTGATTCAACTGGGCTACCTGCCGCGGCTGCAGGTGCTGCACACCAGCGTGAGGGATCTGGGCCAGATCTACATGCCCTTCGTCAACTGGGGCCTGTTCGTGATGATCGTGCTGGCCGTGGGCATGTTCCGCAGTTCCAGCAATCTGGCGGCGGCCTACGGCATCGCGGTAACCACGGACATGTTGATCACCACGGTGCTGACCTATTTCGTGATCCGCTACGCGTGGAAGCTGCCGCTGCTGCTGTGCGTGGGCGCCACGGCGATGTTCTTCGTGGTGGATCTGCTGTTCTGGGCGTCCAACCTGTTGAAACTCACGCATGGCGGCTGGTTTCCGCTGGTCATCGCCGGCGCCATCTTCACGATGATGATCACCTGGAAGGATGGCCGCGAGCTGATGCACCAGTCGATCCAGCATGACGCGCTGTCGCTTTCCGACTTTCTGGACGCCGTCTTCATCGCGCCGCCGGCGCGCGTCGACGGCACGGCGGTGTTCCTGAGCGCCGAGCCTGGCACGGTGCCCAACGCGCTGCTGCACAACCTCAAGCACAACAAGGTGCTGCACCGGCAGAACCTGTTCGTCTCGGTGCGCATGCATGAGGTGCCCTGGGTGGGCCTGGACAAGCGCATGGAGGTCAAGGCGCTTGGCCACGACTGCTGGCAGGTGATCCTCAACTATGGATTCAAGAACGACGTGGACCTGCCCAAGGCGTTGGCGCAACTGGCGCCGCACGGCGTGGATATGAATCCCATGACCACGAGCTATTTCCTCTCGCGCGACATCGTGATTCCCACCGTCGGCCATGGCATGTCCCAATGGCGCGAAAAACTGTTTGCCCAGATGCACCACAACGCCAGCGCGGCTGCCGACTTCCTGCGCCTGCCCAACAACTCGGTGGTTGAACTGGGCTCCAAGATCGAGATATGAAGCTGCTGTTCGTTGCCGATCCCCTTGAATCGTTCAAGACCTACAAGGACACCACGTTTGCGATGATGCGCGAGGCCGAGCGGCGCGGCCATGCCATCTCCGCCTGCGAACCGCGCGAGTTGCGCTGGGAGGGTGGCGGCCAGGCAGCCGACCGCCCGGTCAGCGCGCAGGTGCGCCACATCCGCCTGACCGGTGACGAGCACGACTGGTTCAGCGAATCGGCCGAGTCCGGGCGCGTCGCGCTGCGCGATTTCGACGCCGTGCTGATGCGCAAGGATCCGCCGTTCGACAGCGAGTATTTCTACGCCACGCACCTGCTGGAGCAGGCCGAGCGCGAAGGCGCGCGCGTTTTCAACCGGCCGCGCGCGCTGCGCGAACACCCGGAAAAGCTCGCCATCCTCGAATTTCCCCGCTTCATCGCGCCGACGCTGGTCACCCGCGAGGCCGCGGCCATTCGCGCGTTTCACGCCGAGCACCGCGACATCATCGGCAAGCCGCTTGACGGCATGGGCGGCATGGGCATCTTCCGCGTCAAGGAGGATGGGCTGAACCTGGGCGCCATCATCGAAACCCTCACCCACGACGGCACGCAAACCGTGATGGTGCAGCGCTACTTGCCGGCCATCGCGCAAGGCGACAAGCGCGTGCTGGTCATCGGCGGCGAGGTCGTGCCGTATTGCCTGGCGCGCATTCCACAGGGGGGCGAAGTGCGCGGGAATCTGGCCGCGGGCGGGTTGGGCGTGGCCCAACCCATCAGCGCGCGCGACCGCGAGATTGCCGAGACCATCGGCCCACGGTTGGCCGCGCGCGGCCTGCTGCTGATCGGATTGGACGTGATCGGCGATCAACTGACGGAAATCAACGTCACCAGTCCCACCTGTTTTCAGGAGATCACGGCACAAACGGGATGTGACGTGGCGGCCTTGTTCATCGACGCGCTGGAGCGGGCCTTGGCGGCGTAAGAGCTGGCCGACGTCCACGTGCATCCTCGGAGGAATCGGATCATGACGAGCGTGATCTCGCTGCGCAGTCTGCACAGCGGCCCCACAGCCGGTTTTGACGAGCCTTTCGAGATGCTGGCCGCTTGTCATGAGCGCGTGGAGCGCATGCTGGGACTGTTGGCGCGCCTGATTGAGCACGTCCAAGCGCAGCCGCGCGACGACTCGGCCGTGCAGGCCGCGCGCGACGTCATGCGCTACTTTGACCTGGCGGCACCGCATCATCATGAAGATGAAGAGCGGCACGTGTTTCCAGCGTTGCTGGCGCACGCCGACGCGAGGATCGTGGCAGGCGTACGCCGCCTGCAGGAAGATCATCGCCAGATGAGCCTGGACTGGCGCGAGGCGCGCGCCAGTCTGCTGGCACTGGCCGAGGCGCGCATTGAGCGCTTTTCAGCGCAGGACCTGGAGCGGCTGGCTCGCTTTTCCGCACGCTATGCCGATCACATCCGCCTGGAGGAGGAGCAGATCTATCCAGCGGCGCGGGCGGGGCTCACACCAGCGGAGCTGTTGGCCGCCGGGCAGGAGATGGCGAAGCGCCGCGGTGTGACGTCATGAAGGGAAACAGGGCGCTGCGCCGTACTGACAGCGCATCTCCCTTTTGACCTTCAGGCGCCCACCAGCGCCTGCGCGAACTCCCGCGCATCGAAGGTTTCCAGGTCTTCCAGTTTTTCGCCAACTCCAATGAAGTAGACCGGCACCGGTCGTTCACGGGCGATGGCGGCGAGCACGCCACCTTTGGCGGTCCCGTCGAGCTTGGTCACGATCAGGCCCGTCAAGCCCAATGCTTCGTCAAAAGCCTTGACCTGCGCCAGCGCGTTCTGCCCGGTGTTACCGTCGATGACCAGCAGCACCTCGTGCGGTGCCGTGGCGTCGGCCTTCTGCACCACGCGCTTGATCTTCTTGAGCTCTTCCATCAGGTGCAGTTGCGTCGGCAGCCGGCCCGCGGTGTCCACGATCACCACGTCATGCCCGCGCGCGCGGCCGGCACTCACCGCGTCAAAGCTCACAGCCGCCGGATCGCCACCCTCCTGGCTGACGATCTCTACCGTGTTGCGATCGGCCCACACGGCCAGTTGCTCGCGCGCCGCGGCGCGAAACGTGTCCGCGGCCGCCAGCAGCACCTTCTCGCCCGATCCCGCCAGATGTTTGGTGAGTTTGCCGATCGACGTGGTCTTGCCCGCGCCGTTCACACCCGCGACCATGATGACCGTGGGCGCGTGCTGGCCGATCACGAGCGGCTTTTGCAGCGGCGAGAGAACGTAGGTCAGGCCATCGATCAAGTGCTGCCGCGCCTCGTGCGCGTTGCGCGCGCCCGCCTCCTGCACACGCTCGCGCAGATCGCGCAGCAGGAATTGCGTGGCATCCACGCCGGCGTCAGCCAGCAGCAGCGCTTCCTCCAACTGCTCGTACATCGCATCGTCGAGCTTGGCCGCGACGAAAACACCGGCGATACCCGATCCTGTCTTGCGCAAACCCGCGGACAGGCGCTGCATCCAGCCCTGGCGCGACGGGACCGCCGTCTCACCGCCGGGCGCGGCAGGTGCCACAGGTGTCGCCAAGGCTTCGGCTGCCGGCGTTGTGGGTGTCGAATCCGCGGCAACATCAACCGGCGCCGCGACAGGGGATTTCTTCTTGAAAAAGCTGAACATGGACGGATTTCTAGAATGCGACCATTCTATGAAACGCACCTTTTCCGTTTTTTGCGCCGCCGCCTTGGCGAGCACCATGGCCTGGGCCTCCAGCGCGCCGATTTTCACCAGGCAACTGGCCAATGGCCTGACCGTCATCGTCAAGCCGGATCGGCGCGCTCCGACGGCCGTGCACATGCTGCTCGTGCGCGTTGGGTCCATGGACGAGGTGGACGGTACCAGTGGCGTCGCCCACGTGCTCGAACACATGATGTTCAAGGGCAGCGACACACTCAAGGCCGGCGAGTTCTCGCGTCGCGTGGCTGCGCTCGGGGGGCGCGAAAACGCGTTCACCGGCCGCGACATGACCGGCTACTTTCAACAGATTCCGTCCGAGCGTCTATCGGACGTCATGGCGCTGGAAGCCGATCGATTTGCCCACAATCGCTGGCCGGACGAGGAGTTCAAGAAGGAGATCGAGGTCGTCAAGGAGGAACGGCGCCTGCGCACCGAGGACAACCCGCACTCACGGCTGTACGAACAGTTGAATGCGATCTCCTTCATCGCCTCGCCCTACCGGAGACCGGTGGTTGGCTGGATGAGCGATCTCGACGCCATGACGCCCGATGACGCGCGCGCCTTCTACCGCCGCTGGTACACGCCGCAAAACGCTGCTCTCGTGGTGGCGGGAGACGTGGAGCCAGAAGCGGTCATGGCGTTGGCTCAGCGGACGTACGGCGCGATTGAAACAAAAGCGGTTCCCACGCGCAAACCGCAGACGGAGCCTCCGCAGGCGGGGCCTCGGAGGCTGGACTTCAAGGCTCCGGCCGATCAAGCCTACCTGACACTGGCCTTCAAGGTCCCGCAATGGGGCGGCGGCGCGGGCACGAGTGAAGCCGACCGCAGGGACGCGCTCGCACTTACCGTGCTCGCCGCCGTGCTCGACGGCTACAGCGGTGCGCGGCTGGACCGCGCCCTGGTGCGCGGCGCGGACCGCGTGGCCGACAGCGCAGGCGCCAGCGTCGGCCTGATGGGCCGTGGGCCGCAGCAGTTCTACCTCGACGGCGTGCCCGCCCCTGGCAAGACCACCGCGCAACTCGAAGCCGCGTTGCGCGAACAGGTGGCCAAAATTTCCCGCGACGGCGTTGGCGAAGCCGAGCTTGCGCGAGTGAAGACGCAATGGGTTGCCAGGGAAGTCTACAAACTGGACTCCGTCATGGCTCAGGCGCGTGAAATTGGTGGTTACTGGATTCAGGGCCTTCCGCTGGACACCGGCGAGCAGGTACTGGCCGCATTGCGCACCGTCACGGCCGCCGAGGTGCAAGCCGTGGCGGGCAAATACTTCGGTGACGACCAGCTCACCGTGGCTACGTTGATTCCGCAGCCGCGCAAGGCCGGCGAAACACCACGCAAACCGCCGCCGGGGATGCGGCATTGAGTGCCATGACTATGAAATTTATAGCTGCCCGTGGTGGATTTTTGTGTATTTCCGGCCTTTTGATGGCTCAGCAGGCATTCGCGGCACTGCCCATTCAGCATTGGAAGCTGTCCAATGGCGCCGAGGTCAGTCTCGTCGAGAGTCCGGCAATTCCCATGCTCGACGTGACCATCGACGTGGACGCCGGATCGCGGCGCGACCCCGCCGCGCAGGCGGGTCTGGCCAGCGCGATGGCCGGCATGATGACGCGCGGCCTGCGCGCCTCCGACGCAGGGCCACCACTGGACGAGAATGCGCTCGGCGAGGCCTGGGCCGATACCGGCGCGTCGTTCGGCCCTGCCGTGAGCGCCGATCGGATGAGCTTCTCGCTGCGCACGCTGACCACCGCGGATTTGCTGGAACGGACGGTGCAACTGGCGGCACGCGAACTGGCCGAACCCGCCTTTCCCGAGGCTGTCTGGCAACGCGAGCGCGAGCGCGGCATCGCCGCCATCAAGGAGGCCGAGACGCGCCCGGCCACGCACGCGGGCCGGGCATTTGGCAAAGCGGTCTACGGTGAACATCCGTATGGCTATGAGACAACGGCTCAAACGCTGTCCAACATCAGCGTCGCCGACATGCGCCAGCTTCACGGCCGGGCATTGCTGCCGTGTCGGATGAAGATCAGCCTGGTTGGGGCCATCACGCGCGCGCAGGCCGACGACCTGGCGCGCAAGTTGCTCGCCCGCCTGCCCTCCGGGGAATCCTGCCCTGCCCAGGCCGACGTGCCCGAGGTCCAGCCCCTGGCCGCGCCGAGCGAGACGCACATTCCCTTTGATGCCGCTCAGGCGCATGTGATGATCGGCCAGCCCGGCTACAAACGTGACGATCCGGATTTTTTTCCGCTGCTCGTGGGTAACTACATCCTCGGCGGCGGAGGCTTCGTCTCGCGCTTGATGACGGAGGTGCGTGAAAAGCGCGGTCTGACTTATGGCGTGGGCAGCGGCTTCTCGCCAGGCCTGCACGCCGGAGCCTTCAGCATCGGGTTGCAGACGCGGCCCGACCAGGCTGACGAGGCCTTGCGCGTGAGCCGCGACGTGCTCGCGCGCTTCGTGGCCGAAGGGCCGACCAAAGCCGAATTGCAAGCCGCCAAGGACAACCTGATTGGCGGCTTCGCGCTGCGCATCGACTCCAACCGAAAGCTTCTCGACAACGTCGCCAACATCGCCTGGAATCGTCTCCCGCTGGACTATCTGGACACCTGGACGCAGCGCGTTGCCGCCGTTACGGCAGACGAAGTCCGGGCTGCGTTTCAACGCAAGCTGCAACCCGATCGCATGGCGACCGTGGTCGTGGGTGCAAGGCCCTCCAAATGACGAAGAAAGCCGCGCCGCGCGAAATCCGCATCGTTGGCGGACAGTGGAAGCGCAGCAAACTGCCGGTGTTGGACGCGCCGGGACTTCGGCCGACGCCGGACCGCGTGCGCGAGACCTTGTTCAATTGGCTCATGTTCCAGGCAGGCGGGAGTCTGGCCGGCTGGCGGGTAATTGATGCGTTCGCGGGAACCGGCGCGCTCGGCTGGGAGGCGGCTTCGCGAGGCGCGCAGGCGCTGCTGGTTGAGCGCGAAGCTGCCCTCGTGGCGGCGCTGCATCGGGTGAAGGAGCGCCTGCAGGCCGATCACGTGCAAATCCGGCGCGCTGACGGCGTGGCGGCCCTGCAATCGGCCGCGCCAGACAGCGTGGATCTGGTGTTTCTCGATCCTCCGTTTGGCGGCGCGCTGCTTGCTCCGGCGCTCGCAGCGGCGGCGCGTTGCGTGCGCGCGGCCGGTTTCGTGTACGCAGAGTCGGACGCTGCCTTGGACGACGACGCGCTGCACGCGCTCGGTTTGACAGCGTTGCGACACCGGAAAGCCGGCCAGGTACACGCACATCTGTTGCAGAAAATGCTGCAAGAATCGACCTTGCCATGACACCCACGCCCATCACCGCCATTTATCCCGGAACGTTCGATCCGATCACGCGAGGCCACGAGGACATCATTGCGCGCGCTTGCGCGTTGTTTCCGGTGGTGATCGTGGCCGTTGCCATCGCCCACCACAAGAAAACGATGTTCACGCTCGACGAGCGCGTCGCGTGAGGCGTTGCCCTCCATCGGGTCCGCGGGCGGCGCGATCTGCTTGAGGCGCGACTCCTTCTTGAGCGCCGCGCGCACGCGGCTCTTGATCTCGTCCGCCGCCCAGTACGG
>DAIOSZ010000045.1:10363-20168 GCA_036752305.1 Burkholderiaceae bacterium
AAAACGATGTTGACGCTCGACGAGCGCCTGAGCCTGGCGCGTGAAGCGCTTGCTCACCTGGGCGGAGTGCGCGTCGAACCGTTTGATGGCCTGGTGCGCGACTTCGCGCGCGCGCAACGCGCAAGCGTGATGGTGCGAGGCGTTCGCGGCGTGACCGACTTCGACTACGAGGTGCAGTTGGCCGGCATGAACCGCCATCTCGCGCCCGAGGTGGACACCGTCTTTCTCTCGCCCAGCGACGGCGTGCGCCACATCTCCAGCACACTGGTGCGCGAGACCGCCATGCTCGGCCAGGACACCGACGTCGCGGCGCTTGTGTCTCCTGGCGTGCAAGCGCGGCTGGCCGACAAGCGCGCGGAACGCGGATCGTAGGACACCCGAGCCCCCTTACCGACGATACCGACAGGGTCTTGGGCCGCGTGGGAAAATCGAGACATGGCCCTGATGATCACCAGCGAATGCATCAATTGCGACGTGTGCGAGCCCGAGTGCCCGAACGACGCGATCTACCTCGGCCAGGAAATCTATGAAATCGATCCCGACAAATGCACCGAGTGCGTCGGCCATTTCGACGAACCGCAATGCAAGCAGGTTTGCCCCGTGGAGTGCATTCCGGTCAACCCGGCACGCGTCGAGAGCCGCGAGACGCTGTGGCAGAAGTTCGAGCGCCTGAAATCCTCGCAGGATCAGGCCCCGCCCGGGCGGGTGTGAATCATCATCGTCGCCTTCTCCATCGCGCCTGAGGCCAACTCATCCGCGGCCTTCAGGCTGTGCTCGATGGCCGCTTCAATGCCGCTGCGTTGCTCGGGCGTGGGTTTGGCGAGCACCCAGTTGATCACCTCCGCCTTGACGCCCGGGTGCCCGATCCCCAGGCGCAAGCGCCAGTAGTCGCCCGTGCCCAGTTGAGCGTGAATGTCGCGCAACCCGTTGTGGCCTGCGTGCCCGCCGCCGTACTTGAGCTTGACCTGTCCAGGTGGCAAATCGAGTTCGTCGTGCGCAACAAGAATCTCATCGGGTTGAATCTTGTAGAAGCGCGCCAGCGCAGCCACCGCGCGGCCTGAGAGATTCATGAAAGTCATCGGCTCCAGCAGCCACGCGCCATGGCCCTGGCGGGTCGTGCGCGCGACCAGGCCATGAAAGCTCTTGTCGGCCTTGAGCGACGCGCCCCATTCGCGGGCGAGCCCGTCGATCCACCAAAAGCCGGCGTTGTGCCGTGTCGCCTCGTATTGCGGGCCAGGATTGCCCAGACCGACGAAAAGCTTGATCATGGTGCGGAGGAACGTATCGACACACCAACGAAACGGCCCACCGAAGTGGGCCGCTGGCTGGCACCACGGAGGGTTACTTCTTGGCCGGAGCCTTCTTGGCCGGCGCCGCGGCGGGCGCGGCAGCAGCTGGCGCAGCCTCTTCCTCGGCCGCCGGCGCAGCCACGGACACGAGCACCGGGTTCTTTTTGCCGTGCGTCACGGCCGTCACGCCCTTGGGCAGCTTGATGTCTTCCAGGTGCAGGGACGAGCCCTTCTTGAGTCCAGAAAGATCAATCTCGATGAACTCCGGCAGATCGGCCGGCAGGCATTTGACCTGGAGTTCGTTGACGACGTGGTTGACCAGGCAGTGCTCAAGCTTGACGGCTTCGGAGTCGGCCTCGCCCTTGTAGTGCAGCGGCACCTTCATCGTGAGCCTGGTATTGGCATCCACGCGCTGGAAGTCGATGTGGATCACCTGCGGCTTGTAGGGGTGGTATTGCACGTCGCGCAGCAGCACCTTGGAGACGTTGCCGCCCAGCTCCATCTCCAGGATGGAGGCGTGGAACGCTTCTTTCTTGAGCGCATGCCACAGCGCGTTGTGATCAATCTCGATCTGCTGGGGCTTGCTGGCGCCACCGTAGACGATGCCCGGGGCCTTGCCTGCGTTGCGCAGACGGCGGCTCGCACCCGTACCTTGCGTGTTGCGCTCAAAAGCGACGAATTTCATGATTTGACTCCGTAAGGACCGACCGCGACCAGCCGAGCCCAGATTTCAAGAAAAGTCCCGTGATCGGGACAGCGATGGAAATTGGCTTCTTGTCCGGGAACGGCCTATTCGGAAAACAGGCTCATCACCGATTCGCCCGCAGCGATGCGCTGGATCGTCTGACCGATCAAGGGCGCCACGGAAACCTGACGAATGCGTTGGCACTGGCGCGCGCTGGCGCTCAGCGGAATTGTGTTGGTGATCACCACCTCATCGAGCGCCGAGCCCTTGGCAATGCGCTCGATGGCGGGGCCGGAGAACACCGCGTGCGTGCAGTAGGCGTACACGCTCTTGGCACCACGCTCCTTGAGCACCTCGGCCGCCTTCACCAGCGTGCCAGCCGTGTCGATCATGTCGTCCATGATCACGCAGTTGCGACCATCGATCTCGCCGATGACGTGCATGACCTCGCTCACGTTGGCCTTGGGGCGACGTTTGTCGATGATCGCCAGATCGCAACCGAGTTGCTTGGCCAGCGCGCGTGCGCGCACCACGCCGCCCACGTCGGGACTGACGACGATCAGATCCTCGTAATTCTTCTGCCGCAAATCACCCAGCAGCGCGGGCGAGGCATAGATGTTGTCGACCGGTATGTCGAAAAAACCCTGGATCTGATCGGCATGCAGATCCATGGTGAGCACGCGCGCGACACCCACGGTCTGCAGCAGGTTGGCCACGACCTTGGCCGAAATCGGCACGCGGGTTGAGCGCGGGCGGCGATCCTGCCGGGCGTAGCCGAAATACGGAATGACGGCGCTGATGCGTTCGGCCGAGGCGCGTTTGAGCGCATCGACCATGATCAACAGTTCCATCAGGTTCTCATTGGTGGGCGCGCAGGTGGACTGGATCACGAACACGTCGCGGGCGCGGACGTTCTCCTTGATCTCCACCGTTACCTCACCATCGGAGAAACGCCCCACATCGGCCGCGCCCAGCGGCGTCCCGATGTGGGCAGCGATCTCAGCCGCCAGCGCCGGATTGGCGTTGCCGGTGAAAACCATGAAATCGGGCTGACAGGAAACGGACATGGCAGTCAGGGCAACGAGCGGCTATTGAAACAATTCCCGCGCGGCAGCGGGCGGATTCCCTGATTGCTGTTGTAGTGGCAGGGGAGGAAGGACTCGAACCCTCGCATGCCGGAATCAAAATCCGGTGCCTTAACCAACTTGGCGACTCCCCTACACAGGATGGACACTGAACAGGTCAGCCCCCAACCGATGAACTGTCGCGGCGAACCCATCCTTGCAAGGGATGAACCGCCAAATTGCCACACACCCGCGATTGCCATCCGTGCGGAACCTTCATCGGCTCCACGCCTGACGACAGGCGGGCGAACACCGCGCTTCCCGAGCCCGTCATGCGCCCTTCCAACCCTTGGGCATCCAGCCACGCAAGCGCGGCCGCGACACCGGGGGCAAGAGTCTGCGCCACGGGCTGCAAGTCGTTCCGGCCAAACAAATGGCCTTCACACGCGGCACTTGCAGCAAAGTCCGCGATTGTAGCGCTCTTTGTGGCCCGCTGAAGGCCGGGGCTGGAAAAAATGCGCGCCGTCTCCAGTCCCTCGGAAGGCTTGACAACAAGCCAGCGGCACCGGGGCAACGCAACCGGCGTGATCCGCTCACCGATACCCTCCACCCAAGCGTTGTCGCCATGCAGAAAGAACGGCACGTCGGCGCCCAGCCCCAGGCCAAGGCGCGCCAGCGGCTCAAGCGGCCAGTTCAGCCCCCAGAGGCGGTTGAGCGCGAGCAGCACCGTGGCCGCGTCCGACGAGCCGCCCCCCATGCCGGCCTGGGCGGGAATGCGCTTTTCGATGCTCAAGTGCGCTCCGTCGCGCGTACCGCTGGCTGCCTGCAGCGCACGCGCGGCGCGCAGGCACAAGTCGTCGGGCGGCAACGCGCTGCCCAGGTCCTGACGCGTCACCTCCCCGTCCATGCGACGCTCCACATGCAGCGTGTCATGCCAGTCGATCAGCATGAACACCGACTGCAGCAGGTGATAGCCGTCCGGGCGGCGGCCCGTGACGTGCAAAAACCAGTTGAGCTTGGCCGGCGCCGGCAAGTCGTACAGGGCCTTCACGCACCGGCCTCGTCGAGCACCAGCGTGAGAACCAGCGCGGGCAGTGGCGCCCGGCGCTCGGCGCGAATGCGACCTTCGGCGCGGCGCGACAGATCGGCTTGCCAGCCACCGGACTGGACATCCTGGCCGCGCAACCACGCAAACAGCGCGGCGAGCGGCAACTGGTCCAGAGGCCCCACGCCGGAATCCAGATGGGTGAGCAGCATCCCCAATGATGCAGCCTCGCGCGGCGAACGCCCATCGCGCATGTCAAGCCGCGCCAGCCCCGGCCGCCAATCCAGGCTGGCCAAACGGGTGCCCAGCGGCGAATTCAACGCCAGACGGCCTTCATCCGCGTCGCCCTCGAGCACAAAGCCCGCCGCCCAGGACTGCGCTGGATCGCCATCGATCCGGAGGGAAAAGCGGCCGCTCCAGGTCGATTGTTCACCATGCTTTGCATCTGAAGCGACCGAAACATGACCACAACCAGCTACAAAAAAAAGAGTTCCACACAGCCCCCCCGCGAGCCACCCGCGGCGTCCCCGCAAGGGGGTCACGGCTTGACCTTGAAGCGCTGAAGCGTCTCGCGCAAGGTATCGTTGTCCGGCTGGGTCTGCAAGCCCTCGCGCCAGATGACACGGGCGCGCTCCTGCTCACCGCGCTTCCACAACACCTCGCCGAGGTGGGCAGCGATCTCGGCATCGGCACGCCTCTTGTAGGCCGCCTCCAGAATGCGCAACGCCGCCGGCAGATTGCCCATGCGGTACTCGACCCAACCCAGGCTGTCCTGGATGAACGGATCGTCGGGAGCTGCCTCGACGGCTTTCAAAATGAGTTGCCGCGCCTCCGGCAGACGCACGCCGCGGTCGGCCATGGAATACCCCAGCGCGTTGTAGGCCTGCGGATCCTCGGGTTTGAGCTTGATCACCTCGCGCAGCAGCCGCTCCGCGTCGGCGTGGCGGCCCAGGCGCTCGGCAATCATGGCCTCGTCGTAGGTCAGGTCGGAATCGGCGGGGAAGCGCGTGCGCGCTTCCTGCACCACGGCCAGCGCCTCGGCGTTGTGCTTGGCATCGCGCAGCAGCTGGTACTCGGCCACCCAGCGCGCGCGCAGGGCTTCGTCCCCTTGCGCGGGCACGCCGCGAATGAGCGCGCGCGCTCGCTCGACGTCGCCTGCCTTCAACAACGTCTGAGCGCGGCGCGTCTGCACTTGCAAGAGCGCGTCCGGGCTGTCCACGCGCGCGAGCCAACGCTCGGCCTCGAGGCGGTCACCACGCGCGTCGGCCAGACGCGCGAGCGTGAGATAGGCCTGCGGCAGGCCCCGTTGGGAGCTCTCGGCTTCTTCGCCTTTCTGGGCCCCGGTGAGTTCGACGTATCGCTCCAGCGAAACACGGGCTTTGGCCTCTTGCTTTTCCTCCGCCTGCAAACTGCCCAGCACCAGCCAGGCCTCGGCAAAACCCGGGCGTACCTGGACCAGACGCTCCAGTTCCACGACCGCGTCCTTGTAGCGATGGGCGCCCAAAAGCGCCCGTGCGTACCCCAACTGGGCCTCGAAGGCGTCGGGGTTTTTCGTCAGGTAATCGCGGACCAGCGCCTCGGCGCCCGAGTTCTTGGCATCGAAAGCCTGCAAGGCGATGAACACGGTGCCACCGATGTATGGGTCGGCCTCGAACGCCTTGCGGGCCGCCGCCACCGCGCCGCCCATGTCCTTGTTCTCCAGCCGCAAGCGTCCCAGCGCAACCCACGCGGCGGCACCCGCGGTGGGCGAGCGGGTATACGGGGCGAGCGTCTCTTCCAGCAATTTGACCGCCGCCGCCTTGTCGCTCACCCGCGCAAAGATGCGCGGCAGCGACTGAATGATCCGCGGCAACTCGGCGGGCGACGCCATCGAGAGCTCGCGCTTGAGCGGCGCGCCCGCCGCGTCCACACGGTTGAGCGCGAGCAGCAACTGCAGCACATGGCGGTTGGCTTCGGCTGAATCGGGCTGCGCCTCGGCCCAGGCACGCGCCGCCGCCAGCGCGGAGTCTCCGGCGCGCGCCTGCACGGCAGCCTCCACCGCGCGCTTGTAGAGGGCCGGATCTTGCGTCTTCCGGGCGGCATCCAAGAACAACGTGAACGCCGTCCCCGGCTGCGAGGAGCGCAGCGTGATCTCGCCGATCAGCAATTCATAGAACAGCTCGGCGGACAACTGCGAGTTCTCCGGCACGGCCTCGGCAGGGGCTGGCGGCGTCAACGCTTGCTGCGCGCGCGCACACGGCAAGGCCAACACGCCAAACGCAAGGGCCAGAATAAGGGATTGGGCAGAGTACCGTGTTGGCATAGGCGGCTCATGATAATCGCCACCGGTATCTCGTTCTCTCCCAAGCCCATGCCCGAACTGCCCGAAGTTGAAGTCACGCGCCAGCGCCTGGCCGCGCGCGTGGAAGGCGCGCTCGTCACCGGTTGCCGGGTGGGCAAGCCGCTGCGCTGGCCGCTGGGCTGCGACCTACGGCTGCTGACGGGACGAAGGGTTTTGACGCTGTCGCGCCGGGGCAAATATCTCCTGATGCACCTGGATGCGGGTCTGCTGCTGTGGCACCTGGGCATGTCCGGCAGCCTGGCGCTGGCGGAGCCCGACAGCCCGGCCGGGCCACACGATCACTTTGATCTGCGGCTATCCGGCCCGTTCGGCAACGCCTGCCTGCGCCTGACCGATCCACGCCGCTTTGGCGCCGTCGTCCACGTCACGGGCCTGGACGACCCGCGCGCGCAGCGCCTGCTCGGCGGCCTGGGCCCCGAGCCGCTGGCGGAAGAGGACTTCACCGTCGGCGGCTTTCGCCGCGCGCTGGCCGGGCGCAGGCTGGCCATCAAACCCGCGCTGATGGCGGGCGACATGGTGGTGGGTGTAGGCAACATCTACGCCTGCGAGGCCTTGTTTCGCGCCCGCATCGCACCGCAGGCCGCCGCAGGCAGCCTGGGCGCGGCTCGGGTGACGCGGCTTCACGCGGCGGTGCGCGAGGTGCTGGCCGAGGCCGTGAGGCGCGGCGGCAGCAGCCTGCGCGACTTTTCGGTCAACGGCGTCGCGGGGCATTACCAGGAGTCGGCCGCCGTCTACGGCCGCGCGGGAGAGCCCTGCCGTGACTGCGGCGCGACGATCCGACTGATTCGTCAGGGCCAGCGCTCGACGTTTTATTGCCCGAAATGCCAAAAAAGATAAAAATCAGCATAAGTACACCATTGCCGCCGATGCCGTAACCCATCCCGGAAGGCGCGGTCACCGGATTCACCCCTTCATGGCTACCCCCCTTACGTTCAACGACACGCTGGACCAGTTCAGTGCCTGGCGCCGTCAATTCGTCACGCGGCTCAAGCGGCTGATCGAATGGCTCAAGGCGAACGACCTGATGGACGCAGCCGTCGAGGAACGGCTGCACGAGCTGGAAAGCCGCCTGCGCACCGACCGCGTCATGGTGGCCTTTGTCGCCGAGTTCTCGCGCGGCAAGTCGGAGCTGATCAACGCGATTTTTTTTGCAGGCTACGGCCGGCGCATCATGCCGGCCAGCGCCGGCCGGACCACGATGTGCCCCACCGAACTGGGCTACGACGCCGAGGTTCCGCCCTGCCTGCGGCTGTTGCCGATTGAGACGCGCTTGCAACCGCAGGCGCTGATGGAATGGCGCCAGGTGCCCGAGCAGTGGACACGCGTGGACCTGAACGTGGAAGACCCCGCGCAGCTCGCCCAGGCCTTCGAGACCGTCTCCGAGGTGCTGCGCGTGAGCATCCAACAGGCCAAGGCCCTCGGCTTCTGGAACGACGCCACGCCCGAGGACAATCCGCGCACCGGTGCCGACGGACTGGTGGAGGTGCCCAAGTGGCGCCACGCGATGATCAACATCGCCCACCCGCTGCTCAAGCAAGGGCTGGTGATTCTCGATACGCCGGGGCTCAACGCCATCGGCGCCGAGCCCGAGCTCACGGTCAGCCTGATTCCGCAGGCGCACGCCGCGCTGTTCATACTGGGCGCCGACACCGGCGTCACCAAGTCTGATCTGGCCATTTGGCGCGAGCACCTGCTGGAGGAGAACGGCGACACCGAGAACCGCCTGATCGTGCTCAACAAGATCGACGGGCTGTGGGATTCGCTGTCAACGCCCGAGCAGATCGAGTCGCAGATCCGCAAGCAGCAGGCCACCACGGCCGAGGTACTGGGCGTGCCGCAGGACCGCGTGATTCCGGTTTCGGCGCAGAAGGGGCTGGTCGCCAAGGTCACCAACGATCCGGCGCTGCTCAAGGCCAGTCGCCTGCTGCACCTCGAACGGCGCCTGGGCCACGGGCTGCTCGTGCAGCGCCAGGCCATCCTGGCCTCGGCCGCGCATGCGGGACTGGGCCACTTGCAGCAACAGGCCAGCTTGCTGCTGAAGGTGCGCCGCCGCGAACTTGAAGAGCAGTGGCAGGAACTCAACAGCCTGCGCGGCAAGAACGCCAACGTCATCCGCCACATGCGCGAGCGGGTTGACCAGGAAAGAGCCGAGTTCGAAGCCTGCGGCGCGCGCATCCATGCGGTGCGCAGCGTTCACCTGAAGCTGCTGCGCGAAGTGTTCGACCTGATGAGCCCGCAGGTGCTCAAGAACGAGGTCGCGGCGCTGGAAGAAAAGCTCAAGGCCCCGGGCGTGGTCAAGCTCGGCGTGCGCAAGCTCTACGACGAAGCCTTCGAGAGACTGCGCGACAACCTGACGCGCGCGGTCAACGTCAGCCAGGAAATCCAGTCCATGCTGCGCGGCAGCTTCAAGCAGCTCAACGCCGAATTCGGCTTTTCCCTGCCGCAGCCGCGCGAACTGGAACTCAAGCGCTTCGAGCGTGACCTGCGTCGCGTCGAGGAAAGCCACCTGCAGTACCTCGGCCTGGGCAACGCGCTGCGCCTGGCGCAGCCCGAATTCGCCGAGCGGCTGATGCGCGCGCTGTCCACGCGCCTGCGCAACGTGTTCGAGTCGGCGCAGGGCGACGTGGAAATCTGGAGCAAGACGGCGATCTCGCAGCTCGACATCCAATTGCGCGAGCGGCGCCGCAACTTCGCCCGGCGCACCGAAGCCGTCGAGCGCATCGAGCAGGCCGCCGGCGGCCTGGACGAACGCATGAGCGAGCTGCGCGCGCAAAACGCGCATCAGGACTCGCTGGAACACGAACTGCGCCTGATGACCGCCGACCTGGTGAATCTGCACGACGACGACGCGGCGGGTTTCTCCACCACGCTCCCGCCCGATTGAGCGGCCTGGGTTCTTCTGACCGGTCATTCGCCGCCCGCGTGATCGCGTGGCAGCGTGTCCACGGTCGGCACGACCTGCCCTGGCAGGGCACGCGCGATCCGTACCGCGTGTGGCTCTCCGAGGTCATGCTTCAGCAAACGCAGGTCGCGACAGTGCTGAACTATTACCCAGCCTTCCTCGCCCGCTTTCCCGACGTGGGCGCGCTTGCCAGCGCGCCGCTGGACGAGGTCCTGGGCCTATGGAGCGGCCTGG
Source organism: Burkholderiaceae bacterium (assembly GCA_036752305.1). Lineage (GTDB taxonomy): Bacteria > Pseudomonadota > Gammaproteobacteria > Burkholderiales > Burkholderiaceae_C > DAIOSZ01. The sequence continues at coordinate 19,924 of DAIOSZ010000045.1, forward strand.
GCTACTACAGCCGGGCGCGCCATCTGCACCGCTGCGCCCAAAAGGTAGTGGCGGAACATGGCGGGCGGTTTCCGTCCAGCGCCGCCGCCTTGGAAGGGCTGCCCGGCATCGGCCGCTCGACCGCCGCCGCCATTGCGGCGTTCTGCTTCGGCGAACGCGCGGCCATCCTCGACGGCAACGTCAAGCGCGTGCTGGCACGGTGGCTCGGCTTCGCGGGAGATCTGACCCAGCCGCGCGAAACCGCC
>DAIOSZ010000046.1:0-3576 GCA_036752305.1 Burkholderiaceae bacterium
CAACTACCTCAAGGGCAGCATCCGCAACGCCGGCATGGACCCCGACAACCTGCCGCAGAGCGACCCGAGCAAGATGAATTTCTCGGGCGGCGGTGGCGCCAAGGCCTGGAAAGACATCTGGGGCTGCGGCCAGGGTATCGGCGCCATCTCTCGCGTGCAGGGCGCCGGTGAGCTGATCGCCCAGTTCAAGCGCGAATACGCGGAAACCCGCGCACGGCTGGCGCTGTGAGCGCGAGCGGGGCCGGGCAGCACCGGGCGGCGGCGATCGACGCCGTCAAGGGCGCGGCCTGCCTGCTCATCGTGCTGCACCACCTGGCCTTCTACGGGCCCATGTCGGACGCCGTGGCGCCGTATGCGCCACAACTGGTGCAGGCGCTGTCGCGCCACGGACGGCTGGCGGTGCAGGTGTTTCTGGTGCTGGCCGGCTACCTGGCCGCGCGTTCGTTGCTGGCCATGCCCGCCCAGGCCCTGCGGCGCCCGGCGCGCCTGGTCTGGCGGCGCTACCTGCGGCTGGTGGCGCCCTGCGTCGTGGCTCTCACGGCCAGCGTGCTTGTCGCCGCCTTGGTGCGCCCCTGGTTCAGCCACCCCAGCCTGCCCGGCGTGCCGCAACTGCCGCAGTTGTTGTCACATCTGATCCTGGCCCAAGACCTGCTTGGACAGGAGGCCTTGTCGGCGGGCATCTGGTACGTCGCGATCGACTTCCAGCTCTATGCGTTGACGGTATTGCTGCTGGCGCTGGCCATGCGCAGGCGCGGGCTGGCCAGCGCGCCGGAGCAGGGCGCTGTTCCGGCTGGCTGCTCGCGGTGGCGGCCCTGACGGCGGCCTCGCTGTTCGGCTTCAACCGCGTCAGTTCGCTGGACGTGACGGCGCTGTACTTCTTCGGCGCCTACGGGTTGGGCGTGCTGGCGGGATGGATCACGCTTGAGCCACGGCGCCTGTCGCCCGGTCTGGTCGTGCTGGCCGCCGTGGGCGCCGCCGCGCTGGTATTCGACTGGCGCGTGCGCATCGCCGTGGCACTGGCCGCCGTGCTGGTTCTGATCGCCGCCCAATGGCACCGCGCCGCCGCCGAGCCCGCGCCGCCCGGCCTGGTGCTGCGTTTTCTGGCCGGCACGGGCGAGCGCTCGTACTCGATCTTCCTGATCCACTTTCCCGTCTGCCTGCTCATCAACGCACTGGTCTGGCGCGCCTTTGGCGCCGATCCCGTCTTTAACGTGCTGGGCCTGGCCCTGGCCGTGCTGGCTTCATGGTGGGCCGGCGACCTGCTGCACCGGCGCGTCGAGCGCATGAAGCTGGGCTGGCTGCGCACGCTGCGCTGGCAGGCGCGTCTGGTCGGCATGGGGCTGGCGTCGGGGTTGGTGGCCTCGGTGAACTGAAAATATCTGTCCTGATTTGATAGCGGACGGTGGTCGGTGAGCTTGAGGATTTGGCCGAATAATCGTGAAAAATTTAACCCCGGCTCTTGGAATTTTGTAGAGTATTCTACAAAATCATGTGTAAGCGGCCCCAGCAATCGCCCAGATACCCCGTTTTTCATCATCAAATCGGTGAAAAACGCCCATGCAACGACCATGGGTAGCTATGAATTTTAAAGTTCTCGGTGCCAGCGACGGCGTGGCGTCGAGTCGTCGACCTCGCTGCCTGGCACCACGGTCAGCCTTCGGCGGGTTTGCGTCCAGTCATGGAAAGAATGCCGTTGGCGTTGACAATCGAGGTCGCGATTTCCTCCATGGTGGTGCGTTTGCCCATGGCTTGGTCGCGGATCATGTCGTAGGCCCGTGCCTCGGTGACGTCGTGCATCTTCATCAGGATGGCCTTGGCCTCGGTCAGCCGCCGAACGCCGAGCAGTTTGATTTCCATCTTGTTCAGCCGCCGTGCCAGCGCACGGCTTTCCTTGTGGGCCTCGCGGGCTACCACCAGCGTGGACAGCAATCCGAAGGATCGAACCGGCGAGGGCAACACGGCCTTGGCGCCCAGTTCCAGCACCGCTTCTACGATGGTCGGGTTCTCGTAGGTCACCACGGCAATGATGGTGGGGGCGTCTTCTCAAATCGGCACCAAGAGATGTCAGCCCGCAGCCCGCGCCAATGCTCGATCTTTGGCTTGGAATGGGATATTTGACCGGGCAGTAGTGATTGGCGACGACGAGGCGTTGCGTATCCGCCGTGCAAGCGCTCCCGCCCGTTGTCGGCAGTCGAGAGGCGCAATCCACGCGGATTTTTTTTAACCGCAGGCAGACCAGACCGGGCTCAGGCCGCCATCTTCACCCGCTCGCCGATGTGCGCCAGCGCCTCCTGCACCTGGTCGATCAGGATCAGGCACAGGTCGCCGTCCTGCAGGCGCTCCAGGGCGGCGTCGATGGCGCGGAATTCGCCTTCGATCTCCTGCACGTGCTTGACCTGCTTGGCGCCTTGCAGGCCCTCGCGCAACAGGGCGACGACCTCGCCGTCCTCGCGGCCGCGCTGACAGGCGTCCTGGTAGAGCACCACTTCGTCGAACACGCGCCCGAGGATGCGCGTTTGCTCGCGGATGTCCTCGTCGCGCCGGTCTCCCGCGCCGCTGATGACCACGCTGCGCTTGTTGGCCGGCATTTTCTCGACCGCGCGTGACAGCGCCTCGATGGCGTCCGGGTTGTGCCCGTAGTCGGCGATCAGCGTCGCGCCACGGTAGTTGAACAGGTTGAAGCGGCCGGGCACGGCATGCGCGTCGCTGACGAAGGTCTTCAGGCCCGCGCGAATCACGCCCCAATCCAGCCCCAGCGCCCAGGCGGCCGCCACCGCGGCCATGGTGTTGTCCACCTGGAAGCCAATCGCGCCACCGGCGGTGAGCGGGATGTCGGCCAGCGGCAGTTCGGCCACTGTCCGGTGCGCTTCGACGGCGACCAGCGCGCCGTCTTCCACCGTGACCACGCGTTTGCCCTGCGCGCGGTGCGTGGCCAGCGCGGGATTGCCGGGGTCGGCGGAAAAGAAGGTCACGCTGCCAGGGCAGTTGGGCGCCATGTTGACCACGATGGGGTCGTCGGCGTTGAGCACCGCGGTGCCGTTTTCGGCCACGTTCTGGACGATCACGCGCTTTAGCACGGCCAGGTCTTCGACCGTGGTGATGTAGTTCAGGCCCAGGTGGTCGCCTGCGCCGATGTTGGTGACGATGGCGACCTGGCATTTGTCAAAGGCCAGCCCCTCGCGCAGCAGGCCGCCGCGCGCGGTTTCGAACACGGCGGCGTCCACCTCGGGGTGCATGAGCACGTTGCGCGCGCTGCGCGGGCCGGAGCAATCGCCGCTGTCGGTCTGGCGACCGTTGACGTATACGCCGTCGGTATTGGTCATGCCCACGCGCAGGCCGCCTTGGCGCAGCAGGTGGCCGGTCAGGCGCACGGTGGTGGTTTTGCCGTTGGTGCCGGTCACGGCCACCACCGGGATGCGGCCATCATCGCCCGGCGCGTACAGGTTGGCGATCATCGCCTCGCCCACCTGGCGGCCCTTGCCGAACGAGGGCGACAGGTGCATGCGCAGGCCCGGCGCGGCGTTGACCTCGACGATGCCGCCGTTTTGCTCCTCCAGCGGCTTGATCACGGTTTCG
>DAIOSZ010000046.1:3633-6736 GCA_036752305.1 Burkholderiaceae bacterium
AAGCGCCGCCGCCACCGCCTGCGCGGCCACGTCGGGGTGCACGTCGTCGGTCACGTCGGTGGCGGTGCCGCCGGTGGACAGGTTGGCGTTGTTGCGCAGCACCACGCGCTGGCCTTTGGGCGGCACGGTCTCGGCGCTCATGCCTTGCTCGGCGAGCCGGTCCAGCGCGATCTGGTCGAAGCGGATCTTGGTCAGCGAGGTGGCATGCCCGTCGCCGCGGCGCGGGTCGGCGTTGACCAGGGCCACCAGCTCGCGCACGCTGGGCTGGCCGTCGCCGATCACCATCGGCGGGTCGCGCCGCGCGGCGGCCACGAGGTGCTTGCCGACCACCAGCAGGCGGAAATCGCTGCCCGGCAGATAGCGCTCGACCATGATGTCGTCGCGAAAGCGCGTGGCGTTGGCGTAGCCGGCGATCACCTGCTCGCGCGTGCTCAGGTTCACCGCCACGCCCTTGCCCTGGTTGCCGTCACGCGGCTTGACGACCACCGGCAGGCCGACTTCCAGCGCCGCCGCCCAGGCGTCCTCGGCGCTGGTCACAGGGCGCCCCAGCGGCACCGGCACGCCAGCGGCGTCGAGCAGCTTCTTGGTCAGGTCCTTGTCCTGCGCGATGGATTCGGCGATGGCGCTGGTCGAATCCAGTTCGGCGGCCTGGATGCGCCGCTGCTTGCTGCCCCAGCCGAACTGCACCAGGCTTCCCTGCGTCAGGCGCCGGTGCGGGATGCCGCGCGCCGTGGCGGCCTGCACGATGGAGCCGGTGGAGGGGCCGAGGCGGACCTCCTCGTCCAGCTCGGTCAGGCTCTTGAGTGCGGCCTCCAGGTCGAAAGGCGTGTCGTCCTGCGCGGCGCGGCACAGCTGTTCGGCCAGTTCCAGCGCCTGGCGGCCGACTGCTTCCTCGGTGTATTCCACGACGACCTGGAACACCCCGGCCTCGGTGGTGGCGGTGGTGCGCGAGAAGCTCACCGGGCAGCCGGCCTGCGCCTGCAGGCTCAGCGTGGCCAGCTCCAGCGCGTGGGCCATGGTCACGCCGCCGGCCGAGCGCGCCGCGTGCTGGCGGTCGATGGCCGGGAAGCGCAGCCGCAGGCGCTCGCCAAACGCGGGGTCGGCGCCGAGGTTGCATTCGTCGGGGCTGCACGTCACGATGGCCTCGATGGCGGTGCGGCGGGTCCAGAGGTTGGGGCCGCGCAGGGCGCGGACGCGGGAAATGTCCATGGCGGGGTGCTCGCAGTTCAGGTGTGGGCGCGTTGCGCGTAGGTCTTCAACGCGGCACGGATCAAACTCGGTGACACGCCATAGGCCAGCACCGCCGCGATGCCCGCCAGCACGGCGGTCATGTTCATGCCTGGCAGGCCCAGCAGGCGCGCCAGCGGCGCGGCTCCGACCTCGATCACCGGCGTCTGCTGGCCGCCCTGCGCCAGCACGATCTGCGCGCCGGCCACCAGAACCGCCCGGCCGCCATGGTCGCGGTGCGTCTGCAGGGCCTCGCCATGGCCTTGCTCGGAAAACAGCACCACGGCGCCGTCGCTCAGGCGGGCCAGGTCGGCGATGCGCGCGTCGTCGGCGTTGAGCACCGCCGTGCCGGCGTCGAGCACCACGTCCACCTGGGTGCGCAGCACGTTGAACAACTGGTCTTCGTCGCGGCTGTCGAAGCCCGCCAGTTCCGTCAGTGCCGGCCGGTCGCTGACCACGCCCACCTGGCAGCGGTCATAGGGCAGGCCTTCGGCCAGGATCATGTGCGCCGGGTTGTCAAACACGGCGGCGTCCACCGCGCGGTTGATCAACAGGCGCTCGGCCGGATCGAAGCGGCGCGCATCGCCGCGCGAGACGACGCGTTCGTCGAGGAACAGGCCATCGGCGCAGACCAAGCCGGTGTGCTCGCCGTGCAGGTGGACGATCCAGGCCGCCAGGCGCGCCGCGCCCGAGGCCGCCGCGCCGCCGCAGAAACCCAGCACCGGAATGCGCGCGCGCACACCCGGCGCGAACAGATGGTCCACGATGGCCTGACCCACCGGCCGGGGCGTGCCCACGGCGGGCTTGAGGTGCATCAGCAGCCCCGGGCCGGCGTTGACCTCCACGATGGCGCCGCCCTGCGTGGCCAGTGGTTTGCCGATGTCCTCGCACACCAGGTCGATGCCGGCGATGTCCAGCCCCACCACGCGCGCGGCCAGCGCGGCGGTGGCGGCCACCTCGGGGTGGATTTCGTCGGTCACGTCATGCGTCATGTTGCCGGTGCGCTGCACCAGCACGCGCTGACCAGCCTGGGGTACGTCCTGCGGCGTGAGACCCTGGCGGCGCAGCTCCATCAGCGAAGTGGAGCGTTCGTCGAAGCGGATCAGGTCGAGCGGGAAATGCTCCTCCTCGCCGCGCCGCGGGTCGTTGTTGAGCTGCGCCTGCACGAGCTGATCGATGGTCGAGGCGCCGTCGCCCGTCACCCAGGCCTGCTCGCCGCGCGCCACCGCGGCCACGCGGCCGCCGACCACCAGCACGCGGTGCTCCTGTCCGGGGATGCAGCGCTCGACGATGACGCCCGAGCCTTCCTTGTCGGCCGCGTGGTAGGCGGCGTGCACCTCGGCCTCGGTGCGGATGTCCAGCGCCACGCCGCGCCCATGGTTGCCGTCGCTGGGTTTGACCACCACTGGCACGCCGATGCGCTCGGCCGCCGTCCAGGCGTCCTCGGGGCTGTCCACCAGGCGGCCTTCGGGGATGGGCACGCCGCAGGTCTGCAGCAGTTCCTTGGTGAGGTCCTTGTCGCTGGAGATGCTCTCGGCAATGGCGCTGGTGCGGTCGGTCTCGGCCGTCCAGATGCGCCGCGCCGCCTTGCCGTGGCCCAGTTGCACCAGGTTGCCGTCGGTCAGGCGGATGTGCGGGATCGAGCGCTCGGTCGCGGCATCGACGATGCTCGCGGTCGATGGCCCCAGGCACAGCGAATCGACCATGGCCTTGAGCCGCGCGACCGCGGCGTCCACGTCGAAGGGCAGGTCCTCGTAGGCCGCCAGCACCATGTCGCGCGCCGCGGTGAGCGCGGCGCGGCCCACGTCGGGGTGGTAGGTGCGGATCACGACTTTGTAGACGCCGCGCTCGCTGGTCGAGCGCGCCTTGCCGAAGC
>DAIOSZ010000046.1:6746-20167 GCA_036752305.1 Burkholderiaceae bacterium
CCGCCAGGGTTTGCAATTCGAGCGCCACGTGCTCCATCACGTGGCCTGGCCAGGTGCCTTCGCGCAGCCGCAGCAGGAAGCCGCCGCGCTCGCCCACGCCGCAGCGGTGCTCAATGAGTCCGGGCAGCCAGGCGGTCAGGCGTTCGTAGAAGCCGGCCACGGCACTGGAAGGCTTGTCTTCGTAGGGGCCGATGTCCACCAGCGCCTCGATCACCGGACGGTAGGTCCAGATGTTCGGGCCGCGCAGGTGCGTCATGCGGCGGATGTCGATCTTGTTTTTGTCATCCATGGTGGGGATTCGGGCGTTGGTCTGCCAGGCGCGTCAATACCGTCGTCGTCGCTACAATTTCCCGCTTTTCGTTCCCGCGTAACCGGGGCGTATTTCAAGGGCATCTGCACACATGACTGTCGAAACCAGCCCGCCGCCGCTGCCCGGGACATTGCCCGAGCGTTGGCTGGCCGAGGTGAGTACGCGCCTGGGCACACAGGAAAACGTGAGGGCCGCCCTGGAGGTTGACCTCGACGGCGGTCTGCGCTTCGCCGACGGCGTGGTGATTGTGACAGACCATGCCGTGCTGGCGCGCGACGCCGGCGGCGCGGACTGGCGGCGCTGGCCCTACGGCGCCGGGCTGCGCATGGGCGTGACCGACCATGCCGGCGTGGGCACGCTGGCGCTGTTTGACGACTCGCGCCGCGTGGCCGTCTGGCGCTACACCCTGGGGCGCAACAGCGCCGCGCTCAAGCTGGTGGCCGCCTTCGAGCGCCTGCAGGCGGCGCGCCTGGCGGGCGAGACCGCCAGCGCCGACGCGCTCGACCGCGCGATGGCCAGGGGCGACGAGCCCGAGGACGACGCCGACGACGCATTCCCCGACGCGCCCGCCACCGGCAAGGCTTCGCCCACCGGCTGGGCGCTCGCGCGCCTGTGGCGCTTTGCCAGACCCTACCAGTGGCAGTTGCTTGCCGGGTTTCTGCTCACGCTGGCCGCCACCGCCGCCACGCTGGTGCCGCCGTATCTGACCATGCCCCTGATGGACGACGTGCTGATCCCGTTCCAGAACGGCAAGCCCATCGACCAGCACCTGGCCTACCTGCTGCTGGCCGGGCTGCTGGCCTCGGCCCTGGTGGCCTGGGCGCTGGGCTGGGCAAAAACCTACATCCTGGCGCTGGTGTCCGAGCGCATCGGCGCCGATCTGCGCACCCGCACCTACGACCACCTGCTGAATCTATCGCTCGAATACTTCAGCGGCCGGCGCACCGGCGACCTGATGGCGCGCATTGGCAGCGAGACCGACCGCATCAATGTCTTTCTCTCGCTGCACCTGCTGGACTTCGCCACCGACGTGCTGATGATCGTGATGACGGCGGCGATCCTGCTGTCGATCAACCCCACGCTGGCCATCGTCACGCTGGTGCCGCTGCCCTTCATCGCCTGGCTGATCCACGTGGTGCGCGACAAGCTGCGCACCGGCTTCGAGAAGATCGACCGCGTCTGGGCCGAGGTGACCAACGTGCTGGCCGACACCATTCCCGGCATCCGCGTCGTCAAGGCGTTTGCGCAGGAAGAGCGCGAATCGCAGCGCTTCAAGGACGCCAACACCCACAACCTGATGGTCAACGACCGGCTCAACCGCGTGTGGTCTCTGTTCACACCCACGGTCACGCTGCTCACCGAGATCGGCCTGCTCATCGTCTGGGCCTTTGGCATCTGGCTGGTCTCGCGCTACAGCATCACGGTGGGCGTGCTGACCGCCTTTCTGGCCTACATCGGGCGCTTCTACACGCGGCTCGACTCCATGAGCCGCATCGTCTCGGTCACGCAGAAAGCCGCCGCCGGCGCCAAGCGCATCTTCGACATCCTCGACCATGTCTCCACCGTGCCCGAGCCCGCGCAGCCCAAGCCGCTCGGCCCGGTCAAGGGCCGCATCGTGCTCAAGGACGTGGGCTTTCGCTACGGCAACCGCGGCGTCATCCGTGGCCTGAACCTGACCATCGAGCCCGGGCAAATGGTCGGCCTGGTCGGCCACAGCGGATCGGGCAAGAGCACGCTGGTCAACCTGATCTGCCGCTTCTACGACGTCACGGAAGGGTCGATCACGGTGGACGGCGTGGACATCCGCGAGGTGCGCGTGGCGGACTTCCGCCGCCACATCGGCCTGGTGCTGCAGGAGCCTTTCCTGTTCTTCGGCACCATCGCCGAGAACATCGCCTACGGCAAGCCGCGGGCCACGCGCGAGGAAATCGTCGCCGCCGCGCGCGCCGCGCACGCGCATGAATTCATCCTGCGCCTGCCGCAGGGCTACGACTCGCTGGTGGGCGAGCGCGGCCAGGGCCTGTCGGGCGGCGAACGCCAGCGCATCAGCATCGCGCGCGCACTGCTCATCGACCCGGCCATCCTCATCCTCGACGAAGCCACCGCCTCGGTGGACACCGAGACCGAGAAAGAAATCCAGAAGGCGCTGGCCACCCTGGTGCGCGGACGCACGACGATTGCCATCGCCCACCGCCTGTCCACGCTCAACAAGGCCGACTCGCTGGTCGTCATGGAAAAAGGCGTGAAGGTGGAAGAGGGCGGCCACGACGAGCTGATGGCCCGGGGCGGCGCGTACAAGCGCCTGTACGAGGCGCAGGCGCGGCTGGCCGAAGGCGGCGGCAACCTGCCCGCGCCTGCGCCCGCACCAACGGAAGCCAGCAAGATCCTCCCCGATGAACCGCCCGAGCAAGGAACGCCGCATGAGCGCATCGCCACCTGAGACACAGGCCGATTTCTCGCTGGAACAGGGCGACGACGGCCGCTGGATCTACCGCAACGCCAGCGGCGCCGAACACGCGGGCGTGAACGTGGTGCGAGCCTTTCCCATCGGCGCACCCGACCAGGGCGTGGCCATCGTGGACGGCGACGCGCACGAGCTGCAGTGGATCGAGCGGCTCGACGCGCTGCCCCCCGCGCTGCGCCAGAACGTGGACACCGCGCTGGCGCAGCGCGAGTTCATGCCCACCATCCTGCGCCTGAAAAGCGTCAGCACCTTTGCCACGCCCAGCACCTGGGACATCGACACCGACCGCGGCGCCACCCGCCTGGTCCTCAAGGGCGAGGAAGACATCCGCCGCCTCACCGCCACCGTGCTCATCGTCTCCGACACCCACGGCGTGCAATACCTGATCCGCGACCCGCTGGAGATGGACGCGCACAGCCGCAGGCTGCTGGATCGGTTCATGTAGGCCTGCTGCGAACTGCGCGTGCGCGCAGGGATGCTTCGGCGGGAAGGGCAGCGTCTGGCGGTGATTTTAAAAATGATAGCTGCCCGTGGTTGTTTTTACTGATATTCAGGCCCTTTATATCGATAAGATTCCCTCTGAAATCACCTTGAATTCGTTCCAGAAATCAGAATTTGTAGAATAATCTACAAAATGTCGCAACATCTACAAAAATATGCCAATTGCAATGGCTGCGGCGACTAAGAAGGCTGTTTCTACGGAATGTTTTGGTAGGGAGCGCTCGCAAGACAATCACGGTCTACTATGAGTTTTGGCATTTGTGGGTGAATGCGCGGAAGCAAGCACCACGGATACCACTCGCCGTTGTTCCGTGGGGGTTGCTGCGTTTGGGATGCGCGGAGCAAAGGTGCTATTGGCGTTTCACACGACATCCGGGTCAAGGCAGACGATCCGGTCAGGCCATGAGTACACCAAGATAAGGAAAGTCTTTGATCGTGCCGCTGTCGATACCGGGCTGTTCGTCTAAGAAATTCGCGTTGTGTCTTCTCATTGACCAATGGACGTGAAGGCCAGCAACCCCAACATTCGAGAGCGCGTGGCGTCGGCGTTCTCAAACTGCCGTCTGAACCCATGGCAATTGGCATTGTTGGCGCTCTGGGCAGCCTGGCCTTGGGTCGCGGGCCGCCTGCTGCCGGGCAACATTTGGGCCGCCAGTTTGCCGATCATTGTCGTTTTGCCGGCCGCCTTTCCGGTTGGCGAACTATTTGCCTTCTTGTTACCCGGCCTGTCCACGGCGCGCGAATTGGGCGTCGGCTTGACGGTTTTCCTGTTGGGTTATCTGAGTCTCCTGGGTTGGAGGGGGCGCCCCGTGGGGGCGACGGTGCCGCAGACCTACCCGATTTCGATGGAGTTTGCCTGGCTGTCGTTCGCGGCGGGCGATCTTGCCTTCGGGGCACTGATCATCGGCTGCCAGTACAGCCTCGTTCTACCTAAAGTGAGGCCGCCGCCCCCGACACTCTTCGGCTTCAGCGAGAGTGACTGGGCTTTTCTGGGAGGCGCGCTCACCGGATTCGGGGGGGCTGCAACAGGGATCTTGCTGGCCTGCATTGCTCTGGCATTTCGAGGGCGACGGCGTCTGAAGCTGCTTCTCTCACTGCCCGCGCTGTTGTACTTCGCGTTTCACCTGTCATGGGTGGGTTACGAGTTGCTGCGGAAGTAGAAAATCCTACGCCCGCAACCCCATCCGCGCCCGGTACCACTCGTGGAAATGCTGCATGCCGTCTTCCATGGGGCTCTGGTACGGGCCGACCTCATTGCGCCCACGGGCCAGGAGCGCCTTGCGGCCGGCGTCCATGCGTTCGCCGATCTCGTCGTCCTCGATGCAGGTTTCCATGTAGGCGGCGCGCTGCGCCTCGACGAATTCGCGCTCGAAGGCGTGGATTTCCTCGGGGGAGTAGAACTCCACCATGTTGAGCGTGCGGTCCACGCTGATGGGGTGCAGCGTGGAGACGGTGAGCACATGCGGGTACCACTCGACCATGATGTGCGGGTAGTAGGTCAGCCACACGGCGCCGTGTTCGGGCAGTTTGCCGCCTCGGTAGGCCAGCAGCGCGTCGTGCCAGCGCCGGTAGGCCGGCGAACCCGGCTTGCCAAAACGCTGCGAGACGCCGACGGTCTGCACCGAATACTCGGGCTTGAATTCCCAGGCCAGGTCGTCGCAGGTGACGAAGTGGCCCAGCCCCGGGTGGAAGGCGCCGACATGGTAGTCCTCCAGATAGACCTCGATGAAGGTCTTCCAGTTGTAGTGGTAGGTGTGCAGTTCCACGTGGTCGAGCACGAAGCCCGAGAAATCGAGCAGGGCGCGCGGGCCCATGCCCGCCAGGTCGGTGGCGATGTCGCGGCCGTTGTCCTCGAACAGCAGGCCGTTCCATTCGCGCAGGCCGAAGTTGTCCAGGTTCAGGCAGGGGTCTTGCGCAAAGTGCGGCGCGCCCAGCAGCTTGCCCTCGGGCGCGTAGGTCCAGCGGTGCAACGGGCAGACGATGTTGCCGCCCGAGCCCTGGCGCGCGCCCAGGTTGCCGCGGCCCTTAAGCATGACCGCCTGGCGGTGGCGGCAGACGTTGGAGATCAGCCGCACGCCGCTGGGGGTGTGCACCAGTGCGCGGCCTTCGCCTTCTTGCGCGAGGGCGAGGTAGTCGCCGGGGTTCGGCACGGCCAGTCGATGCCCCACGTAGCGGGGCCCTTGCTGGAAGATGGTCTGCCGCTCGCGCTCGAAAAGCGCCTGATCGAAGTAGCTGGAGACTGGAAGTTGGCTTGTGGCCTGCGGCAGATGAAGACTCAAATCAGACATGGATATCCTGACCCAAAGACTCCCCACGACAGTGAGAGACGAGACAGCCCTGGCGAGGGCACCCCCCAAAGAAAGACAAAGGGCGAAAACACGCTGGTTTCGCCCCATGGATTGCCCAATTTTGAACCCCCGGGCAGCAGGGCAGTCGATTGTACCCTTGCCGCCGCTGGCAGAATGGCTCCGTCACCGTTGTCCCCACAGGAATTCAACCTTGAGCCAAGCCGCCGCCACCGCCGTTCCCCAGTCATCCACCAGCGACAAGGTGCGCACGCGCATCGCCGACCCGGCGAGCGTGAGCGCCGCCTTCGAGAGCCGGTTTTCGGCGCGGGCGTTTCTGCGCGACAAGCCGGTGGACCGCGAGGTGATCGAGGACATCCTGCGCCTGGCCGCGCGCGCGCCCAGTGGCACCAACACGCAGCCTTGGCGGGTGTATGTGGCGCAGGGAGCGGCGCGCGAGCGCATCGAACGCGAGGTCTGCGCCGCGCACGACGCGCAGCGCGCCGACCCCAGCCTGGCCGCGCGCTACGCCGACAGCTACGACTACTACCCCGAGAAGTGGGTCAGCCCCTACATCGACCGGCGCCGCGAGAACGGCTGGAGCCTGTATGGCCTGCTGGGCATCGGCAAGGGCGACAAAGATGCGATGCACCTGCAGCACCAGCGCAATTTCCGCTTCTTTGATGCGCCGGTCGGCCTGTTTTTCACGATCGATCGCGTGCTCGGGCGCGGCAGCCTGCTCGATTACGGCATGTTCCTCCAAACCGTGATGGTCGCCGCGCGCGCGCATGGCCTGCACACCTGCCCGCAGGCGGCGTGGAACGCGTACTCCAGCATCATCTATCCGATCATCGGCGCCGGGCCCGACGAGATGATGGTCTGCGGCATGTCGCTGGGCCATGCCGACGAGAGCGCCAAGGTCAACCAGTACCACACGGCGCGCGAGAGCGCCGAATCGTTCACCACCTGGGTCGGCTGAATGCGGGCGGCGCCGACAAGCCGTCTTGCGCCAGACCGGTCGATCCAGCAGGGACAGCCATCACCGTTGCGTTGAATCGGAGACCTTCGCCGATGATCATTCAAAGCCTTCTCGACACCGACCTGTACAAGTTCACCATGATGCAGGTGGTGCTGCACCGCTTCCCGGGCGCGCAGGTGGAGTACCGCTTCCGCTGCCGCAACCCGGGCATCAACCTGGCGCGCTACGTGGCCGAGATCCGCGAGGAGATCGCGCACCTGTGCACGCTGCGCTTTCTGGAGCCCGAGCTGGCCTACCTGCGCGGCATGCGCTTCATCAAGAGCGATTTCGTCGATTTTCTCGGCCTGTTCAGGCTCAACGAGAAGTACATCACGATCACGCCGCGGCCCAGTGGCGAGATCGACATCCAGATCCAGGGCCCGTGGCTGCACACCATCCTGTTTGAAATCCCGGTGCTGGCCATCGTCAACGAGGTCTACTTTCGCAACACCCAGCCGCAGCCCGATCTGGAGGAGGGACGGCGCCGGCTGCTGGCGAAGATCGGGCAGTTGCAGGGCAGCGGGCTGGATGAGCTCAAGATCGCCGATTACGGCACGCGGCGGCGCTTTTCCGGTGCCTGGCACGAGGAGGTGCTGCGCGTGCTGATGACGCGGCTGAACCCGGCCGGCTCCGTTCAGCCCCAGCTGGCGGGCACCAGCAACGTGCTCTACGCCATGAAGCTCGGCCTCACGCCGCTGGGCACGATGGCGCACGAATACCTGCAGGCCTGCCAGGCGCTGGGCCCGCGCCTGCGCGACAGCCAGGTCTTCGGCTTCGAATGCTGGGCGATGGAGTATCGCGGCGACCTGGGCATCGCGCTGTCGGACGTGTACGGCATGACGGCGTTCCTGCGCGATTTCGACATGTATTTCTGCAAGCTCTTCGACGGCGCGCGCCACGACAGTGGCGACCCATTCAATTGGGGCGAGCGCATGATCGCGCATTACCAGCAAAGCCGCTGCGACCCGCGCACCAAGACGCTGATCTTCAGCGACGGCCTGACCGTGCCGCGCACCATCGAGCTGTTCCAGCAGTTCCACGGGCGCTGCCTGCTGGCCTTCGGCATTGGCACCAACCTGACCAACGACCTGGGCTACGAGCCGCTGCAGATCGTGATCAAGATGACGCGCTGCAACGGCCAGCCGGTGGCCAAGCTGTCCGATACGCCCGGCAAGGGCATGTGCGACGACGAGAACTACCTGGCCTATCTGCGCCAGGTGTTCCAGATCGGCGCGCCGGCGGCGACGGCACCCACACCATGAATCTGCCGTTCGAGTTCGTCCTGTTCGGCCTGACGCTGCTGGGCGTGGCCGTGATCCACGGGCATTCGCTGCGGGTGGCGCTGCTCGGGCTGGTGACGATTGCCGCGTACAAGATCGTGTTTTCCAGCTTTGGCGGCGTGCCGGGAGTGGACGGGCTGGCGCGGCTGCTGGCGCACGAATGGGTGACGCTGGCCAATCTGCTGGGCCTGCTGCTGGGCTTTGCCATCCTGGCCGATCATTTCGAGCGCAGCGAACTGCCCTTGCTGCTGCCGCGCTATCTGCCCGACGACTGGAGGGGCGGCTTCTTCCTGCTGGTGATCGTGTTCGTCATGTCGGCGTTCCTGGACAACATCGCCGCCGCGATGATCGGCGCCACGATGGCCGGCGTGCTGTTCGCCAAGCGCGTGCACATCGGCTTTCTGGCGGCCATCGTCGCGGCCAGCAACGGCGGCGGCGCGGGCTCGGTGGTGGGCGACACGACGACGACGATGATGTGGATCGCAGGCGCCGCGCCGGGCCAGGTGTTCGAGGCCTACCTGGGCTCGGCGCTGGCGCTGCTGCTGTTTGGCGTGATCGCGGCGCGCCAGCAGCACGCCTTTCAGCCGATCATGCGCGACAACCCGGTGGGCGCGCATGTGCACTGGGCGCGGCTGGGCATCGTGGCCACCATCCTGCTGTCGGCCATGAGCGCCAACGTGTACTTCAACCTCCACCATCCAGCCGTGCTGGATCACTGGCCGGTGATCGGCATCGCGGTCTGGGTGGCGATACTGGTCACCGCGCCCTGGCGGCGCGTGCATTGGGAGGTGTTGCCCCCGGCCTTGCGCGGCAGCGTGTTCCTGCTCTCGCTGGTGCTGTGCGCGGCCATGATGCCGGTGCAGGCGCTGCCCGCGGCTTCCTGGCCGGCCACGCTGGGGCTGGGCTTCCTGTCCTCGGTGTTCGACAACATTCCGCTGACGGCTCTCGCGCTGCGCCAGGGTGGCTACGACTGGGGCTTTCTGGCCTATGCGGTAGGCTTTGGTGGCAGCATGATCTGGTTCGGCTCGTCGGCGGGCGTGGCGGTGGCCTCGCTCTACCCCGAGGCGCGCTCCGTCTCGGCGTGGCTCAAGGGCGGCTGGCACATCGCGGTGGCCTACGTGGTCGGCTTTGCCGTCATGGTCATGTTCCTGGGCTGGAAGCCGGAGCCGCTGCGCGAGCGCGTCGGCGCGGCCGAACCCCCCGTTTCTTGTTTTTCCGTGCAACTCTCCACATGAGCAAACCCCGCATCCACGTGGCCCGCGCCATCTTTCCCGAAGTGATTGAGCGCCTGCAGCAGCATTTCGAGGTGTCGTCCAATCAGGCCGACGAGGTGCCCACGCGCGAGCAACTGGTCGCCGCGCTGCAGGGCCGCCAGGGGCTTTTGTCGACCGGCAGCGAGCGCATCGACGACGCGCTGCTCGACGCCTGCCCCGACCTGAAGATCTGCGCCAACATGGCCGTGGGCTACAACAATTTCGACGTGGCCGCGATGACGGCGCATGGCGTGCAGGGCACCAACGCGCCCGACGTGCTCACCGAGACCACGGCCGACCTGGGCTTTGCGCTGGTGATGGCGGCGGCACGCCGCCTGGCGGAGTCGGAACATTTCCTGCGCGCGGGGAAGTGGACGAAGTGGAGCTACGACATGTTCATGGGCTCCGACGTGCACGGCAGCACGCTGGGCATCCTGGGCATGGGCCGCATTGGCCAGGGCGTGGCGCGGCGCGGCGCGCATGGCTTTGGCATGCGCGTGATCTATCACAACCGTTCGCGCCTGGCGCCGGATGTCGAGGCGCAATGCCAGGCCCGCTACGTGGGCAAGGACGAACTGCTGGCCGAGGCCGATCACCTGGTGCTGGTGCTGCCCTACACCCCGGAAAACCACCATGTGATCGGCGCCGCCGAACTGGCGCGCATGAAGCCCACGGCCACCATCGTCAACATCGGCCGCGGCGGGCTGATCGACGAGAACGCGCTGGTGCAGGCCTTGCGCGAGCGGCGCCTGGCGGCGGCCGGGCTGGACGTGTTTGAAGGCGAGCCCCGGATCAATCCCGCCTTGCTGTCGGTGCCCAACGTGGTGCTCACGCCGCACATCGGCAGCGCCTCGCGGCCCACGCGCCTGGCCATGGCCAACCTGGCGTCCGACAACCTGATCGACTTTTTTGCCGGGCGCGATCCGCGCTCGCCGGTGAACCGTTTGCCCGCACGAGTCTGAGCAACCCTGGAAAGGCCGCCTTTTTTTGACTTCACCGTTTTCCCACGAGGTCGCGCTGCTGGGACTGATTTTTGCGCTGATGGTCGTTCCGCGCCTGCTGCAGCGCTGGCGGTTGCCGGCGCCGCTGACGAGCTTCACGCTGGGCATGACGGCCTCGCTGATGCTCGCCGAGAGCGGGCAGGACGCCACGCTCGGCCTGCTTGCCACCCTGGGCATCTCATCGCTGTTCCTGTTTGCCGGCCTGGAGGTGGATCTGCGCGACTTCCAGCGCGGACGCTGGCCGCTGGTGCGCCACGTCGTGATCCGCCTGCTGGTCATTGGCGGCGCGGCCTATGCGCTGATGGGTTACTTCGGGTTTACCTGGCGCGTGGCCACGCTGCTGAGCCTGGCCTTGTTCACGCCCTCGGCGGGCTTCATCCTGGACACCTTGCCAGCCCTCAAGCTCACCGAGGACGAACGCTTCTGGGTGCGCATGAAGGCCATCAGCGGTGAACTGCTGGCGCTGGTGCTGCTGTTCGTGGTGCTGCAATCGTCGTCCGTCGAAACCTTCCTGGGCTCCAGCGCCGCGCTGGCGGCCATGGCCATCGGGCTGCCGCTGCTGCTGCTGGCGCTGGGCCGCTACGTGGTGCCGTATGCGCGCGGCTCGGAGTTCTCGCTGCTGGTGATGGTGGGCGTGATCTCGGCCTACCTGAGCTACCTGATCGGCGTGTACTACCTGGTGGGCGCGTTCCTGGCCGGCTTCGTGGCCAGGCTGCTGCACCGGCGGCTGCCCACGCTGGCCTCGGGGGACAACCTGCACGCGGTGCGGATGTTCGCCTCGTTCTTCGTGCCGTTCTATTTTTTCTACAAAGGCATGGGCGTGCCGCACGATGCGCTCACGCCGCAGGCGCTGTGGTTGGGGCTGGGGTTGACGGCCATCGTGATTCCGTTTCGCATTGGCCTGCAGTGGCTGCAGCGCCGACTGATTGCCGGCGAAACCGCCATGGGCAGCCTGCGCGTGGCGGTGGCGCTGTCGCCCACGCTCATTTTCACGCTGGTGCTGGCGGGCATCGCGCGCGAACGCTTCGGCATTTCGGACCAGTTCTATGCGGCGCTGCTGGTCTACGCCGCCTGCGCCACCATCCTGCCTTCGCTGTTCATGGCGCGGGGCGTGGAACTGGACGTCGACATGCTGCCCAACACCCGCTTCGGTCAGGAGGAGGATGCCCCGACCACCGGTGAGCGCGCGAGGTAGCGGGTCATCGCGCGGGCGCGTTCGGAGCCGCACAGCAAGATGGTGTCGTTGACCTGCAGCGGCCAGTCGGCCGACGGCAGCAGCGTCAACTGGCGGCCCCGCTGCACCAGCAGCGGCACGGCGGCGATGGCGCCGGCGGCGGGCTGGGGGTCGGTCAGCAGGACACCCAGCGCCAATGGCCGGCCCGCGCCGAGCGCGGCGCGCAGATGGGGCGCCTGGGCCCCGTCGCAGCGGATCGACCACGATTCGAGCACCTCGGCACCCACCACGGCGCGCAGGCGCTGGAGCAGTGCGTGCGCCCAGTCCTCGGATTCGTCGCGCGCGCGGCGCAGAAAGTCGCTGAGCAGGGGCGAGCGGATGCGCCGCAACACCTCTGCGGCCACCACGTAGCCGCTCAGCGTCACCAGCTTGGCCGGCGATTCGCGAAACACCAGCGAATTGCGCCGCTGGGTTTGCCGCGCCATGATCGTGGCCCGCTTGTTGACGCCGTGCGCCGCCAGCGTGATGCTCAGGTTGTCGATATCGACATCGGTGCCCGCGACCACCACGGCCACATCTTCCGCCCCGGCGCGGCGCAGCGCGCCGGGATCGGTGGGGTCGCCCCGAAAGCCGTGGTCGGCGTCCGCGTCAAGGTCGGGGGCGATCGTGGCGAAGCGGATTTTCATCTCGCGAAGCTGGCGTTGCAGCGAGCGGACGAACTGCCCGCTGCCGCACAGCAGCCATGGTCCCTCGGGCAAGGCCGGCGGCTCGTCCATCGCGGTGCCCAGTTGCGTGGTCAGCGCCTCGTAGATGACGTGCAGGCTGGGGGTTCGAATCGACATCGCCACGCGCTCGGCAAAGGTGTCCGACGGGTTGATGATGTGCGTGGCGCCGGCGGCGGCCAGGCGCGGATGCCAGAGGTGGTCGTGCGCGGCGGACAGCACCTCCAGTTCGGGGTTGAGCATGCGGGCCGTCAGCGCGATCTTGGTGTTGATGGTGTCGCTCCCGGTCAGCGCCAGGAGGCCCGCGCACAAGGGGTGGCGCAGCCCGGCGAGGACCAGCGTGCGCGGATCGCTGGCGTCGCCTTCGAGCGCGGGTGCCGGCGCCTGCAGATCCTCCACGTCCACCAGCTCGACGCGCGCCGCGTCGATGTCGATGACCACCACCGGCGAGCCGTTTTCGGTCAGTTCGCGGGCCACGCGGTGGCCCGCGTCGTCGTAGCCGCACAAGAGGTAGAAGGGCGCGTCCAGGCGCCGCACCTGCCGCTCGAAGCTGCCTTCGCGGACGATGCGCCGGAACATGGGGTCTTGCAGCACCGAGAACAGCGCGCCAATGGCATAGAGCCACGCCACCACCGTGCCATAGATCGAAGCGGTGGCCCACAGCCGCTGCGCGTCCGAAAACGGGTAGGGGATCTCGCCCAGCCCGATGGTCGTGCCCAGAAAGCTGACGAAGTAGAACGCATGGAGAAAGCCCATGCGCCAGGGCGCGCCGGAGGGATCGACGCCCTCGACCATCGTGAAACCGAGCACTGCCGTCGCATAGACGAGGATGAGCACGATCAGCGGCTGGCGAAGCCGCCGCAGCAGAATGAACAGGCCGTGGCGGTGCGCCTGTCTTGGTGGCCTCATCGGCGCAGGCTCGCGGTTTCGATCACCAGCAGCAGCACCGACAGCACGTTGGCCACCAGCGCCCCCGCCGCCAGCGACACCACGGTGACCATGCCGTGCGCCGGGGTCAGGTCCGCGCTGCTGTAGTAGCCCAGGACCGCGGCGGCAGCCACCAGTTGGATGTCGGCCACCAGGCTCGTGGCCAGCATCGTGGAGCCTACGGGCGACCGGTCGCCGAACTTCATCACCGTGGCGATCAGGTTGACCACAATGGCCGCGAACAGCTCGTAGACGTTGTGGTGCGCCGGGTTGGCGATGTCGCCCACCACGTAACCGACGTTCAGCGTCAGCGCCAGGACGATGACGAAAGCAAAAAAGACGCGCTCGGGACTCATGGCTCATACCCTCGTGAAGACAGGGCCGAGTCTATGATGCGGCGTGGCTCGCGGAGGCCGCCCCCGCGCCTACCCCTTGAGCATGCCCGGTCACCTCATTCGCCTCATCACCGGCCAGATTTGCCTGCAC
>DAIOSZ010000047.1:0-20009 GCA_036752305.1 Burkholderiaceae bacterium
ACTCCTTGGTGGTTTTGGGGATGTGTGTGCCGCAGTATGCGCACGCAAAATGTATGATTGGGCACAATTCGTTCACATAACACATCTATTCATACAGATGCGCGCCGCCGCACCGATCGACCGTCTCTCAGGCATCCTCGAACACTTTCGGGTGCATGCCCAGTTGCACCATTCCGGCGCCCTGTGCGGGCTCACGCACTTCGACGCCCGCGAGGGCTACGGCTACCTGCATGTGCTGCGCCGTGGTCAGCTGGAGGTGAGCCACCCGGGCGCGCGGGGCCTGCCCGGGTCCGTGCGGCTGGAGGAGCCGACCCTGCTGTTCTACCCCGGCCCGTTCACCCACCGATTCCACAACCCCCCGGCGGAGGGTTCTGACTTCACCTGCGCGCGTCTGAGCTTCGACGGGGGCGCGGGCAATCCCCTGGCCCGTTCGCTGCCGCCCCTGGTGGTGCTACCGCTGGCGCGGGTGCCAGGCTTGGACTTGACACTCCAGCTGCTGTTCTCCGAGACCGACCAGGTGCGTTGCGGCCAGCGGCTGCTGGCCGATCGGCTCTTCGAGGTGGTGGTGATTCAACTGCTGCGCTGGCTGCTGGACCACCCGCAGGAGTCGGGCATGTGCCCCGGCCTGGTCAAGGGCATGTCGGATCCCCGCCTGGCCCGGGCGCTGACGGCCCTGCACGACGGGCCGGGCGAGTCCTGGACGCTGCAGCGCATGGCCGAACGCGCGGGCATGTCCCGCACAGCGTTCGCCAACACCTTCCGGGAGTTGCTGGGCCAGACCCCGGCCGACTATTTGACGGGGTGGCGCATCGCGCTGGCGCAAAGCCGGCTGCGCGACGGACGGCCCATCAAGGTGTTGGCGCAAGAACTCGGGTACGCCAATCCCTCGGCGCTCTCGCGCGCCTTCGCCGCCAGGGTCGGGATGGCCCCTCGTGACTGGCTGGCCCGGACGCGGGAACCCCAGGCCCGTTCATGGGAGCCGGCCGGCCCCGGCCATGGCCAACACGTGCCATGACGATCCGGGTGTCGCGGCTGCCAGGCGGGCATGGGGAAAAAACCCTCGGCCGCTCAGCCTTGGGGCACCGGATGCAGATCCAGCCGCCGCCCGGCCTTGAGAATCTGGCTGGGCACGTCGTGGCCGATGAGGGCGGGCAGGCGCTGGGCGGCGGAGACGAGGGCAGGCAGGTCGATGCCGGTGTCATAGCCCATCAACTCCAGCGCATGGGCGATCTCCTCGGTGCAGACGTTGCCCGTCGCGCCGGGCGCGTAGGGGCAGCCGCCAATGCCGCCGAAGGAGGCGTCGAAGCGGTCGGCCCCGGCTGACAGCGCCGCCAGCACGTTGGCCAGGCCCATGCCGCGCGTGTTGTGAAAGTGCAGCGTCAGCTCGGTGGCGGGCCAGCGCGCGCGAAACGCGCTCACCAGCGCGCGCACCTGCGTGGGGTAGGCCATGCCCGTGGTGTCGCACAGCGTGATGCCGCGCGTGCCCAGCTCCTCGATGTGGCGCGCGCACCAGCCCAGCACCACGTCATCGGGCACGTCGCCCTCCATCGGGCAGCCAAAGCTGCACGAGAGCGAGACGTTGACCGGCAGGCCCGCCGCGCGCGCCGCGCCGGCCACCGCGTACAGACCGGCGTAGGACTGCTCGCGCGACATGCGCAGGTTGCTCTGGTTGTGCGTCTCGCTGGCCGACATGACCAGGTTCATCTCGTCCACCCGCGCGTCGATGGCGCGCTCGGCGCCGCGCACGTTGGGAACCAGCGCGGTGTAGAGCACGCCGGGCTTGCGCGCGATCTCGCGCAGCACCTGCTCGGCATCGCGCAGGGCGGGGATCGCCTTGGGCGAGACGAAGGAGCTGACCTCGATCTTCGCCAGGCCCGCCTCGGACAGCGCGTCAACCAGCGCGATCTTGTCCTCGGTGGGCACGAAGACGGCCTCGCTTTGCAGGCCGTCGCGCGTGCCGACCTCCTGCAGGTACACGCGCCGACCCTGGCCGCTCCACATGTCGGTGGTCGCGGCGCTCACTGGACTACCCTCCGCACGTCGTGCTGCGGGATTCGCGCTTGGGAGCGGCCCGGCGCGCTCACTGGACTACCCCCTGCCGGCGCAGCTGCCCGATGGCCTCGGCGCCCAGGCCGAGTTCGGCGAGCACGGCGTCGGTGTCCTCGCCCAGGCGCGGCGCGCTGCTGCGCACGCTGCCGGGCGTGCCCATGAGCTTGGGCACGATGCCGGGCACCTCGATGGTGCGTCCGTCGCGCGTGGTCTGCGTGAGCAGCATGTCGCGCGCCCGGTAGTGGGGGTCTTCGGCGATGTCCCGCGCGGTGTAGACGCGCCCGGCCGGCACCTTGGCCTGGCCCAGCCGCTCCATCACCTCGGCCACGGTGCGCGTGGCCGACCATTGGCCGATGGCGGCGTCGATTTCGGCCACGCGGGCCACGCGGCCGGCGTTGTCGGCCAGCGCCGGGTCGGTGCCCAGATCGGTGCGGCCGATGGTGTCCATCAGCCGCTTGAAGATGCTGTCGCCGTTGCCGGCGATCAGCACCACGCCGTCGGCGCAGCGGTAGGCGTTGGACGGCGCGATGCCGGGCAAGGCCGAGCCGGCCGGCTCGCGCACCGCGCCAAAGGCGCTGGATTCGGGAAGCAGGCTTTCCAGCACGTTGAACACCGCCTCGTGCAGCGCCACGTCGATCACCTGGCCTCGGCCGCCGTTGACCTTGCGGTGGTAGAGCGCCGTGAGCACGCCGATCACGCCGTGCAGCGAGGCCAGCGTGTCGCCGATCGAGACGCCGCAGCGCACCGGCACGCGGTCGGGCTCGCCGGTGAGATGGCGCAGGCCGCCCATGGCCTCGCCGATCACGCCAAAGCCCGGCAGGTCGCGGTAAGGTCCGGTCTGGCCATAGCCGGAGATGCGCAGCATGATCAGGCCGGGGTTGTCGCGGGCGAGCGTCTCGTAGTCCATGCCCCAGGCTTCCAGCGTGCCGGGGCGGAAGTTCTCGACCAGCACGTCGGCGCTGGCGATCAACCGGCGCGCGATGTCCTGGCCTTGCGCCGAACGCAGGTCCAGCGCCACCGAGCGCTTGTTGCGCGACTGCACCTGCCACCACACCGAGGTGCCATCCTGGATGAGGCGCCAGTTGCGCAGCGGGTCGCCCGCGCCGGGTGGCTCGATCTTGATCACGTCGGCGCCAAAGTCGCCCAAGGTCTTGGCCGCGAAGGGTCCGGCGATGAGCTGGCCCATCTCGACCACGCGCAATCCGGCCAGCGCGCCGGGGTTCGGGGTTGTGGCATTCGTCATGGCATCAATCCACCGTGGCGCCGGAGTCCTTGACCACCCTGGCCCAGCGCGGCAGTTCGCGGCGGATCATGGCGCTGAAGTCGGCGCTGCTGCTTTTGGCCGGCTCGCAGCCGACGTTGGCCAGGCGCGCGCGGGCATCGGGCGAGTCGACGGCCTTGTCGATCTCGGCGTGCAGGCGCTCAACCACCGTGCGGGGCGTGCCAGCCGGGGCAAACAGGCCGTACCAGGGGGGGTAGCCCAGGCCCTTGACCGTCTCGCCCACGGTGGGAACGTCGGGCAGCGCGGCCACGCGCTTTTCGTTCACCACGGCCAGGGGCCGGATGCGCCCGTCCTTGATGAAGGCGATGGACGAGGGCAGGCTTTGCACCGAGACCTGCACCTGGCCGCTGGCCAGATCGGTCACCGCCGCCGCCGCGCCCTTGTACGGAACGTGCATCAGCTCGATGCCCGCGGCCTTGCCCAGCATCTCGCCAAACAGGTGGTTGAGCGTGCCATTGCCGGCCGAGCCGATGGCGATCTTGCCCGGCTGCGCCTTGGCGGCGGCGATCAGCTCGGCCACGTTGCGAGCCGGAAACTGGTTGTTGGCCACGACCACGTAGCCCGCGGTGGCAACCGGGCCGATGGGCTCGAAGTCCTTGAGCGGGTCGAACCCGGTGTTTTTGTACAGCGAGGGGTTGATCACGTAGGCGCTGTCGGCCGTGAGCAGCAGCGTGTAGCCGTCGGGCCGGGCCTTGGCCACGGCGGCGGTGCCCAGGTTGCCGCCCGCGCCGGGCCGGTTGTCCACGATGAAAGACTGCCCCGTCTGCTCGGTCAGGCGCTGCGCGATGACGCGGGCAATCGCATCGTTGGCGCCACCGGCCGCCTGCGGCACGACGATGGTGACGGGTTTGGCGGGGGATTTGTCTTGCGCGAAGGCGGGCAGCGCCAGGGCGGCGACGCTCAGCAGGAGGTTTCGGCGGTGCAGGTGCATGGAGCTGGAATTGACGGGCTGTGATGGCGCCGCAGTCTAAAAGTGTGGCGAGCGGCGCACAACGCCCCGCGTGGGCAAGCGAGCTTTCCCGCGCCGCGAAAGCTCGGGCGAGGCCGGCCTTCACGCGCGCAGGAAGTCCACGAAGCTGCGCACCGGCTTGGGCAGGGCCTGGAAGTCGCGCGCGCACCAGAGCAGTTCGCGCTCGACCCAGGGGTCGGTCAGCGCAATCTGGCGCAGCCCCATCGAGCGCACCAGCGGCCGGGCGGCCGCCTCGGGCAGCACCGCCAGGCCCAGGCCGGCGGCGACCATCTGGCACATGGCGTCGAAGCTGCGCACCTGGATGCGGATGCGCAGCGATTTGCCCAGCGGTTGCGTGACGGCCGACAGGCGCTGCGCGAGCGAGGTGCCGCCGGGCAGGCTGACGAACTCGAACTCCGCCGCCTCGGCAAAGGCCACCCGCTTGCGCGCGGCCAGCACATGGCCGGGCGGCGCCACCAGGGTCAGCCGGTCGCGCCGGTAGGGCTGCGTCTGCAGGCCCAGCGTGGGCATGCGATCGGCCAGGATGCCCAGGTCGGCACGCCCATCGAGCACGGCAATGCCGATGGCCTGGCTGTCGTGCTCGGCCAGTTCGATGCGGATGCCCGGATGCGCCGCGACGAAGGCGGCGATGTCGCGCGGCAGGAACTGCGTGACCGCCGAGGTGTTGGCCCACAGCCGCACCACGCCGATCAGCCCGCGCGCGTGGTCCGACAGATCGGCCTCCAGCTGATCGACCGCGCCCAGGATGCGCTGCGCATGCCCCAGCAGCGCCTGCCCCGCCGCCGTGGGCCGCGCGCCGCGCGAGTGGCGCTCCAGCAGCGCCGAGCCGACGGCGGCCTCCAGATCCGTGATCCGCTTGCTGGCCGCCCCCACCGCCAGATGCGCCAGCGCCGCGCCCTGGCTGATGCTGCCGGTGCGACACACGTAGGTAAACAGCGCGAGCGAGACGAGATCGAGCCGATGCAGGTTCATGCGCGGAGGGGAATCACGGGACGAAAAGCACTCTAGCACCGGCTGACCGGGGTCGGCAATCGATATCAAAACAATAGCTGCCCGTGGTGGTGTTTATTGATGATTAGGCCAAAAGAATGCCAAAAATTGGGCTTTGAACGGCCTTTGAGCATGCCTTGGTTGATAAATTTGTAGAAATATCAACATATTTGTAGAAACCTCTACAAAAACATCGTGCTCGCGCTCCCACCACGGACTCCGGAGGCACATTTGAAGCGTCAAATGCGACTCAAGAGCCCTGGATATGTCCACGGACAGCTACTCGATTGATAGCATTTGATCACCCGGCACCAGGCGGCCCGTGGCGCGCCAGGCGCTCTATAGTGCGGTTTTCCGACCCCTGAACGCTCTCCAGAAAAGGCGCCTGCCATGACCTACGAAAACATCCTCGTGCGAACCGAGGCCGACAAGATCGGCGTCATCACGCTCAATCGGCCCAAGGCGCTCAATGCGCTCAACGACGCGCTGATGGACGAGCTGGGCGCTGCGCTGAAGGCGTTCGACGCCGACGACGCGATCGGCTGCATCGTCGTCACCGGCAGCGAGAAGGCCTTTGCCGCGGGCGCCGACATCGCCGCCATGGCCAAGTACGGCTTTGCCGACGTGTACGGCGGCGACTTCATCACGCGCAACTGGGAGACCATCCGCTCGATCCGCAAGCCCGTGATCGCCGCCGTGGCCGGCTTTGCGCTGGGCGGCGGCTGCGAGCTGGCGATGATGTGCGACTTCATCCTGGCGGCCGACAACGCGCGCTTCGGGCAGCCGGAGATCAAGATCGGCATCATCCCCGGCGCCGGCGGCACGCAGCGCCTGCCGCGCGCGGTGGGCAAGTCCAAGGCGATGGAGATGACGCTGACCGGCCGCCTGATGGACGCGCAGGAGGCCGAGCGCGCCGGCCTGGTGGCGCGCGTGGTGCCGCTGGACAAACTGATGGACGACGCGCTGGCCACCGCACTGACGATCTGTGGCTACGGGCGCCTGGCGGTGCTGGCGGCCAAGGAAGCGGTCAACCGCAGCTTCGAGGGCACGCTGTCCGACGGCGTGATGTTCGAGCGGCGCCTGTTCCATTCGATGTACGCCACGCGGGACCAGAAAGAAGGCATGGACGCCTTCCTCAACAAGCGCCCGCCCAACTTCGTCAACGCCTGAGAGCCGGGCAGGGGGAGATTCACATGAAAAGATGGCACAAGGGATGGCTGGGCCTGGCCGCCGCGCTGCTGGCAGGCGGCGCGCAGGCGTTTTGCGGCTTTTACGCGGGCAAGGCCGATGCGAGCCTGTTCAACGAGGCCAGCCAGGTGATCGTGGTGCGCGACGGCAACCGCACGGTGCTGTCGATGCTCAACGACTACAAGGGCGAGCTGTCGAACTTCGCGCTGGTGGTGCCCACGCCGGTGACGCTGCAACAGGGCCAGGTGCGCATCGCCGAGAAGCTCAGCTTCGAGCGGCTGGACGCCTATTCCAGCCCCCGGCTGGCCGAATACCACGACAGCAACCCCTGCCGCATCAACTTCACCTGGGGGCAGGAGCCGATGCGCTATCGCGGCGGCGTACCGATGCCGCCACAACCCTATCCCATGCCGCAGGCGGCACCGGCGGCGGCGTCCTCCGCGCGCCTGGGCGTGACGGTGGAGCTGCAATACACGCTGGGCGAGTACGACATCGTGAGCCTGTCGGCCACGCAGTCCGACGGGCTGGAGACCTGGCTGCGACAGAACGGCTACCGCATCCCCAAGGGCGCCAGCTCGGCGCTCAAGCCCTACATCAACCAGGGCATGAAGTTCTTCGTCGCCCGGGTCAACCTCGCGGAACAGTCCAAGACCGGCTACACCAACCTGCGGCCGCTGCAATTCGCCTACGAGAGCGAGAAGTTCATGCTGCCGATGCGCCTGGGCATGG
The DNA here is from genome assembly GCA_036752305.1 of Burkholderiaceae bacterium. GTDB lineage: Bacteria > Pseudomonadota > Gammaproteobacteria > Burkholderiales > Burkholderiaceae_C > DAIOSZ01. The sequence goes on from DAIOSZ010000047.1 coordinate 7,209, forward strand.
TCAACGCGCCGCCGGGCAAGGCGCAGGATCTGATCGTCTACCTGCTGTCCAAGGAAGGCCGGGTGGAGAGCAGCAACTACCGCACCGTCAAGCTGCCGGCCAACGTGAATCTGCCTTTCTTCGTCAAGCCCAGGTTCCAGGACTTCTACAAGGCGATGTTCGACAACGAGGCCAGGAAGGAGTCGCACAAGGTCGTGTTCACCGAGTATTTCTGGGACATGGCCTGGTGCGACCCCTGCGCCGCCAACCCCTTGTCGGCGCAGGAGTTGCGCAACGCCGGCGTGTTCTGGGTCGGGGGCGACGAGAACGCCGCCTTCCGCGCGATGGCCGCCCCGGCCACGGGCTCGAACGCCCGGGCGCCGGCCGTCACGCCCATCCCGCCGGGCGGCGGCTCGCAGCCGGTGGTGCTCACGCGCCTGCATGTGCGCTACACGCCCGAGACCTTTCCCGAGGATTTGATGTTCACGCAGACGCGCGACCGCCAGAACTGGCAGACGCGCTACGTGATCCAGAACCCCTACGCGGGCTCGGTGGCGCAATGCGGCGCCGAGGTGGCGCGCTTTGAATGCGCCAGCCAATGCAGCTCGCGCGTGAACCACCTGTGGACCAACGCGTCCAAGATGTCGATGCATGGACGCGAGACGCTGGACGACCGGATGCCGGCCTATTCGGGCCTGGACGAGAGCGACCTGCAGGCCGCCTGCCTGAAGGCCTGCGAGGCCAGCAAGCAGGGCGCGCTGAACGCGGCCGCGCAGTACTACGAACGCCAGTTGCCCGAGCGCATCGCCCAGGAAAAGCGCCGGCTCGCGCAGCTCACCGGCTGGGGCCTGGCCGAGATCGACCGCATGCCCGGCGCCGAGCGCTACAGCGCGGGGCAGCCGCCCGCCACAGCCGCGGCGCCCGAGCGCGGCGGCTGGCGCGCGCTGTTCGGCACGCGCGGCGGGTGACCGGCCGGGGCGGTCGCGGCCATGGACGCGCGCGGGTTCCAGATCGCCTTTCTGTGCAGCTTCCTGGCGCTGGGCGCCTTGGCGCGCGACTTCGCGCTCGGCGCGCCGCAAGTGGCGCTGACCTTCGCGGCCAGCCTGTCCACGCAGGCCTTCTGGCTGTGGCGCGCGCGCCTGCCCGGACTCACCCGCTGGAGCGGCTATCTCAGCCCCATCGTCTCGTCGCTGGGCATCTGCATCCTGGTGCGCGCCGACAACCTGTGGGTGCATCCGCTGGTGGCGAGCCTGGCGATGTCGTCCAAGTTCCTGATCCGCGCCGGGCCGCCGGGGTCGAGGAGCCATGTGCTCAATCCGGCCAATCTGGCGGCGTTCGTCGCCTGGGCCTGCCTGCCCGGCGCCTGGCTGAGCCCGGGCCAGTGGGGCGCGGACGTGCTGGGCGCGCTGTGGTTCATCGCCCTCGGCGGCATCGTGACGCGGCGCGTGGGCCGGCTGGACATCGGCCTGGCCTTCCTGCTGAGCTGGGCGGCGCTGCTGGCCGCGCGGCTGTGGTGGCTGGACTATGCCTGGGACCCGGGCTTTGCGATGTGGCTCAGGCAATGCGGCAACGGCGCGGTGCTGCTGTTTGCGTTTTTCATGATCTCCGATCCCCTGACCACGCCACGCCGGCGGGCCATGCGCATCGGCTACGCGGCGGCGGTGGCGCTGGCGGCGTTCGCCTGGCAGTTCGGTCTGTACCGCCCGCACGGGCTGATCGTCGCGCTGTTCGCCTTCAGCTGGCTGGTGCCGCTGCTCAACCGCATCGCCGACGGCGCCGCGTTCTCGTGGGAACAGACCCGACCGGGCGCTATAATGCGAGGCTCTGGCGCTTTAGCTCAGTCGGTTAGAGCGATGGAATCATAATCCACAGGTCCGCGGTTCGAATCCGTGAAGCGCCACCAGTTCATGCCCAAACCCCGCTATTGGATCAATAGCGGGGTTTTTTGTTAGCCCCAGGGATGCCCGCGTGACCGCTGTGCCACTGATCGTCGATCTGGACGGGACGCTCATCAAGACCGACATGCTGCATGAGTGCGCCTTCCGTCTGGCGCGCGAGCACCCGCTGGCCGCCTTGCAGTTGCCGCTGTGGCTGGCGCAGGGCAAGGCGGCGATGAAGGCGCGCATGGCGCCGCTGGCACGCTTGGACCCCGCCGCGCTGCCCTACACCGAGCCGTTTGTGGCCTGGCTGCGCGAACAAAAGGCTCAGGGGCGGCGCCTGATCCTGTGCACCGCGTCCGACCGCGCCTGGGCCGAGCCGGTCGCCGCGCATCTGGGGCTGTTTGACGAAGTGATCGCCAGCGATGGGCAAACCAACCTCGCGGGCGCCCGGAAGGCGCAGCGGCTCGTCGAGCGCTTTGGCGTGCGGGGGTTTGACTACGCGGGCAACGCAACGCCCGATCTGGCCGTCTGGCGCCACGCGCGCCGCGCGGTGCCGGTCAACGCGCCGCCGACGCTGGTCGCGCAGGCCGAGTCCGTGTGCGAGGTGGAGCAGCGGTTTGCCCCGGACTCGCCGGGCATCGGGGCCTGGGCGCGCGTGCTGCGGCTGCACCAGTGGCTGAAGAACCTGCTCATCTTCGTGCCGCTGCTGGCGGCGCATCAGGTGTTTTCAGGCCCGGCCTGGCTGGCGCTGCTGCCGGCCTTCCTGGCCTACGGCTTGTGCGCGTCGGCGGTCTACATCGCCAACGATCTGCTCGATCTGGAGAGCGACCGGCAGCACCCGCGCAAGCGCGAGCGCCCGTTTGCCGCCGGCCGGGTGCCGCTGTGGCAGGGAGCCTTGCTGTGCCCCCTGCTGCTGGCGGCCAGCGCCGCGCTGGCCTGGACGGTGGGGCGGGAGTTCAGCCTCTGGCTGGCGCTGTATTTCGTGGCGACCTGCGCCTACTCCTGGGGCCTCAAGCGCGTGGTGCTGATCGATTGCCTGATTCTGGCAATGCTCTACACGCTGCGCATCATCGCGGGCGCGGCGGCGGCGAACCTGTTCCTGTCGTTCTGGCTGCTGGCGTTTTCGGTGTTCCTGTTCCTGTCGCTCGCTTTCGTCAAGCGCTACGCCGAACTGGAGGTGCAGATCCAACAGGGCGGCACGCAAGCCCATGGCCGTGGCTATTTCACCAGCGACGCGCCGCTGGTGCAGACCTTTGGCATCGCCTCGGGCTATGCGGCGGTGCTGGTGCTGGCGCTGTATCTGAACAGCCAGGAGGTGCTGGAGCTGTACGCCACGCCGGAGCTGGTCTGGGCCGCCGTGCCGGTGCTGCTGTTCTGGGTGAGCTGGATGTGGCTGCAGGCGCACCGCGGGCGCATGCACGACGATCCGCTGATCTACGCCGTCAAGGACAGGGCCAGCCTGGCCGCCGGCGCGGTGTTTGCCGGCGTGCTGGCGCTGGGCACGGTGGGCTGGCCGTGGTGAGAGTGGCCGGTTGGGGACGCCTGGCGGGCGCGGAGCATGTGGCCGTGCCGCTGACCGACCGAGCCAGCGCGGCCGCGCGGATGCGGGAGCATACGCCGGGCCTGGCGCATGGCCTGGGCCGCAGCTATGGCGACGTGGCGCTGAACCCGGGCGGCAATCTCTACCTCACGGCCGGGTTGGACCGCTGGATCGGCTTCGACCCTACCACCGGCCACCTGAGCTGCGAGGCCGGCGTGAGCCTGGCCGACATCCAGCGCGTGTGCATTCCGCGGGGCTGGGCGCTGGCGGTGACGCCGGGCACGCGCTTCGTCACGGTGGGCGGCGCGATCGCCAACGACGTGCACGGCAAGAACCACCACGGCTGGGGCAATTTTGGCGACCATGTGCGCGCGCTCACGCTGGCGCGCAGCGACGGCCAGGTGATCGAGTGCGGCCCGGATCGCGAGAGCGCCTGGTGGGCCGCGACGGTCGGCGGCCTCGGGCTGACGGGACTGGTGACGCAGGCCGAACTGCAGCTGCGCCGGGTGCCCGGGCCCTGGCTGGACACCGAGACGCTGCCCTACGAAGGGCTGGACGAGTTTTTTGCCATCGCCCAGGCCAGCGAGCAGGCGGGCTGGGAGTACACGGTGTCGTGGATCGATTGCCTGCACGCGGCGCGCCTGCGCGGCCTGTTCATGCGCGCCAACCACGTGGCGCGCGAAGGCCTGGACGAGCCGGCCGACAAGGCGCGCGCGATGCCCTTCACGCCGCCCGTCTCGCTGGTCAACCCGCTGTCGCTGCGCGCCTTCAATGCGGCCTATTTCCACAAGGGCCGACTCGGCGCGCGCCGCTCGGTGTCGCACTACCGGCCGTTTTTCTACCCGCTGGACGGCTTGCGTGAATGGAACCGCATGTATGGCCCGCGCGGCTTCTACCAATACCAGAGCGTGGTGCCGCCCGAGTCCGCGCGCGACGCCACCGCTGCCATGCTGGAGGCCATCGCGCACTCCGGTGAAGGCTCGTTTCTCGCGGTGCTCAAGACCTTTGGCGACCGGCGCGGCGCGGGCATGCTGAGCTTTCCGATGCCGGGCACGACCCTGGCGCTGGATTTTCCGAACCGGGGCGAGTCCACCGTCCGCTTGTTCGAGCGGCTCGATGCCATCGTGCGGGACGCACGGGGCCGGCTCTATCCGGCCAAGGATGCGCGCATGCCGCGCGAGTTGTTCGAGCGCGGTTTTCCTCGGCACGAGGCCTTCCGCGCATTCCGCGACCCGGGCATGCGCTCGGCGATGTCGCTTCGTCTCATGGGGAGTTAGGCCATTGAACGCGCCAGACCGCATCGTCATCGTGGGCGCCACCTCGCGCATCGCCGAGCTGTGCGCGCGGCGCTGGGCCGAGTCGGGCGCGCGCCATTTCAGCCTGGCCGGCCGCGACGGCCAGCGCCTGGAAGCCATCGCCGCCGATCTGTGCGCCCGCGCGCCGGGCGCCGAGGTCGAGTGCGCGGTGCTGGACTTCACCGATCCCGCGCGCATCGCCGCCTTCGCTCAGGACGCCCAGCCGGGGCAACGACTCGATCTGGTGTTGATCGCCCATGGCTCCTTGCCCGACCAGGGCGCCTGTGAGCGCGATATGGCCGAGTGCGCGCGGGCGCTGGAGGTCAACGCGCTGTCGCCCGCGCTGTTCGCGCAGGCCTTCGTCCAGCGGCTGGAGGCTGCCGGACACGGAACGCTGGCCCTGATCGGGTCGGTGGCGGGCGACCGGGGCCGCAAGTCCAACTACGTGTACGGCGCGGCCAAGGGGCTGGTCACACGCCTGGCCCAGGGCTTGCAGCATCGGCTGGCAAATTCCCCGGTGTGCGTGGTGCTGATCAAGCCCGGGCCGACCGATACGCCGATGACCGCCGCGCTCAAGTCGCGCGGGGCGCCTCTGGCACCGGCGGAAGACGTGGCCGCCGCCATCGTGCGCGGCATCGCGGCGCGCCGCCGCGTGGTCTACGCGCCCGCCAAGTGGGGCCTGATCATGATGGTGATCCGGCATCTGCCATGGGCCGTATTCCGGCGCATGGACATCTGAGGAACAGGAGACTCGTTGCCCATGATCGCTTCAACGGCCAGGCTCGATTCACCACGTGGCGGGGGCGCCTGGACGGCGCTTTCGTGGCTGGTCGCCATCTGCCTGTTCGTGCCTTTTTATCCGCACCAGTACGAAGAGGGCCTGGACGCGGCCTGGGTGATGGCGATGAACCAGGCGGTGGCCCAGGGCCTGGCTTTCGGTCGGGAGGTGATTTTCACCTTTGGCCCCTACGCCTCGCTCTACACCAAGGCCTACCACCCCGGCACGCATGCGCTGACGATGGTATCCGCCGCCATTCTGGCGGCCTGCTATGCCGTGGCGCTGGACGGCGCGATGCGTGGCATGCGCTGGTACGCCAGGCTCGCGGCGATCGCGGTGCTGCTCAACGGCGTGCTGGTTCGCGACGTGCTGTTCTTCTCGTATCCGCTGCTGGTCGCGGTCTGCGTCGTCCGTCTGAGCGTGGCAACGCAATCGCGCCGGGGCACCTGGCTGTCGGCGCTGCTGTTTCTGCCGTTTGGCCTGCTGCCGCTGATCAAGGGCTCGGTGCTGATCCTGTGCGCGGCGCTGTCGGCGCTGACGGCGGCCTTCGCGCTGGTCCGCCACCGCGCGTCGCTGGCCTGGGTGGCGCTGGGCGTTCCGCTGGCCGCGCTGCCGGTGTTCTGGCTGGCCTCGGGCCAGGGACTGGCCGACCTGCCGGCGTACTTCATGACGATGGCGCCCATCGTCTCGGGCTACACGGATGCGATGTCGTTCGCAGGTGACGGGCGGGAGGTGGCGCTGTACGTGGCCAGCGCACTCGCCCTGCTGGTCACGATGGCCGTGGGCGGCATGCCTGATCGCATCGCCCGGGCCTATGCATGGGCGGCCTGGGCCTTGTACCTGTTTCTGGCGTTCAAGGGCGGCTTCGTCCGCCACGACGCGCATGCGTTGATCGCCGGGGCCTCGCTGTTGTTCGCGGCGGTTCTGGCGGCCGGATGGATGCCGGGGCCTAAATGCCTGCCGGCCCTGGCGCTGGCGGTGTTCACGGCGGGCGTGTTTCAGGTCCGGTACGCGGGGGGGCTGGCCATGCTGCCGGCTCAGACCGTGCTGGCCGTTCAGCATATGGCGCAAGGGCTGGCGCGGCGGCTGAGTGACGGCGCCTGGCTGGAGCGCGAGCACGCTGCTCACCTGGAGCGGCTGCGCGAGAAGCACCCACTGCCGCGCCTGTCCGGCGACGTGGATGTGTATTCGCATGGCCAGGGTGTTCTGATCGCGTCGGGCAACCACTGGAACCCGCGCCCGGTGCTGCAGAGCTACTCGGTCTATCCCCCCGCGCTGGCCGAGGCCAACCGGGCCCATTTGGAGGGCAACCGCGCGCCGGCCCAGGTTTTGTTCAGGCCCGAGCCCATCGACGGCAGACTGGCGGCGCTGGAGGACGGCGCAAGCTGGCCGGTGCTGCTGGGAAGCTACGAGCCCATGCAAGAGATCCAGGACCACGTGCTGCTGACGCGCAAGCAGCCAGCCGCCGCCGCGGCCGTGCCCGTCCCTCGGGCATCCGGTAGCGCGAAATTCGGACAGGAGATCCGCGTCCCCGAAGATCCGCGGCCCGTGTGGGCGGAGCTGAACGTCCGACCCAGCGCGCTGGGCAAGCTGCTGGGCTTGCTCTACAAGCCCAGCGAATTGCGCGTGCAGCTCACGATGGCCGACGGCACGCGCAAGAGCTACCGCTATGTCGCGGGAATGGGTGCGAGCGGGTTCGTGCTGTCGCCACTGGTCGAGTCGGCGCCGGACTTTCTGGGCCTGTACGCGGGCACCGCATTGGCCAGCCCCGCGCGTCGCGTGGTCTCGTTTTCCGTCCACGCGGTGGGGCATGCGGCGCATTGGCAGCGAACGGTTGACTATCGGCTGGGCAGCCTGCCGATCGCGCCCACCGCCCGGGCTTTGGCGCTGCTGGACATCCAGGCGCCGCTGGCGCCCGGCCTGTTCGCGCTCAAGCCCGCCACGCGCTGCAACGCCAGCCTGGACGCCATCGACGAGGCCGCTCCAGCCCCCTTCAGCGCGAGCGGGACGGTCACCGTCAAGGGGTGGCTCGCGCGATCTACACGTCCGCCCGCGCTGGCCGAACAGAGCTTCGTGGTGCTGCGCGATGCCGCGGGCGTGGCTCACCTGTATCCCGGCAAGCCCGCCCACCGGGCCGACGTGGCTCGGCATTTTGCTCAGCCGGAACTGGCGCGCAGCGGCCTGCACGTCCGTCTTGACCTGAGCGGACTGGATGGTCCGGTATCGCTCGGCCTGGCTTACCGCGAGGGGCAGACGGTGTACCTGTGTCCCGAGTGGACAATCGCGGGCCAGATTCGGAAAACTCCCTGACTTCGCTCTTTTCGCGTGACTGAAACCCTCCACTCCCCCCGTGAGTGCCGCGTCGTTCTCCCCGGCGGCGCCGGCCTCGTCGGCCAGAACCTCGTGGTGCGCCTGAAAGAAAAAGGCTATCGCGACATCGTGGTGCTCGACCGGCACGGCCCGAACACCGAAATTCTCCGGTCGCTGCACCCCGAGCTGACCGTGGTCACGGTCGATCTGGCCGACCCGGCGCACAAGGAGGCCTGGCGCCACCATGTGCACGAGGCGGACGTGGTGGTCATGCTGCAGGCCCAGATCGGCTCCAACGATTACCAGGATTTCGTACGCGGCAACCTGGCGTCAACCGAACATGTGCTGGAAGCGATGAAGTCGGCGCCACGGACGCCCTACCTCGTGCACATCAGCTCGTCGGTCGTGGAATCGGCGGCCGACGACTTCTATACGAACACCAAGAAGGCACAGGAGGAGATGGTGCGGGCGTCCGGCATCGGCGGCCCGGTGCTGCGCCCGACGCTCATGTTTGGCTGGTTTGACCGCAAGCACCTGGGCTGGCTGTCGCGATTCATGCGCCGCGCGCCGGTGTTCCCGATTCCCGATGACGGCCGTTACATGCGCCAGCCCCTGTACGTGGGCGATTTCTGCGCGGTCATCCTCAGCTGCATCGAGCGGCGCGTGCCCAATGGCACGTTCAACATTTCGGGCCATGAAAAGGTGGATTACGTGGACATCATCCGCGCGATCAAGCGCGCCACCGGTGCCCGCACGCCCATCGTGCACATTCCCTACCGGCTGTTCCACGGCTTGCTTTGGGTCTGGGGCCAGTTTGACCGAAACCCGCCGTTCACGACGCAGCAGTTGCAGGCGCTGATCGCCCGCGACGAGTTCGAGGTGATCGACTGGCCAGGCATCTTCGGCGTGCGGACCACGCCGTTCGCCGAGGCGATCGACGAGACGTTCCGGCACCCGCGCTACAGCCAGGTCGTGCTGGAGTTCTGACCGATGAGCGAGACCTCGCAAGCGCGCATTGCCGTCCTCGGCGCTGGCCCCATGGGACTGGCGGTCGCCTACCAGCTCGCCCGCGACGGCCATCGGCCAGTCGTCTTCGAAGCCGACGACCGCGTGGGCGGCATGACGGCCAGTTTCGATTTCGGCGGGCTGCGCATCGAGCGCTACTACCACTTTCACTGCATCTCGGACCACGCCTTCCTGCAGGTGCTCGATGAGCTCGGCCTGTCGGATCGGATGCATTGGGTCGAGACCCGCATGGGCTACTGGTATCAAGACCGCCTGCAGGCATGGGGGAACCCGGTGGCGCTGCTGAGGTTCAAGGGCCTGTCGCTGATCGCCAAGTTCCGCTACGGCCTGCACGCGTTCCTGTCAACTCGCCGCAGCGACTGGCGGCCACTGGACGCGCTGGAGGCCACCAGCTGGATTCGCCGCTGGGTAGGCGCCGAGGCATACGAGGTGCTTTGGCGGCGCCTGTTCGACTACAAGTTCTACGACGAGGCGCACAGCCTGTCGGCCGCCTGGATCTGGAGCCGCATCCGGCGCATCGGCCGTTCACGCTACAACCTCATGCGCGAGAAGCTCGGCTACCTGGACGGCGGATCGGACACCTTGCTTGCCGCGCTCAAGCGCGACATCGAATCGCATGGCGGCGAGATACGGCTCGCCAGCCCCGTGCAGGAGGTGCTGATCGAAGGCGGCGCGGTGCACGGCCTGCGCGTGAACGGCGATGTGCTGCGCTTCGATACCGTGATCAGCACCATCCCCCTGCCCTACGTGCCGCGCCTCATGCCAGGCCTGCCGGCCCAGTTGCTGACGCAATTCCAGGCCCAACGCAACATCGCGGTGGTGTGCGTGATCGCCAAGCTGGCCCGGCCGGTCACGGGCAATTTCTGGCTCAACACCCACGACGAGGAGATGGATATTCCGGGCCTGGTCGAATACACCAACCTGCGTCCGCTGGGCGACGACCATGTGGTGTACCTGCCGTTTTACATGCCCGGCGAGCATCCCAAATATGCCGAGCCGGACGAAGCGTTTGCCGACAAGCTGCGCCGCTACCTGAAGAAAATCAATCCCGCGTTGCAGGATGCGGACTTCAAGGACATCCGCGTGAGCCGCTACCGTCATGCCCAGCCCATCTGCGGCCCGGGTTTCAAGGACCAGTTGCCACCGGCGCGCCTGCCGGTGCGCGGCCTGTGGGTGGCCGACACGTCCTACTACTACCCGGAAGACCGCGGCATCTCCGAGAGCATCGGTTTCGGCCGCGACATGGCGCGCGCCGCCGTGGCCGCCTCAGCGCGCTGAGGCGCGCCTTGCGCCCATGGTGAGCCGGGAATTCGTTGCCTTTCTGTTGGTCGGCGGCGTGGCGGCGCTCGTCAACTTCGGCTCGCGCATCGTGCTCAATCAGTGGATGAGCTACTCGGCGGCCATCGTGCTGGCCTACGGCCTCGGCATGGTCACCGCCTACGTGCTCAACCGGTTGTTCGTGTTCCGAGCCGGGGCACCGGTGGCGCGCTCGGCCTGGCGCTTCGCGGTGGTCAATGCTTTTGCGGTCGTGCAAACCTGGGCCGTGAGCCTGCTGCTGGCGCGGCTCGTGCTGCCGGCGCTGGGTGTGACGCATTTCGTGCCGGACATTGCGCACGCGGTGGGCGTGGCGGTGCCGGTGTTTACGAGTTACCTTGGCCATAAGCACTGGTCGTTTCGCGCGTGAAGCTGCACCGCGCCTTTGCCGGGTTTGCGCTGCTGACCGTGGCCTATCTGTGCCTGCTGCTCTGGGCCGACCGGGGACGAGGGCTGTTTGCGGGCATCGAGCGCCTGGCGCCTCTGCTCCCACCGCTCATGCTCGCCTCGCTCCTGGCCTACGCGCTGCGCTTTGCACGCTGGACGTGGCTGCTGCGGCGTGCCGGATACCGCGTGGGTGACGGACGCGGTTTCGTGGCCTATCTGTCGGGCCTGGCCTTCACCGCGACGCCGGGCAAGGTGGGCGAGTTGCTGCGCATCCGCTACTTCGCGCCGCGCGGCGTGCCGCCAGAGCGGGTAGTCGCAGCCTTCGTCTACGAGCGCGCGTTCGATCTGCTGGCCGTGCTGCTGTTGGCCTCACTGGCGGTGCAGCGGCCAGGTTTGTGGCTGGCGGCGCTGGGTTTCGTCGCGATTTTCCTGGTGCCGGTGCTGATTTTCGCCGCCCGTCCGAAAGCGATGACGCGCACCGCCGCCTGGCTCCGGCGGCATGGTGCGCGGACGCCCGCGCGCGGTTTGCGGATTCTGGGCCGCGGTCTCGCGCTGTGCCGCCACTGGTTCACCGCGGCCGACGCGGCGCTGGCGCTGCTGCTGGGCTTGCTGGCCTGGGGGGTAACGGCGCTGTCGTTCGTGTGGCTGCTGCACCGGCTGGGGGTCACGGAGCTGAATTTCGCCTCCGCCTTGTCGGCCTATCCGCTGGCCATGCTCGCTGGCGCGGCGTCGATGCTGCCCGGTGGATTGGGCTCGACGGAAGCGGCCATCGCGCTGCTCCTGGGCTGGCACGGCGTGCCGGTCGCGACGGCGACGCTGGCGGCCGTGGGCATCCGCCTGGCAACACTGTGGTTTGCGATCGCCTGCGGGCTGCTGGCGGTGAGTTGGCTCGAATGGCGAGGACCCCGGTAAAATTCCACCTTTCGTTTCAGCCTCTGGACAGACACCATGACCCGCTGGATCACCGTCGGCCTGCTTGCCGCTGCCGCGCTGACTGCCCTGCCTACGCACGCGCAACCCGCCATCGTCGAGGTGCCCATCGGCGTGCGCCAATTCCCGCCCAAGGCCGAGCGCGGCGTGATGATCATGCAGGTGCCGCCCGAGGTGCTCGTCAACGGTCAGGTGATGCGGCTGAGTCCAGGGGCGCGCATCAAGGGACCGGGCAATCTGCTGGTCACCTCCGGCAGCGTGATGAACCAGCAATTGCCCGTCATGTTCACCCGCGACCCCTATGGCAACGTGCTGGAACTGTGGATTCTGAGCGAGGCCGAGGCCAGCGCCATCAAGCCCGCGACGCCGAGCCTGGGAACCGTCCTTTTTGGCACCGACAGCATGAGCAATACGCCCCGTGACGACGGCAAGACGCCGTTTCACATGCTGCCCAAGTTTCCGGCACAGTAAAGCCCCATTTTTAAGGGCTGATTTGGCAGATATCGCCCTAAAACCGCCCATGGGCAGCTATCGTTTTTGAAGTTCCCGAGATGACCAAGAAAGTCTTCATCAAAACCTTCGGTTGCCAGATGAACGAGTACGACTCGGACAAGATGGCCGATGTGCTCGGCGCCGCCGAGGGTTACGAGCCCACCCAGGACGTGGAGGAGGCCGACCTGATTCTGTTCAACACCTGCTCCGTGCGGGAAAAGGCGCAGGAAAAGGTGTTTTCCGATCTGGGCCGTGTCAAGCACCACAAGGCGCGCGGCGCGCTTATCGGCGTGGGCGGCTGCGTGGCCAGCCAGGAAGGCGAGGAGATCATCAAGCGCGCGCCCTATGTGGACATCGTGTTTGGCCCCCAGACGCTTCACCGGCTGCCCCAGTTGCTGGCCGAGCGCGAGCGGACGCGAAAGCCTCGGGTGGACATCAGTTTCCCTGAGATCGAGAAGTTTGACCATCTGCCGCCGGCACGCGTGGAGGGCGCCAGCGCCTTCGTCTCGATCATGGAGGGCTGCTCCAAGTACTGCAGCTATTGCGTGGTGCCCTATACGCGCGGCGACGAGGTGAGCCGTCCGCTTGGTGACGTGCTGGCCGAGGTCGCGGGCCTGGCGGCACAGGGTGTCAAGGAAGTGAATCTGCTCGGCCAGAACGTCAACGCCTGGCGCGGCGACGACGGCGATTTCGCGCTCATGCTTGAATGCGTCGCCGAAATTCCCGGGATTGAGCGCATCCGCTACACCACCAGCCACCCCAACGAATTCACGCCGCGTCTCATCGACGCCTACGCCCGCATTCCCAAGCTGGTGAGCCACCTGCACCTGCCGGTGCAGCACGGCAGCGACCGCATCCTGATGGCCATGA
>DAIOSZ010000048.1:0-2676 GCA_036752305.1 Burkholderiaceae bacterium
GTCTGGCCCGGCAGCGCGTACATCAGGTCGAGGTTGAAGGTCTCGAAATGCGCGGCCGCTTCCTCCACCGCCGCTCGTGCCTGCGCGCCGCCGTGCACCCGGCCGATCGCGCTCAGCAGGCCATCGTCGAAGCTCTGCACCCCGATGGACAGGCGCGTGACTCCGGCCTGCCGGAACGCCCGGAAGCGCTCGCGTTCAAAGGTGCCCGGGTTGGCTTCCAGCGTGATTTCAGCCGGCATGGCCAGGCGCAGCCGGGCACGGATGCCGCTGATGAGGTCGGCGATGGCCTCGGGCGAGAACAGGCTGGGCGTGCCGCCGCCGATGAACACCGTCTGCACGCTGCGTCCCCAGATCAGGGGCAGGCTCGCCTCAAGATCAGCCAGCAGCGCGGCCAGGTACTCGCGCTCGGGCAATTGCGCCGGCGTTTCGTGCGAATTGAAATCGCAGTAGGGGCATTTGCGCAGGCACCAGGGCAAATGAACGTACAGCGACAGCGGCGGCAACTCGGTCAGTTGCAGCAGACCGGGGCCGTGGTGGTTCACGCCAGCCATCGCTCGCGGATCAGCTCCACCATCTGGCGCGCCGCCAGGCCGCGGTGGCTGCGCGCGTTTTTCTCTTGCGCCGACAGTTCGGCAAAGGTCTGGCCGAGTGCCGGGATGATCATCACCGGATCGAAGCCGAATCCGCCCGCGCCGCGCGGCTCTGACGCGATGTCCACCACCACGCGGCCCACCGCGACCAGCGGCTCGGGGTCCAGCGGTTGACGCACGGCGACCAGCGTGCTGACGATGGCCGCGCGACGGTTGTCCTGCCCTTGCAGTTGCTCCAGCAGCGCGCGCACGTTGGTGGCGTCGCCCTTGGGGTAGCCGAAGCGGGTGGCGTAGGTGGCGGTTTGCACGCCGGGTTCGCCACCAAACGCCTCCACGCACAGGCCGGCATCGTCGGCCAGCGCAGGCAATCCCGTGGCGGCGGCGGCGTGGCGGGCCTTGGCCAAGGCGTTCTCGATGAAGGTATGGAAAGGTTCCTCGGCCTCGCTCACGCCGAGTTCCGATTGGCGCACCAGGCGCAGCCCAAGCGGCGCCAGCAGCGCCTGCAACTCGGCCAGCTTGCCGGCGTTGCCACTGGCGAGCACGATGCGGCGGTCGGCGGAGGGTTCAAAAATCATAGCTGCCCGTGGTGATTCTGTATGGTCAAAAGCCCTCTGAAAGCTCAAAAATTGGCCGTTTGAAGGTTTCCAGGAGCGCTGGGGGGGCGCAAAACCTCAAGAAGCACGGTTTGAGGCCCATTTTCAAGCATCAAAACCGATTCAACCTCAATAAAAACGACCACGGGCAGCTATTATAATAATAGCGATTGGCGTTGCAGCGCCAGCAGTTCCGCAATGCCCTTGTCGGCCAGCGCGAGCAGCGCGTCCAGCTCGTGGCGCGAGAAGGCCGCGCCTTCCGCCGTGCCTTGCAACTCAATGAAGTGGCCGGCGCCGGTCATGACGACGTTCATGTCGGTGTCGCAGTCGGAATCCTCGGTGTATTCCAGATCCAGCAGCGGTGTTCCCTGCACGATGCCGACCGAGACGGCGGCCACCGCGCCGGTCAGCGGCGAGGCGGGAATTTTTCCTTCGGCCAGCAGGCGGCTGACCGCGTCGTGCGCCGCGACGTACGCGCCGGTGATGGCGGCCGTGCGCGTGCCGCCATCGGCCTGCAGCACGTCGCAATCCAGCGTGATCGTGCGTTCGCCCAGGGCCTTGAGATCGAACACGGCGCGCAGGGAGCGCCCGATCAGGCGCTGGATCTCCTGAGTGCGGCCCGACTGCTTGCCGCGGGCCGCCTCGCGGTCGCCGCGCGTGTGGGTGGCGCGCGGCAGCATGCCGTATTCGGCGGTGACCCAGCCTTCGCCACTGCCGCGCTTGTGCGGAGGCACCTTGTCCTGCACGCTGGCCGTGCACAGCACGCGCGTGGCGCCAAATTCAATGAGCACCGAGCCCTCGGCGTGCACGGTGTAGCCACGCGTGATGCGCACGGGGCGCAGTTGATCGGCGGCGCGCTTGCCGCTGCGGGTGAAGGTCGTCATGGGGCAGAAGGGAGAAGGCTCAGGCGCGGCGAGCGGCGGTGCGTTTGATCGCCTCGTTGATCTCGGCGATCGAGCGTTCGATCGCCGCATCGTCGAGTTCGTCGTCACCGTCGATGAAGTCGGCCTGGATGGTGGTGGCAAATTCGCCGTCGGAAATGGAGTCGGTTGAAATCGAATCGGGCTCGCGCACCTCGGGCGAGATTTCCCAATCCACCGCCAGCGCCGTCACGTTGTCGCAGCGCTCTCCGGCGGTGCGCAAGGCCTCCTCGACCAGATCGGGAACGGCTTGCGCGATCGCGTGGCTGGACAACTGGCTGACGATGGCTTCCTCGCTCACGTTGCTCCACAGGCCATCGGAGCACAGCATCAGGCGGTCGTGCTCCTGCAGCACCACCGGCTCGGCGAGGTCGTAGATCGGCCGGGTGGGGGAGCCCAGGCAGGTGAACAGGATGTTGCGGTTGAGCGGATTGCTTTTGACGCGAAGCGCCCCGCCTTGCTCCGAAAACGAGTGGTCTCGCGTGCGCCGCAACAGCGTGCCACCGCGCACCAGGTACAGGCGCGAATCGCCGCAGTGCACCCAGTGCGCCTTGCCGCCCTGCAGCACCGCCG
>DAIOSZ010000048.1:2686-7318 GCA_036752305.1 Burkholderiaceae bacterium
CATGGCTCGGTTGCTGGCGTATTGGAGGATCTGGTGATGCGCCGCCAGCACCGCCGCGGCCAGGAATCCATTGAGGTCCGGCAATACCGGCGCCGCCACTTCCCGGAACATCGACGACACCGTCTCGATGGCCAGTTGCGCGGCCACCTGACCCTCCGGATGGCCGCCCATGCCGTCGGCCAGCACCAGCAGCGCCGCATCGCGGGTGTACGAATACCCCATGCGGTCTTCGTTGTTGTCGCGCCCGCCCTTGCGGCTGACTTGAAAAACCGAGAACTTCATGTCTTCTGGTTGCTGTTGCCAAAGCGCGTGGCCGTCTTCTTGGCATCGCCGACCATGTTGTCGAACTGCAGGCGCATTTTCTCGGCCACGCTGAGCTTGGTGTACTGGCGCTCGCCCTCGCGCGAGAGTTCCTTTTGCAGCGCAAACACCGATTGCGGCCGCGTCAGCGCGTCCAACGACATGCACCACTCGACGATCTCGATCAGGTTGTCGGAATACACGCCGCGCAGGCGCGACAGCGACAGCGACAGCCGATCCTTCTGCGCCCGCTGCGGCGCGTCGTTGGGCGGGTATCCCTGCATGCAGGCATAGATGCAGGCGCCAATGGCGTAAATGTCGGTCCAGGGGCCCATCGCGCCGTCGCGCCGGTACATCTCGGGCGCGGCAAAACCCGGCGTGTACATCGGGCGGATGAAGTTGCCTTCCTTGGACAGCACCTCGCGCGCCGCGCCAAAGTCGATCAGCACCGCGCGGTTGTCGTCGGTCACGAAAATGTTGGCCGGCTTGATGTCCAGGTGCAGCATCTTGTGCTGGTGCACGATGCGCAGGCCGCGCAGCACCTCGTCGAACAGGCTGCGGATGGTGGACTCGCGAAACACCTTTTGTTTCTTCAGGTCGCGCGCCGTGGTGATGAACTCCTGCAGGGACGCCCCTTGCAGATAGTTCATGACCATGTAGACGGTTTCGTTCTCGCGAAAGAAGTTCAGCACGCTCACCACGGAAGCATGCGAAATCTGCGCCAGCGAGCGCCCTTCCTCGAAGAAGCTCTTGAGTCCCAGGCGATACAGCGACAGCTTGTCGGGCTGGATCTGCGGCAGCAACTCACCCGCGCCGCGCGCCGCGAGCGAGGAGGGCAGGTATTCCTTGATGGCGACCTGCTGGTTGTCGTTGTCCACCGCGAGGTACACCACGCCAAAGCCACCCGCCGCCAGCTTGCGCACCACGCGGTAGCCGCCAATTACGGTTCCCGGAGGCAATGGAGCGGGTTTGACCTTTGACATAATCGAACGAATATCCTCCAAGCCCGCACGGCAACTCCATGTCAATTGGCCTGTCTTGCAGGCCTTTTTTACTGGTGACTTAGAGCCGTTTCACGAGGGATCATGGCAGTTTACAGCATGACCGGATACGCCAGTGTCGAGCGTTCCATACCCAGGCAGGGGACATCGGGCGAGGGCGACGGCGCGGGCGAGGAAGCCCGGCTGTCGCTCGAAATCCGCAGCGTCAACAGCCGCTTTCTGGACATCGCCTTCCGCCTGCCCGACGACTGGCGCGCCCACGAGGCCAGCCTGCGCGAGATGATCACCACGCGCCTCAAGCGCGGCAAGGTGGAGGTGCGCGGCGCGGCCGAGCACGCCGACGGCGCCGCCACGCTGCCGGGCGCGCGCGCGCTGCAGCGCCTGACGCATGCACAGGATCAGGTGCGCGCCTGGTTCCCGCAGGCGGCGCCGCTGTCGGTGGCCGAGGTGCTGCGCCTGACCGACGGAGGCGCCCGCACCCCGGTGGATGCCGGAGACGCGGTGCGCGCGATGCTGCTGTCGGCGCTGGATGATCTCAAGGCCAGCCGCGCCCGCGAAGGTGCGCGCCTGGCCGCCATGCTCAGCGAACGCATCGAGCAACTGCGCGCGTTGGTCACCGAGGCCGCGCCGCTGGTGCCGCAGTTGGTCGAGCAGCAACGCCAGCGCTTCCTCGCACGCTGGCGCGAGGCCATGCAGGCCGCCGAAGGCCAGGGGGCGCCCGAGGCCGCTCAGGAGCGCGCGCTCACCGAGGCCACCGCGTTCGCCATCCGCATCGACGTGGTGGAAGAACTCACCCGCCTGTCCTCGCACCTCGACGAAATCACCCGCCTGCTCGGCAAGGGCGGCGAAGTCGGCAAGCGGCTGGACTTCCTGATCCAGGAACTGCACCGCGAAGCCAACACCCTGGGCTCCAAGTCCGCCGCGCTCGAACTCACCAAGATCGGCGTGGACATGAAGGTGCTCATCGAGCAGATGCGCGAGCAGGTCCAAAACATTGAATAAAGGCCCATGCGGCCCCATACCGTCCCAAATTTTCGGTTTACCCTGACCTTGCCCCCAAATCACGCACCCCATAGCCGAGGCCGTTAAGCAGACTTTTTGTCCTGGGCTGCCAACCAGTCTTTCTCATAGCGCATTGGACTTGCGTAGCCCAAGGTGGAGTGCAAGCGGCTGGCGTTGTAGAACGCCAGCCAGTCCATCACTTCGGATTGTGCCTCCTGGCGGGTCGCAAATCGTCGTCCATGCGTCCTTGCCCGCTTGAGTGAGCCCCACAAGCTCTCTGTTGGTGCGTTGTCCCAGCAGTCTGCCTTGCGGCTCATGGAGCTGCGCATGCCGTAGGCTCGCAAGGTATCCTGGAACTCCTTGCTGCAATACTGGCTGCACTCTGTCGGAGTGCACGATCAACCCTGCGGGTGGGCGACGGCGGAACCATGCCATGCGCAGCGCATCGGTGACCAGTTTTTTGCTCATCCTGGGGCCGATGGACCAGCCCACCACCTGGCGGCTGAACAGATCGAGCATCACCGTCAGGTACAGCCAGCCCTCGTCCGTTGCAAGGTAGCCGCTGGCGCTCACATCGAGCAACTCGCACAGTACCGAGACGGGCCAGCGCTTTCGGTTGGCCAAGCACCCCAGGTTCCACATGCACTTTACGCCAACCTCCGCATCGTGGCTGAACATGGTCGAGCGGTTTTTCCGCGATCTGACCACCGAGCGGCTGCGCCGCGGTGTGTTCACCAGCGTGCCCGAACTGGTCAGCGCCATCGACGGCTACGTTGCCCATCACAACACCGATCCCAAGCCATTCATCTGGACCAAGAGTGCGCGTGACATCCTGCAGAAAGTGATACGCGCCAATAGCCGTTTAAGCTCCAAACAGAATGGAACACTACACTAGCAGCAGCAAAAAAGTTGGCTGAAACCATTCTTAAGCCTCATGCGAACTGCTTGGATCTTCAGTTGATTGACTACGCATCGCCAAAAAGGCATACTGAAGCCAACTCTATCGTCATTCAAATCGGTTTCAATATGCCTCGTCCCCTTCAACTCAATCAAACCGCGCCTTTCGCGGTGAAGGATGGCGCCCGACGCATCGGCGAGCGGCTGACAATGGCCCGCAAGCGCCGCCGGCTGACCCTGCGCGAGCTGGCGTCAAAGGCGGGCATCAGCTACGACACCGCGCGAGCCGTGGAAGCCGGCAACCTGCAAACCGGCCTGGGGGCCTACCTGGCCATGCTGTGGGCGATGGGCCTGGAATCGGAGATGCAGGCGTTTGCCGACCCTGAGCGCGACGAGGAAGGCAAGCAACTGGAGCTCACGCGTCTGCCGCAGCGGGTTCGCCATCGCAAGGAGCAACTCGATGGCGAGTTCTGACCAACGCGCCTACGTCTACCTCCAACTGCCGCAGTCATTGGAGGTGGTGACGGCGGGGTTCTACGAGCTGGACTTCCCGCAGGGGGTGCCTACAGGCTCGTTTGTCTACAACCCGGCTTACCTGCAGCGCGCCGATGCCGTCCCGTTGGATCCGTATGAACTGCCCTTGGCGCCGCGCCGCATGCAGACGGTGAAACTCAAGGGCATCTTCGGTCCTCTGCGCGATGCGTCACCCGATGCCTGGGGCCGTCGCATCATCGAGAAGCACACCGGACGCACTGACCTCACCGAGGTCGACTACCTGTTGCATTCTCCCGAAGACCGGGCAGGCGCCCTGTCCTTCGGGCGCGACAAGGCGCCCCCTGCTCCGATCCGCAAGTTCAATCAAGTCATCCAACTGGAGACCCTGCTTGCAGCAGCCGAACAGTTCATGGAGGACGAGGCTGCAGGCAAGCCTGGCGTGCCGGAGCAGATGCTCGAACTCCTGCAGCCGGGCACCTCCATGGGCGGTGCCCGGCCGAAGAACGTGGTCGAGGATGACGAGGGCCTGTGGCTCGCCAAGTTCCCGGACAGGAGCGACAAGTGGAACAACGCGCGTGTCGAAGGTGCGATGCTCACGCTGGCACAGGAATGTGGCCTACGCGTTGCCAGGCACCGCATCGAAAACGTCGCTGGCAAGGACGTTCTGCTCGTGCATCGCTTCGACCGCACGCTGACCGCTGACGGCTACCTGCGCCATCGCATGGTCAGCGGCCTGACCGCGCTGGGCGCCGAGGACTCGCATGGAGACCGGGCCAAGTGGTCGTACCTGCTGCTGGCCGATGAACTGCGGCGGCGAAGCGCGCGTCCGGCCCAGGACCTCGAAGAGCTGTTCCGGCGCATGGTGTTCAACGCGCTCATCTCGAATACCGACGACCATCCCCGCAACCACGCATTGATCGCCCCGACGGACAAGTGG
>DAIOSZ010000048.1:7338-19722 GCA_036752305.1 Burkholderiaceae bacterium
CCCAACCCGCTTACCAGCGTCGAGAAGCGCGACCTGGCGATGACCTGCGGCACCTTAACCGCTATGCGAACCGCACCAACGTGCTCTCGCAGCACGGACAGTTCAAGCTCTCGCTCGAACACGCGACGTCCATCGTCTACCAGCTTCAGCAAGTGGTGGCTGCGCGTTGGCACGCGACCTTGCGACAGCAGGGGACGACGCCTGCCGACTGCGACAAGCTGGCGGGCGCGTTCAACTACGCGGGCTTCGAACTTGATCCTAAAGTGGTCTTTGCAGGACAGTGATGCCTATGACACGCGCCTTCATCTCGTACAGCCACGCCGACGACGCACTTCGCGCCGAGTTCAACAAGCATCTGTCGCTGCTTCGCCGGCAAGGACTGCTCGAGCTATGGAGCGACCATCGCATCCCGGCAGGGGGCGAGTTCGACAAGCAGATTAGCGCCGAGCTCGAGGCCGCTGATATCGTCATTCTGCTGATCAGCCCGGACTTCATGGCGTCGGACTACTGTTACGGCATCGAGATGAAGCGGGCCATGGAGCGGCATCTGGCAGGCTCCGCCGCGGTGATCCCCATCATCCTGCGACCCGTCGACTGGCACAGCGCGCCGTGCGGTGCCTTGAAGGCCTTGCCCCGCGACGGCAAACCCGTCGTGAAGTGGCCCACGCTGGACGACGCGCTCCTCGATGTCGTGCAAGCCTTGCGGTCATTGCTGGCTGACGGGTGGATTCTGATCGTGTTGGATGCCCATGACGACTGCCCGGCCACGCTGGGAGCGGAGATATTGGGGCGGGCACGAGCCCATGTGCCGCATCGGCGTTTGTCGGTCGTGTTGGCGAATCGTGAGTTCGAGGCGTGGTTCATCGCCGCGGCTGATTCCCTGGACGGCAACCGGGGATTTTCGGTGGCGCCGGATGACCGGACCCAAGCCGAGAGTCCGCGCGATGCCAAGGGGTGGATGCGACAGCGCATGCGGTCCGGCCGGTACAGCGAAATGCTGGATCAGCCCGCATTCACCGCCAGATTCGACTTGCAGCAAGCGTATGACAACAGCCGTTCGTTTCGCAAGCTGTGCGCGGAGTGGCGCACCCATGTTTCCGCGCGCACCTGATCAACGCACACCTTTTTTACCTTATGAACAAGCGCAATCAATTCCCTACGCTTTCGCGCCAACGCTGCCCCGAAGGCATGGACCCGGTCGAATGGCAGCGCGGTTTGCGGCGCCAGTTTGGTCAGGCACAAACCTTCGGGCTCGAAAGCCTGGGCGCGGGTGAATTGCTGGGAGACTGGTGGGTCGCGAGCGCCGAGGGGCGCGCCCGGTACCGTGTCGCCATCCGGGGCCTGCAACCGGGAGACAACTTCTGCACCTGCGCGGACTACGCCACCAACGGGCTGGGCACCTGCAAGCACATCGAATTCGCGCTGCACCGCCTGCAACGCAAGCGCGGTGCTCGGGCGGTGTTCAACAAAGGCTGGCATCCGTTGGCCAGTGAGATCTGGTTGCGCTACGGTGAGCAACGCACGCCGTGCTTTACACCGGGGGACGCCTGTCCGGCTGCGCTCATGGAATGGGCCCATCGGTATTTCGACCTGGGCCGCGGCGGCGAGTGGAAGGACGGCCGCGACCCGCTGGATCTGGACGCGGCGGTCCAGGAGGCGCACCAGTTGGCCGCAAGTCAGGGGCATGTCTTGCGGATGCACGAGGACGCGGTGGCCTTCGTGGCGCGCTTGCGCGATGCCCATCGGCGCGACCAGGCGTTGCGCCAGGCCTATCCACGGGGCGGGCAGGACAAGGCGTTGCGCAAGCTGCTGGATGCCACGCTCTACCCGTATCAGTCCGAGGGAGCCCTGTTCGCCGCCCGCGCGGGCCGTGTGCTGATTGGCGACGACATGGGGCTGGGCAAGACGGTGCAGGCGATCGCGGCCGCCGAAATCATGGCGCGCCACTTTGGTGTGCGGCGCGTGCTGGTGGTGTGTCCGACTTCGCTCAAACACCAGTGGCAGGCCGAGTTCCAGCGCTTCGCGCGGCGTCAGGCCCAGGTCGTGCAAGGCGTGCGCAGCCTGCGCCGGGCTCAATGGTGTGTTGAGGCGTTCTGCAAGATCGTCAACTATGAAACCCTGATTCGGGACCTCGATCTCGCCCTGGAATGGGCGCCCGAACTGCTGATCGTGGACGAGGCGCAGCGCGTGAAGAATTGGCACACGCAGGCTGCGCGGGCGATCCGCCGCGTGGCCGATCCGGCCCTGTGTCCCAATGTGGTGGTGTTGACCGGCACGCCGCTGGAAAACCGGCTGGAAGAGCTTTTGTCCATCGCCCAGGTGGTGGATCAGCACGCGCTGGGGCCGACCTGGAAGCTGTTGTACGACCATCAGCAGACCGACGATGCCGGCCGCGTTGTCGGCTATCGGGACCTCGACCGCATCGGCCAGCGTCTGGCGCCCGTCCTTCTGCGACGGCGCAAGAGCGAAGTGCTCACGCAACTGCCGGAACGGGTGGACAAGACCCTGTTCGTGCCGCTCACGCCCGAGCAGCGCGAACACCACGATGAAAACGGCCTGATCGTCAGCCGCATCGTGCAGCGTTGGCGGCAGACCGGCTATTTGTCCGACACCGACCAGCACCGCCTGCAATGCGCGCTGCAACGCATGCGTATGGCCTGCAACAGCACCTGGCTGCTCGACCACGAAACCGACCACGGTGGCAAGGCCGACGAGCTGATGGCGGTGCTGGACGATTTGTTCCAGGACCCGCAGGCCAAGGCGGTGGTCTTCAGCCAATGGCTGGGCACGCATGAGGTGTTGATGCGCCGTCTGGCCGAGCGCGGCTGGGGTCATGTGTTTTTCCATGGCGGTGTTCCGGCCGAGCAGCGCGGAGCCTTGATCCAGCGCTTTCATGACGAAGCCGACTGCCGCCTGTTCCTCTCCACCGACGCCGGCAGCGCCGGGTTGAATCTGCAGCATGCGGCGGCGGTCATCGTCAACATGGACCAGCCCTGGAACCCGGCGCTGCTGGAGCAACGCATCGGGCGCGTGCACCGCATGGGCCAGCAGCGCGGCGTCCAGGTCATCCATCTGGTGGCGGAGGAGTCCATCGAGCAGGGCATGCTCTCGCTGCTGTCGTTCAAGCGGGCCTTGTTCGACGGCGTGCTCGACGGCGGAGACAGCTCGGTCTTCATGGAAGGCAGCCGCCTGTCGCGCTTCATGGACACTGTGAACAAGGCTACCGAAGGGGTGGTGCCCTCCCGAGATTCTCCCGTCGGTGCCGATGTGGCGACTGCGCAACCGGAGCCCGAGCCAGAGCTGGAGCCTGCCATGCCGGCCGAGACGATCAGCGATCTCGCTGAGCCTGTGCCGGAGTGGATCGGCGACGACGCGCCAGGGCCAACGGATGTCAATCCCGATCCCGCCCCCGCGGCGCCTGCTTCGACTGACCCGTGGGCGCCCTTGCTGCAAGCCGGCCTGCAATGGCTGGAGGGCATGGTGGCGGCGCAAACCGCCGGGGAGGCGCAGGCGGCATCGCCAACCGCCCCCGGCGTGCGGACCGATCCCGGCACCGGGGAGCGTTACCTGCGCCTCCCGTTGCCCGAGCCGGCCACGCTGCGCGCACTGGCCGATCGGCTCAGCGACGTCTTACGGGCCCGGTAGCGGGTCGCCGGGGAGCCGCAGCTCAGTGCCTTGATGACAGAATCCCGCCATGCGCCCCCCCGATCCCATTGGCGAGCTGATCGCCCAGCTCCAGAACGTTGCCTACTTTGCCGACCGGCGCCTGGCGACCGCCGTGCATCTGGCGCTGCAGCTGCGGCGACCGCTGCTGCTTGAAGGCGAGCCCGGCGTTGGCAAGACGGAGCTGGCCAAGGCGCTGGCCGCCAGCCTGGGCCGCGAGTTGATCCGCCTGCAGTGCTACGACGGCCTGGAGCAGCGCGAGGCCTTGTACGAATGGAACTACGCGGCGCAGCTCCTGCACCTGCGCGCGGCTGAGGGCCAGTCCAGCAGCGCTGAACTCGAGCGCGAGGTCTACCAGCCGCACTACCTCATCCGCCGCCCGCTGCTGGCCGCGTTGCAGGCGCCGGCGCCTGGCGCCGTGCTGCTGATCGACGAAATCGACCGAGCCGACGAACCGTTCGAGGCCTTCCTCCTCGAATACCTGGGCGAATACCAGGTCAGCATTCCGGAACTGGGCACGGTGCGCGCCGCGCTGCCGCCCGTGACCCTTTTGACCAGCAACCGCACGCGCGACCTGAGCGACGCCATCAAGCGCCGCTGCCTGTTCCACTGGCTCGACTATCCCGACCGCGAGCGCGAACTGGCCATCATCCGCGCGCGCGTGCCCGAGGCCGGCGCCGAGCTGTCGCGCCAGGTCACCGCTTTCGTCCAGCGGCTGCGCAGCCAGCCCCACGCGGGCCAGTTCCAGCGCGTGCCGGGCATCGCCGAAAGCGTCGAATGGGCGAAGGCGCTGGTGGCGCTGGACACCTTGCAACTGGACCCCGAACTGGTGTCCGACACGGCGGGCGTGATGTTCAAGCAGCGCGAGGACGTGGCCGCGCTCACCGCGCCGCTGGCCGCACAGTTGCTGCGCGAGGACGACGGCGATCCGGCGGGCTGAGCGAAAACGCTCTGTTTTCGATAGCTGCCCGTGGTGGTGAATTCATCACTTCGGGCCGAAAAGATGCTGAAAACATGCCCAAAAAGGGCCCCCAACAGCCTCAAGCCCGCGCCAGCCGCCGCGGCAGCGCCCGCTGGCGCGCGTAGAGCCAGCCGGCGATGCTCAGGTTCACCAGATTCCACGCAATGCCGTTGAGAAAGGCGGCGCGGTAGCTGCCGGTCTGGTCGAAAATCCAGCCCGACATCCAGCCGCCCAGCGCCATGCCCACCAGCGTGGCCATCAGCAGCGCGCCCACGCGCGCGCCGGCTTCGCTGGGCGCGAAATGCTCGCGCACGATGATGGCGTAAGACGGCACGATGCCGCCCTGGAACAGCCCGAACAGGCCCGAAATCACATACAGCGGCACCATGCCATTGAAGGGCAGGAACAGCAGCAGTGCCACGCCTTGCAGTGCCGAACCCAGCAGCAGTGTGCGGATGCCACCGATCCGGTCGCAGATCCAGCCCGACACCAGTCGGCTGACGATGCCGCAAAACAGCATCAGCGACAGCATCTCGGCGCCGCGCGCCGGGCCGTAGCCCAGATCGGTGCAGTAGGCCACGATGTGCACCTGTGGCATCGACATCGCCACGCAGCAGGCCACGCCGGCCACGCACAGCAGCGCCATCGCCTGCGCCGGCGGCAGGCCGAACGGGCGTTCGCCCGGCGCGCTGGCGGCCGCCGTTGCGGCTGACGTCACCGGCGCCTGAAGCGGTGGCCGCTGGCGCATCGTCAGCGCCAGCAGCGCCATGCCCAGGCCACAAACCACGCCCATGGCCAGGTAGGTCTGGCGCCAGCCCACATGCTCCACGCCCCACTGCGCCAGCGGCGGCCACAGCGTGCCGGCCACATAGTTGCCGCTGGCGCAAATCGCCACCGCCAGCCCGCGCCGCTTGTTCCACCACAGGCTGGTGTCGGCCATCAACGGCGCGAAGGTGGACGCGCCGCCCAGAAAGCCCAACAGCGCGTTGGCGATGCCGAAGGTCCAGATGCTGCCCGACGAGCCCGCCCAGACGAACCCACCGCACACCGCCGCCGCGCCCATCAGCAGCACCGGCATGATGCCGTGCCGGTCGGCCAGCCGCCCCGTCCACAGGCCGCCCAGGCCCAGCCCGATCATCATCGCCGTGTAGGGAATCGACGCGTCGGCGCGACTGACGCCAAACTCGCGCTGTACCGCTGGCAGCACCACCGACACCACGTACATGCTGCTGTTGCCCAACGTCACCAGCAGCACCGTGACGAGCAGGCGCCATGCGGCGGTTCGGGAGTCGATGAGGCTGGGGTCGGAGGGAGCGTTGGGCATGGATGGCGGTGCGGTTGGTGGGCGATTGTCGGTGCATCGCGGCGCTCCGACCGTCGCGCAGGCTCCTTAGAATGGCCCGATGCGCCTAGGTGACTCCCGCAGCGGCAAGCTGGCCGACAACCTCAGCGCGTTCGGCCGGGCGCTGCGGCGCGCGGGCGTGCCGGTGGACGCCAGCCGCCTCATGCTGGCGCAGCGCGCGGCGGCGCTGGTGGGCGTGCAGCGCAAGGCCGACTTCGCGGCGGCGCTGGAGGCGGTGCTGCTGTCGCGCGAGGCCGACATCGCCGTGTTCCGCGAACTGTTCGACGCGTTCTTTCGCGATCCGGAACTGGCCAACAAGCTGCTGTCGCAAATGCTGCCCAGGGCCGAGACGCGCGCCGATCCGGCCAAGCGCCGCCCGCGCGTGCGCGAGGCCTTGCAGGCGCCGCGTCCGCCCGGCGCGCCGCCCGCGGCGGCGGACCAGCAGGTGGACTTTGACGCCGCCATGACGGCCAGCGACCTGCAGCGCCTGAAAAACGCCGATTTCAATCAGCTCTCGGCCAGCGAATACCGGCTGGTCGAACGCCTGGCGCGTGGCGTCGGCCTGCCGCTGCCCACGGTGGCGTCGCGGCGCGTGCGGGCCGGCGCGCGCGGCGCGCGCGTGCACTGGAGCCGCAGCCTGCAGGCCGCCGCGCGCACCGGTGGCGAGGTCGCGCGGCTCATGCGCCTGCAGCGGCGCGAACAGCCATTGCCGCTGGTCGTGTTGGTGGACGTGTCGGGGTCGATGGAGCGCTACTCGCGCCTGCTGCTGGCCTTTCTTCACGCGGCCACGCGCGGCGTGCCGGGCCTGGCGGCGCGGCGGCGGGTGTTTGCCTTTGGCACCGAATTGACCGACCTGAGCGCGGCGTTTCGCGAGGCCGACACCGACGCCATGCTCGCGCGCGCCAGCGGCGCGATCACCGACTTTGCCGGCGGCACGCGCCTGGGCGAGGCGCTGGCGCGGCTGCGCGGCGAGCATGGCCGCGCCTTCGTCGGCCGGCGCACGCTGGTGCTGGTGATCAGCGATGGGCTGGACACCGGCGAGCCAGAACTGCTGGAGGCTGAGCTGGCGGCGCTCAGGCGCCGCTCGCGGCGCATCCTGTGGCTCAACCCGCTGCTGCGCTTTGACGGCTATGCCCCCTTGGCGCGCGGCGCGGCGGCGCTGCACCGGCACGCGCACGCCATGCTCGCGGTGCACAATGTGACCCGGCTCCAGGAGCTGGCGGCCGCGTTGGCCGCGCTCGTGAAAAACGAAAGGTAGACCACGATGGACATGCAGGGCGAACGGGTGCTGGCGGTCACGCGCGAGCAGGCTTGGGCGGCTCTCAACGACCCCGAGGTGCTCAAGCTGTGCATCCCCGGCTGCGAGAAGATCGAGGCCACGGGCGAGCACGCCTATGCGGTGACCAACGCGCTGAAGATCGGCCCGGTGTCGGCCAAGTTCAACGGCAAGATCCAACTGTCCGACGTCAACCCGCCCGAGAGCTACACGCTGGGTTTTGAAGGCCAGGGCGGGGCGGCCGGCTTTGGCAAGGGCCAGGCGCAGGTCAGGCTCGCGCCGCAGGGCGAGGGCCATTGCCAGCTGAGCTACAACGTCAACGCCCAGGTCGGCGGCAAGATCGCCCAAGTGGGCCAGCGCCTCATCGACGGCGTGGCGCGCAGCATGGCGGAGGATTTTTTCCGCAAGTTTGACGAAGAACTGCAGCGCCGCCACCCGGCGCCGGCTGCTACAGAAAGCGAAGCTGGCGGTGGACAGCCTGCGCCGTCCGACAGCCAAAAATCCTCAAAATCCCTGCCCACCGCGGCCTGGGTGGCCGGGGGTGTGGTGGTTCTGCTCGTGCTGTGGTGGCTGCTGGGGAAATAGCCATGGAGAATCTCGACGTCACGGTTTTGCGCCAGTTGCGCGACTGGCGCCTGGCCGGCAAGCGCGCGCTGATGGCCACGGTGGTGCGCACCTGGGGCTCGTCGCCGCGACCCATCGGCTCCATCATGGCGCTGTGTGAAGACGGCGCCGTGGTCGGCTCGGTCTCGGGCGGCTGCATCGAAGACGACCTGATTTACCGCTACTCGCAGGCCTACGCCGGCAAAGGGCACGAGGCGCGCATGCCCGAGGGGCCGCCGAGCTTCGTCAAATACGGCGTCACGGCGGACGAAGCGCACCGCTTCGGCCTGCCTTGCGGCGGCACGCTGGAGCTGCTGCTGGAGTTCGACCCCGACGCGGCGCAACTGCGCGCGCTGGTCCAGGCGCTGGAGTCGGGCAGCCTGATGCGCCGGCGCGTCAGCCTGGCCGACGGCTCGGTCACCCAGGAGGGCGCGCAGGCGCCCGACGCGCTGAGCCTGGACGCGCAGGCGCTGGTCAACACCTTTGGCCCCGAATACCGCATGCTGCTGATCGGTGCCGGTCAATTGGCCGAATATCTGGCGACGATGGCGCTGTTTTCCGGCTTCGCGGTCACGGTGTGCGACCCGCGCGACGAATACCGGGGTTCGTGGAGCGTGGCCGGCGCGCGGGTGGTCTCCACCATGCCCGACGACACCGTCGGCAGCTACCGCCCCGACCGGCGCAGCGCGGTCATCGCGCTCACGCACGATCCCAAGCTGGACGATCTGGCGCTGATCGAGGCGCTCAAGACCGAGGCCTTCTACGTCGGTGCCATTGGCAGCCGGCGCAACAACGAGGCGCGGCGCGCTCGCCTCGTGGAGCATTTCGGCCAAACGGCGGACAGCCTGGCGCGCCTGCGCGGGCCGATCGGCCTGTACATCGGCAGCAAGACGCCGGCCGAGATCGCCGTGAGCATCATGGCGGAAGTGCTGGCCGTGAAGAACGCGGTGCAACTGCCCGACGGGATGGACGTGGCGCGGGTCAAGAACGCGCTGGCCGAGGGCACGCCAGCGGCGGCGGCCGATCCGGTGGCCTGCTTCAGCCCGTGAGCGCCGACGCCCCATGGGCACCCGGGGGCATCGTGCTGGCCGCCGGGGCCGGGCGGCGCATGGGTCATCTGCCCAAATCCCTGCTCCTGCGCGACGGCGAGCCCCTGGTGCTGCGCCAGCTGCGCCTGCTGCGCGAGGCGGGCGTCGGCCCCTGCGTGGTGGTGCTCGGCCACCATGCCGATGCCATCGCGCCGGCGTGTCGGGGCCTGGCCACGCTGATGCGCAATCCGCGGCCGGACGAGGGCGGCACGGCGCTGTCGCTGCGGCTGGGCCTGCAGGCGCTGCCCGACGGGCTGCCCGGCATCGTCGTGACGCTGGGCGATCTGCCGCTGCTCGGCACGGCCGACATCGCCGCGCTGCTGGACGCCTGGCGCGCCCGCCCGGCCGGCATCCACCTGCTGCTGCCGGTGCACGATGAGGCGCCCGGCCACCCGCTGATCCTGGACGCCGCATTGCGCCGCGAACTGCTCGCCGCGCCCGAGCCGCGCACGCTCAAGGCCTGGCGCGCCGCGCATCCACAGGGTTGGCAGGCGCTGGCGGTGGACCATGCGCGCGGCCACCGCGACGTCGATACGCCCGCCGACCTGCAGGCGCTGCGGCGCGACACCGGCGTGGCGCTCTCACTGCCGGTCCTGCCCCCGCTTTCCACCGATGGAGCCCACCCATGCCGCGGTTTGCCGCCAACCTGAGTTTTTTGTACAACGAGCTGCCGTTTCTCGACCGCTTCGAGGCCGCCGCGCGCGACGGCTTCACGGGCGTGGAAGCGCTGTTTCCATATGACGAGCCGCCCGCCGAGATCGCCGCGCGGCTGAAGGCGCATGGCCT
The DNA here is from genome assembly GCA_036752305.1 of Burkholderiaceae bacterium. GTDB lineage: Bacteria > Pseudomonadota > Gammaproteobacteria > Burkholderiales > Burkholderiaceae_C > DAIOSZ01. The sequence continues at coordinate 17,058 of DAIOSZ010000048.1, forward strand.
GCGCCAAGTGCTGCTCAACGCCCCGGCGGGCGACTGGGCTGCTGGCGACCGGGGCCTGGCCTGCGTGCCGGGGCGCGAGGCCGAGTTCGACGCCGCGTTGCGCCGCGCGCTCGATCTGGCGCGCGCGCTGGAATGCCCGCGCGTGCACGTGGTGGCCGGCAACGTGCCCGCCGGCCAGACGCGCGAGCGCCTGCGCGCCACCTACGTGGCCAACCTGCGCCGCGCCGCGCGCGTGGCGGCGCCCGATGGCGTGACGCTGACCATCGAGGCGATCAACACGCGCGACATGCCGGGCTTCTTTCTCAACCGCCAGGACCATGCGCACGAACTGGTGCAGGAGATTGGCGAGCCCAACGTCCGGGTGCAGTTCGATCTGTACCACTGCCAGGTGGTCGAGGGCGATCTGGCGGCCAAGATCCGCCAATACCTGCCCACCGGCCGCGTGGCGCACATCCAGTTTGCCAACGCGCCGGCGCGCTCCGACCCTGAGGTCGGTGAGCTGAACCTGCCCTATCTTTTTGGCGTCATCGATGAGGTGTCCGCGCAGTGCGGATGGGACGGCTGGGTCGGCGCCGAATACCGCCCGGTGCGAGGCGCGGTGCCGGGCGGCACGACCCAGGGCCTGGGATGGCTGCGCGAGGCTCGCAGAAGAACTCCTTAAATGATAGCTGCTCGTGGACGTATTTACTGATGATTTCGCCTAAATGAATCCTGAAAATGGCTTCTGTACGGCTATTTTTGTTGATGCTTCTACAATAAATGTCGCAACATCAACAAAAATTTCATTACGGAATGTCCGGAGGGCTGTTGAGGGGTCATTTTTAGGGGTCAAATCGGCCTGAACACAAATGAATACGACCACGGGCAGCTACGCTTTTTGAAGTTCCTGACGGGCGAAGCGTTTTGTTACCAAACCAGGGGAAAAAACTTACACCCTTTTCGGACAATCGTGGTCCGTGAGGAATCGATGATGGACACATGGACCATGGGCGCGGTGGCGGCGGCGCTGGCGGGGCTGTTCGGGCTGCTGCTGGCGCGGCTGCGCCCGCGCGCGCCCGCGCGGGGGGAGAGCGTGCTGTCGGTCAGCCTGCGCGAGAACGCGGCGCATTGGCTGGCGGTGAACGGCTGCGAGCCGCACACCGCGACCATCCAGGCCGTCACCGGCTGCCAGGATCTGGGTGACCGCTGGAAGGGCCATGCCGTGCTGCGCCCGCGCCAGGAAGTGGGCGCATGGGTTGGCGTGGACGTGCTGCTGGACGATCGGGTCGTCGGCCGGCTCAGCGACAGCGCCGCCCGCGCCTGCCTGCAGGCCATGCAGCGCGAATACCATCGGCCGCGCGCCGTCCGCGTGACGGTGCTGGTCTCGCCGTTGGGCACGGGCCTGGACGGGCGGCCGGCGCGGTTTCGCCTCGAAGTGGCGGTGCCCGGCGCGGCGGAGGCCGGCCAAATGGCGTTCGCGGGCTCGACCTACCTGCACTCGGCGGATTTCATGGTCACCTCCTACGAGCACTCCACCGTGCAGTGGTGATTGGCCCCGCGCGTGGCGCCATCGGCGGCGGGCCGATAAAATTCGCGGCTTCATGCCCGTGTCCGAGCGACGAATGTCGTCCACCATCAAGAAACCTCCCCAGCCGCATTTGCCTGGCCGTGACGAGGGCGGCGCCGCCGTCGTCGAGCGCGTGCCGCAAAAGGTCAAACCCCCGCAGATGCATCAGGTGCTGATGCTCAACGACGACTTCACGCCGATGGAGTTCGTGGTTGTCGTGTTGCAGGAGTTCTTCAACAAGGACCGCGAGACGGCCACGCAGATCATGCTGAAGATACACCTCGACGGCAAAGGCGTTTGCGGGGTTTATTCACGCGACGTGGCCCAAACCAAGGTCGATCAGGTGATGGACGCCGCCCAGCAGGCCGGGCATCCGCTACAGTGTGTCAGCGAGCCGGTGGATTGAGGCGTTAGCCGGTGGATATTGATATGCGGCAAGCTGCCCCCAGATGCGGCGCAGAGATGGCAAAGGAAAGCACATGATCGCCCAGGAACTTGAAGTCAGTTTGCACATGGCCTTCGTCGAGGCCCGGCAGCAGCGCCACGAATTCATCACGGTCGAGCACCTGTTGCTGGCGCTGCTGGACAACCCCAGCGCCGCCGAGGTGCTCAAGGCCTGCGCGGCCAATATCGACGATTTGCGCAAGTCGCTGAGCACCTTCATCAAGGACAACACGCCGCAAGTCGCCGGTACCGATGAGGTGGACACGCAACCCACGCTGGGCTTCCAGCGCGTGATCCAGCGCGCCATCATGCACGTGCAGAGCACGGGCAATGGCAAGAAGGAAGTGACCGGCGCCAATGTGCTGGTGGCGATCTTCGGCGAGAAGGACTCGCACGCGGTCTACTACCTGCACCAGCAGGGCGTCACGCGGCTGGACGTGGTGAATTTCATCGCCCACGGCATCAAGAAAAGCGACCCACCGGAGCCGGCCAAGAACGAGAGTTCCGGCGCCGAGGGCGAGGAAGCGCAGCAAGGCGGCGAGAAGAGCGAGAAAGCCTCGCCGCTGGAGCAGTACACGCAAAACCTCAATCAGGCGGCCAAGGACGGGAAGATTGATCCGCTGATCGGCCGCGAATACGAGGTCGAGCGCGTGATCCAGATTCTGTGCCGCCGCC
>DAIOSZ010000049.1:0-16868 GCA_036752305.1 Burkholderiaceae bacterium
CGCCCTCCAGCTGCGAGATGCGCTTGGCCCCCACCGAGGGCACGAGGTCGAGCGGCTTGGCGGCGTCGAAAAAACCGCCGTACTTGGCCACCGCGACAAAGGTTCTGAGGTTGGCCAGGGTGTCCATATCTGTTCCAAATCGAGATTACTGATAACTTGCATTAAATCATCTGTTCCCAGTTTGAACAAATAGACTTGCCGGGAAACCACTCACCCACCCGACAGGAGCTCCTCATGACGGCCAAGATCATCGATGGCAAGGCGCTGGCGCGCCAACTGCGCCAGAAATTCCGGCGGCACGCCGAACAGCTCAGGCAAAAAGGCATCGTGCCCGGCCTGGCGGTGGTGCTGGTCGGCGACAACCCGGCTTCGCGCGTCTATGTGAACAACAAGATCCGCGCCTGTGAGGAGTGCGGCGTGCACTCCACCACGCACCGCCTGGGCGCCGAGACCACGCAGCAGGCGCTGGTGGAGCGGATCGAGGCGCTGAACGCCGACCCTGCGGTGCACGGCATCCTGGTGCAGCTGCCGCTGCCGCCGCACATCGACATGCGCCAGGTGCTGGAGAGCATCGACGTGAACAAGGACGTGGATGGCTTTCACCTCTACAACGTGGGAGCGCTGGCGACCGGCAACAGCATTTTTCCGCCCTGCACGCCCCACGGCGTGCAGCTGCTGCTGGAGACGACCGGAATCGAGGTGGCCGGGCAGAACGCGGTGATCGTCGGAGCCAGCAACATCGTCGGCAAGCCGATGGCCCTGATGCTGCTGCAAAAGGAGGCCACGGTGACGGTGTGCCACGCCCGCACGCGCGATCTGGCGCAGCACACCATCCTGGCCGACATCCTGATCGTGGCGGCCGGCCGTCCCAAGCTGATCGTGCCGCAGATGGTGCGCCGCGGCGCGGTGGTCATCGACGTGGGCATCAACCGCCTGGACGACGGCCGCATCGTCGGCGACGTGGATTTCGAGGGCGTGAAGGACAAGGCTGCCTGGATCACGCCGGTGCCTGGCGGCGTGGGGCCGATGACGGTGACGATGTTGATCGAGAACACGCTCGGCAGCGCGATGCGCATCGCTGGCGATGGCGGAGGCATCGGCTCGCTTGGCTGGGACGCGCCCACGGTGCAGCCGCGCGGGTGATTCAGACGCGTCTTATTTGTTCCGTTTTGGAATCAGTGATGACTACAAATGAATGTTTTTATCGCGATCCATCATCGATAGCATTCATCCACTGCTGCTGAAGTTCGCTCCAGGACCGCAGCGCAAGCCGATTTTTCATCCCATGTGAGGTGTTCCATGTCCACGATGTCCCTTGAAGACAAGATCAACCAATCCGGCGGCGCGGTCGAGATGCTGCGCAATTCGCAGGTCGGGCCGTACATCTTTCCGGTGCAAAGCGAATACAGCAACTGGCGCGACGAGCAGGAGTCGTGGATGAAGGGTGCGGTGCTGTTCAACCAGTCCTACCACATGACCGACACCTACTTCGAGGGGCCGGACGTGTATCGCCTGCTGTCGGACGTGTCGATCAACGGCTACAAGAACTTCCCGGTCAACAAGGCCAAGCAGATCGTGTGCTGCAACCACGACGGTTACGTCATCGGTGACAGCATCCTGTTTCACCACGCGCCGAATCTGGTCAGCATCGTGGGCCGGCCGGCGACGCCCAACTGGGTGGAGTTCAACGCCGTGACCGGCGGCTACGACGTGAAGGTGCGCCGCGACGAACGCAGTGTGAGCAACCCGAACCAGCGCACGCGCTTTCGTCTGCAGGTGCAGGGGCCGACCGCCGACAAGATTTTCGAGCGAGCCAACGGCGGCAAGATGCCGGAGATCCCCTTCTTCAGCATGGCCGACTTCAAGATCGGCCCGCACAAGGTGAGCGGCCTGAACCACCGCATGTCCGGCGCGCCGGGCCTGGAGTTCTGGGGTCCGATGGACGAGATGGAGGGCGTAATCGCCACGCTCAAGTCGGTGGGCGAGGACCTGGGCCTCAAGCTCGGCGGCAGCCGCACCTATGCGACGGTGGCGCATGAGTCGGGCTGGATCCCCTCGCCGACGCCCGCCATCTACTCGGGCGAGAAGATGAAGGCCTACCGCCAGTGGCTCGGTGCCAACGGCTTTGAGGCCAACGCCTCGCTGGGCGGCAGCTTCTACTCCGACAGGATCGAGGACTACTACCAGACGCCCTGGGACCTGAGCTACGGCAAGCTGATCAAGTTCGAGGACCATGAATTCATCGGCAAGCAGGCGCTGCTGGCGATGAAGGACCAGCCCCACCGCACCAAGAAGTGGCTCAAGTGGTCCGACGAAGACGTGATGAAGGTGTTCCAGAGCATGTTCAACGCCGGTGACCGCTACAAATACATGGAGATGCCCGCGGCGCAGTACGCGACGCTGCCGTTCGACAAGGTGATGCTCAACGGCAAGATGATCGGCGTGTCGCTCTATCCGGTCTACACCGCCAACGTGCGCGGCTGGATTTCGCTGGCGATGATCGACGAGGTGGACGCCAAGGATGGCACCGAGGTGCAGATCGTCTGGGGCGAGGAGAACGGCGGATCGCGCAAGCCCAACGTGGAGCGCCACATCCAGACGACGATACGCGCGCGCATCGCCTCTGGCCCGTTCGCATGAGCACGCAGGTTCTGTCTCCCATGGCCGAACAAGAGACCGCCGTCGCGCCGCCGCGCGACACGGCCCAGGCGATTGCCGGGCTGATGAACGACTTCAGCATCGAGGTCACGCCCAGGGGCGCGACCAAGATCGCGCAGTTCCAGCCGCTGGTCGGGCCTGGCACGCGGGTGTACGTCACCTCGCTGCCGGGCAGTGACTTCAACGACACGCTGGCCGCGTGCAAGCGCCTGGCCAGCGAGGGCCTGAGCCCGGTGCCGCATTTCACGGCGCGCAGCATCGCCAGCGCGCAGGAGCTGCGCGAGCGCATCGACCGCGTGGTCTCGGAAGCCGGCGTCAAGGCCGTGCTGGCGCTGGGTGGCGCCGACCGGGAAGCGGCCGGCGAGTTCGAGGATTCGGCGGCGATGCTGGAGACCGGCCTGTTTGACCGCTACGGCATCAAGTCCATCGGCATATCGGGGCACCCGGAAGGCAGCCCCGACATTGAGCGCATCTTCCTGCGCGAGTACGGGCAGCGCAAGATTCGCTACGCCGAGCTGACCGGCGCGGACATGTATATGGTCACGCAGTTCGTGTTCGAGGCCCGGCCGATCATCGACTGGATCGAGCGCGTGCGAAACGAGGGCAACCGCCTCCCGCTGGTGGTGGGGGTGCCGGGACCGGCGAGCCTGAAGTCGCTGATCGGCCATGCGACCAACTGCGGCGTGGGGCCGTCGATCAAGTTCCTGACCAAGCAGGCCCGCAACGTCCACAAGCTGCTGATGCTGCAGACGCCCGACAAGCTGGTGCGCGACCTGGCCGACTACGCCAGCGGGCACCCGCAAGCCGGCATCCGGGGTGTCCACATGTTCACGCTGGGCGCCTTTCCCGCGACCGCGAACTGGGCGGCGAGCCTGGCGCGCGGTCGATTCGAGCTGACCGAGTCGGGCCTGGAGGTGCTGCCATGAGCCGATACATTCTCAAGATCGATTGCCCCGAGCGGATGGGGATTGTTCGCGCGGTGTCGAACTTCCTCTACGAGATCGATTGCACCGTGGTGGAAGCGGCGGAGTACGCCGACCTGGAGAACCAGCGCTTTTTTGCGCGCTGGGAGTTTTCGCGCTCGGCCGACGCCCAGGACATGGGGCTTGAGCAGATTCGGGAGCGGTTCAAGCCGCTGGCCGAATTCTTCGCCATGCGCTGGGAGCTGTACGACGCCGCGGTCAAGCCGCGCGTGCTGATCGCGGTGTCGCAGCATGGCCATTGCCTCAACGACCTGCTGTTCCGCTGGAAGGAAGAGGAGTCGTTTCCGGCCGAGATCGTCGGCGCGGTCTCCAACCACGAGGTGTTCCGCGACAAGGTGCAGTGGCATGGGCTGCCGTTTCACTACCTGCCGGTCAACCCGCGCAACAAGCCGGAGCAGGAGCAGCGGATGCTGGGAATCATGCAGGAGTCGCGGGCCGAGCTGCTGGTGTTGGCGCGCTACATGCAGATCCTCTCCGACGACCTGTGCCGCAGCCTCCAGGGGCGCGCGATCAACATCCACCACTCGTTCCTGCCCAGCTTCAAGGGCGCCAAGCCTTATCACCAGGCGCATGCGCGGGGCGTGAAGATTTCCGGCGCCACCGCGCACTACGTGACCGGCGACCTGGATGAGGGGCCGATCATCGAGCAGGACGTGCAGCGCCACGAACACAACCACGACAGCGCCAAGATGGCGCGCATGGGCAAGAACATCGAGACCCTGGTGCTGGCCCGCGCCGTGTACTGGCATTGCCAGCGCCGGATCATTCTGGACGGCAGCCGCACGGTCATCTTCAAGTAACCCATCCCCACCCACCCGGAGACCCCGTGAAACGCCACCACTTCCTCAAAAGCCTTGCCGTGTTTGCCGCCGCCTGCGCGGCTCCGTTGGCCTGGGCGCAGGCTTTCCCCAACAAAACGATCAAGGTCATCACGCCGTTTCCCGCCGGGCAGGGCCCGGATGTGCTGCTGCGCATGGTGGCCGACAAGATGGGCGCCAGCCTGGGCCAGGCAACGGTGATCGAGAACAAGCCGGGCGCGGCCGGCTTCATCGCCTTCGAGGCGGCCAAGCGCAGTCCGGCCGACGGCTACACGCTGGTGCAGATGGACAGCTTTCACATCGGCACGCATCCGCACCTGTTCAACCGCCTGCCCTACTCCGCCACCAAGGACTTCGACCCGGTGACGCCGCTGGTGCGCAACTACTTCTTCGTCGTGGTGGGCGCCAATTCCAAATACAAGACGATGGGTGAACTGCTGGCCGACGCCAAGGCGCGGCCGGGCGGCGTGACCTACGGCTCCTGGGGCGTGGCCACGCCCGCGCACCTGGGCGGCCTGCTGCTGGAATCCGCCGCCGGGGTACAGATGCGCCACGTGCCCTATAAGGAAGTGGCGCAGCTGTATCAGTCGGTGGCCAACGGCGAGCTGGACTGGGCGATTGGCTCGGCCGCCTCGGCCGGCGCGCTGCTGCAGGCCGGCAAGGTGCGCTTCCTGGCCGCGGCCGCGCCCAAGCGCATCGCCGGCTACGAGAAGGTGCCCACGTCCAGCGAGTCCGGCGGCCCGGCCAACTGGGAGGTGGGCGGCTGGAACGGCCTGCTGGTGCCCAAGGGCACGCCCAAGGAAGTGGTCCAGCGCCTCAACGACAGCGTGGTCAAGGCCATGCAGTCCCCGGAAATCAAGGAAAAACTGGGCCCCTTCACCTACGAGAACTACACCATGTCACCGGCCGACATGGCCAAGCAGATGGAAGCCGAAGTGGCCAGTTGGGGGCCGGTGCTGCAAAAGGCGGGGATCAAGCTGGATTGAGGACCCTCAGACCGACCCCGCCTTGGCCTGAATCTGCTCCTTGAGTTTCAGGCTGGCGTGGAAGGTCACGACGCGCCGCGGGCGAATGGGAATGACCTCGCCGGTGCGGGGGTTGCGGCCCGGACGGGCCGACTTGGTGCGGATCTGGAAGTTGCCGAACCCGCTGATCTTGACGTCGCGCCCCTCGACCAGGCTTTGCTTGATCAGTTCGAAGAAGGCGTCGATCAAATCCTTGGATTCGCGCTTGTTCAGGCCGATTTGCTCGAACAGCATGTCGGCCAGTTGCGCCTTGGTGAGCGCGGGGGTCTCCAGGCTGTCAACCACCCAGGCGGGAAATTCAGCGGTCATGGTGCGTGGACTCCCGCGATTCAGGCGCGCAACCGGGCGCCCAGGCGCTGCTGCAGCTCGGCCAGGACGGTGGCCACGGATTGATCGACCTGGGCGTCGGTGAGGCTGGCCTCGGCCTGGAAGCGCAGCGTGACGGCCAGGCTCTTTTCGTGCTCGCCCAACCAGGTGGCAGCCGCATCGCCACCCTTGGCACCCTTGGCGGCCTGGGGGCGGTAGACGTCGAACAGCCAGGCGTCGGCGAGCCAGGGCGCCTGCGCGGCGTGGATCGCCTTCATCAGCGCGGCGTGCGTGGTGGCTTCGGGCACGATGAGCGCCAGGTCACGATCGACCGCCTGGTGGCGCGCGACGGCGCTGGCCACCGGTACCTGGCGCTCCATGACGGCGGCCATGTCCAGCTCGAACACGATAGGCGCGCTGCTCAGCGCCCAGCGCTGGCGCCAGCGCGGATGCAGCTCGCCGACCACGCCAATGGCCCGGCCTTCGACCAACACCCTGGCGGCCCGGCCCGGGTGCAGCGCGGGGTGCGTGGACATGGGCTCGAAGACCACGGCGCGCGGCGCCAGCAAGGCCTCCACATCACCCTTGACGTCAAAGAAGTCCACCGGCCGCGCCGCCAGGCCCCATTGCTGCCGGTCGGCCAGGCCCCAGGCGAGGCCCGCGACGCGCGGCGGTTGCGCGAATCCCTCGACCGTGGTGTCGGAATTGGATACGCTGGTGTCGCGCAGAAAGACGCGGCCGATCTCGAACGCGCGGCCCGAGGCGGTCTTGCGGTCCAGGTTGAACTTGGCGACCTGCAGGAGCGAGCCGATCAGCGATGAGCGCATGACGGCCAGATGGCTGGCAATGGGGTTGAGCAGGCGGATCGGCGCGGCGTTCCCGGCCAGTTCCGTCTCCCAGTGCTCCTCGACAAAGCTGTTGTTGATGGTTTCCTGATAGCCGCGTCCGGCGAGCAGGCGGCGCACCGCGAAAGCGCCGCGCCGCGCCTCGGGCCGAATCTGGGGCGCAATCGGAGCCAGTGGCTTGCTCACCGGCAATTGCGCAAAGCCGACCATGCGCGCGACTTCCTCGATGAGGTCTTCCTCGATCTGCAGGTCGAAGCGGCTGCTCGGCGGCTGCACCGTGAGCACCCCATCGCCCTCGGTCACCGGCAGGCCCAGGCGGCGCAGCGCATCGGCGCACTGGGCCTGCGTGAGCGGCATGCCGATGACCTTGCTGGCGCGTGCCACGCGCAGGCTGACCGGCGCGTTGACCGGCACGCTCACGGCCTGATCGTCCATGGGGCCGGCGTCGCCTCCGCAGACGCTTTGCACCAGGCGCGTGATGTGCTCGATGTGTTCCACGCTGAGCGCGGGATCGACCCCGCGCTCGAAGCGGTGGCCCGCATCGGTGGCGAAGTTGAAGCGCCGCGAGCGCCCGGCCACCGCGCGGGGATGCCAGAACGCGGCTTCGATGTAGATGTTGCGCGTGCTCTCGGACACGGCGGTCGCATCGCCGCCCATGGTGCCCGCCAGCGACTCGACCCCCTGCTCCGCGGGGGTCACGGCAACGGTTGGGTCGAGCGCGACGGTGTTGCCGTTCAACAGCTTGAGCTGCTCGCCCTGGCGCGCCCAGCGCACGACCAGACCGCCTTGGATTTTGTCCAAGTCAAAAATATGGGTGGGGCGGCCAAACTCGAACATGACGTAGTTCGAGATGTCCACCAGCGGCGACACGCTGCGTTGCCCGCAGCGCTCCAGGCGTTCGACCATCCAGGCGGGCGTGCTGACGCGGGTGTCCACGCCACGCACCACGCGGCCAGAGAAGCGCCCACACAGATCGGGCGCCTCGATGCGCACCGGCAGGCGCTGATCGGCCGTCACCGGCGCGGCGGGAAAGTCCACCACCTTCAGCGGAGCGCCGGTCAGCGCCGAGACCTCGCGCGCAATGCCATGGACGCTCAGGCCATGCGCGAGGTTGGGCGTGAGCTTGAGCGTGAATACGGTGTCGTCCAGCCGCAGATGCTGGCGGATGTCCTGGCCGAGCGGCGCGTCGGCGGCGAGTTCGAGCAGGCCGCCATGGTCCTCACTCAACTTCAGTTCGCGGGCCGAGCAGAGCATGCCCTGGCTTTCTACGCCGCGCAGCTTGCCCAGCTTGATCCTGAAGGGCTGGCCGTCATCGCCGGGGGGCAGTTCGGCACCCACCAGCGCGCACGGTACGCGGATGCCGACGCGCGCGTTCGGCGCGCCGCAGACGATGTTGAGCAGCGCGCCCTGCCCCACATCCACCTGGCAGACGCGCAGGCGGTCGGCGTTGGGGTGTTGCACCGCTTCCTTGATTTCACCCACGACGACCTGGGTAAACGGCGGCGCGACGGCGCGCAGTTCCTCGACCTCCATGCCGGCCATGGTCAGCGTGTCGGCCAGCTCGGCGGTGGAAATCGGCGGGTTGCAGAACTCGCGCAGCCAACTTTCGGGAAATTGCATGGTGAGGAGACTCGATGAAAGCGGTACGGGCGAATACGGTTCAGCGGAACTGAGCGAGAAAACGCAGATCGCCGTCGAAGAACAGGCGCAGATCGTTCACGCCATAGCGCAGCATGGTCAGGCGGTCCAGCCCCATGCCAAAGGCGAAGCCGATGTAGCGCTCGGGATCGAGCCCCATGTTGCGCACCACGTTCGGGTGCACCTGGCCCGAGCCCGCGACTTCCAGCCAGCGGCCGGCCAGCGGCCCCGAGGGAAACTGGATGTCGATTTCGGCGCTGGGCTCGGTGAACGGAAAGAAGCTCGGCCGGAAACGCAGCGTGAGATCGTCGTTTTCGAAGAATGCGCGGCAGAAATCGGTAAACACCACCTTCAAGTCCTTGAAGCTGACGTTCTCACCGATCCACAAACCCTCGCACTGGTGGAACATGGGCGAATGGGTGGCGTCGCTGTCCACGCGATAGGTACGGCCCGGCGCGATGACCCGGATTTCGGGCATGCCCTGGCCAGCGTCCAGATTGGCGCGGTGCCGCTTGACATGCTGCACGGCATGGCGGATCTGCATCGGGCTGGTGTGCGTGCGCAGCAGGTAGCCGCCCTCGACGTAAAAAGTGTCGTGCATCGAGCGCGCGGGATGGTCCTCGGGCGTGTTCAGCGCGGTGAAGTTGAACCAATCGGTCTCGATCTCGGGGCCATCGGCCACCGCGAAGCCCATTGAGCCGAAGATGGCCTCGATGCGCTCCATCGTGAGCGACACCGGATGCAGCCCGCCCGTACCGCGCTGCCGGCCAGGCAGCGTCACGTCCAGCGCCTCGGCCTGAAGCTGCGCCTGCAACTCGGCCTCGGCCAGAGCGGCGCGGCGCGCTTCCAGCGCCGCCTCAATGGCTTGCTTGGCCTGATTGATGGCCGCGCCCTGGGCTTTCTTGTCCTCGACGGCCAATTTGGCCAGGCCCTTCATGCGCTCGGTGATCGAGCCCGTCTTGCCCAGGAAGCGGGCCTTAGCGTTCTCCAGCGCGGCGGGCGTACTCGCCTGTTCGAATTGACTGCGTGCCTCGGCAACGGGGTTTTCCAGATCGTTCATGCCACTCTCAAGTAAGAACAGGGGCCTAGGCCCCTGTTCGATTGTCACGTCCCACCGCAATGCGGAGGGCGGCCCGTGGGACTGATCAGGCGAGTTTGGCCTTGGCCTGTGCAACGATGCCGGCAAAAGCGGCCTTGTCGTGCACTGCGATGTCGGCCAGCACTTTGCGGTCGATCTCGATACCGGCCTTGCGAATGCCATTGGCGAACTGGCTGTAGGTCATGCCAAGCTCGCGCACCGCGGCGTTGATACGGGCGATCCACAGGCGGCGGAACACGCGCTTGCGATTGCGACGGTCACGGTAGGCGTACTGGCCGGCCTTCATCACCGCCTGTTTGGCGATGCGGTAGACGTTGCCGCGGCGGCCGCGAAAACCCTTGGCCAGGGCAAGAACTTTTTTGTGACGCGCGCGTGCGGTCACTCCACGTTTGACGCGAGGCATGTGGGGCTCCTATTCGTGTCGGTTGAACATCAAATGCCCATGCCGGGCAACATCTGCGCCATATGGCCCATGTTGGTCTCATTGACCGTGACGGCGCCGCGCAGGTGACGTTTGTTCTTGGTGGTCTTCTTGGTCAGGATGTGACGCTTGAAGGCTTGACCGCGCTTGACGGTGCCACCGGGACGAACACGAAAGCGCTTCTTCGCGCTGCTCTTGCTTTTCATTTTGGGCATGTGATGCTCCACTTGTGACAGCCCGACCAGGCGGCGCTCCCCGCAAAAATGAGAGCGCTCTTGGAAAGCCCGCGAGCCTTTTATAGCCTGGCCAAAACCAGGCAAGCCTATGATTATAAACCGAAATCAAGCCCTGCCCGGCAAGGCTCAATGCGCGACCCGCTTACGCGGCGGCCGTCTCGGTGGCCGACGGCGATGCCGCTCCAGCCTTAGCCGCGCCGCTCTTCTTGCGGCTCGGCGCGATCATCATGATCATCTGCCGCCCCTCAAGCTTGGGAAATTGCTCGACGACGATGCTGTCGGCCAATTCGTCGCGGATGCGGTTGAGCAGCGCCATGCCGATCTCCTGGTGCGTGATTTCACGGCCGCGAAAACGCAGCGTGATCTTGCACTTGTCGCCCTCGGCCAGGAAGCGACGGATGTTGCGCATCTTGATGTTGTAGTCGCCGTCGTCGGTGCCGGGACGGAACTTCACTTCCTTGATTTCGATGACCGTCTGCTTGGCCTTGGCCTCGGCCGCCTTCTTCTGTTCGAGATACTTGAACTTGCCGTAATCCATCAGGCGGCAGACCGGCGGGTTGGCGGGGGGGGGGGTCTCGACGAGGGGCCCGTCCCGGTCGCCCGCCATGCGCCGCGCGTCTGCCAGGCTGGCGCTGCCCAGCGGGTCGTTTTCGGGGCCGGAAAGACGAACTTCCGGAGCCATGATTTCCCGGTTCAGGCGATGCTTGCGTTCCTCGCGCTGGCGACGGTCTCGAAATTCAGTAGCGATGGTTCAATTCCTTAAAAATGTAGACTACAAAAACTGTAGCTGGCCGTGGCCGTCAAATACTGGACTGAGCCTATGTGGAGGCGAAATCAAGTCTTGCAAGCCACGCTGTGGAGCACCGTTTGCACGAATTGCTCCAAGGGCATGACGCCCAGGTCTTTACCGCCCCGGGCGCGCACGGCAACGCTGCCCGAAGCCATTTCCTTATCTCCAACGATGGCAAGAAATGGCCGCTTTTGCAGCGAATGCTCCCGGATTTTATAGGTGATTTTGTCGTTCTTCAGGTCTTTTACTACCCTAAGCCCTTGATTTTGCAGCGTTTTAGCCACATGTTCGGCGTAAGGCGCCTGCGCGTCGGTGATGTTGAGCACCGCCACCTGCACGGGTGAGAGCCAAGTGGGCAAGGCGCCGGCATGCTGCTCGATGAGGATGCCGATAAAGCGCTCCAGGCTGCCGACGATGGCGCGGTGCAGCATGATGGGGCGGTGGCGCGCGCCGTCCTCGCCCACGTATTCGGCGTCCAGGCGCTCGGGCAGGTTCGGGTCCACCTGGATCGTGCCGCACTGCCATTCGCGGCCCAGCGCGTCCTTGAGCGTGTATTCGATCTTGGGGCCGTAGAAGGCGCCCTCGCCAGGCAGGTAGGTGAATTCGCAGCCCGAGGCGCGCAAGCCTTCGGCGAGCGCCTGTTCGGCCTTGTCCCAGCTTTCATCGGAGCCGATGCGCTGTGCCGGCCGCGTCGAGAGCTTGTAGATGATGTCGGTAAAGCCAAAGTCCCGGTAGACCTTCTGCAACAGGGTCGTGAAAGCGGTCACCTCGCCTTGAATCTGGTCTTCGGTGCAGAAGATATGCCCATCGTCCTGCGTGAAGGCGCGCACGCGCATGATGCCGTGCAGGCTGCCAGTGGGTTCGTTGCGGTGACAGGCACCGAATTCGCCGTAGCGCAGCGGCAAGTCGCGGTAGCTCTTGACCCCTTGCTTGAAGATCAGGATGTGGCCGGGGCAGTTCATCGGCTTCAACGCGTATTCGCGCTTCTCGCTCTCCGTGATGAACATGTGTTCGCGGTACTTGTCCCAGTGACCGGTCTTCTCCCACAGCGTCTTGTCCAGAATCTGCGGCCCCTTGACCTCCTGGTAGCCGTTGTCCTGGTAGACGCGGCGCATGTACTGCTCGATCTGCTGCCACAGCGTCCAGCCGTTGGGATGCCAGAACACCGTGCCAGGGGAATACTCGTCAATGTGATAGAGGTCCAACTCGCGCCCGAGCTTGCGGTGGTCGCGCTTTTCCGCCTCCTCCAGCCGCGTGAGGTAAGCCTGCAGGTCTTCCTTGCTGGTCCAGGCCGTGCCGTAGATGCGCTGGAGCATCTCATTGCGGTGGTCGCCGCGCCAATAGGCCCCCGCCACCTTCATGAGCTTGAAATGCTTGAGTTTGCCGGTGCTGGGCACATGCGGCCCGCGGCACAGATCCTCGAAGCCGCCTTCGCGGTACAGGCTCACATCCTCGCCCGCGGGAATGCTGGCAATGATCTCGGCCTTGTAGTTTTCTCCCAAGCCCTTGAAGTAGGCCACCGCCTCGTCGCGCGGCAGCACGCGGCGTACGACCGGCTCGTCCTTGGCCGCCAGCTCCTGCATGCGTTTTTCGATGGCGACCAGGTCTTCCGGCGTGAACGGACGCTTGTACGAAAAGTCGTAATAGAAGCCGTTCTCGATCACCGGGCCAATCGTCACCTGAGCGTCGGGAAACAGCTCCTTGACCGCATAGGCCAGCAAATGCGCGGTCGAGTGACGGATCAGATCCAGCCCCTCGGCGTCCTTGGCCGTGACGATGGAAAGCTGCGCGTCCTGGCCGATCAGGTAGCTGGTATCCACCAGTTTGCCGTCCACCTTGCCACCCAGCGCGGCCTTGGCCAGGCCCGCGCCGATGGAGGCGGCCACCTCGGCCACCGTCACCGGGCCAGGGAACGAACGCTGGGATTGGTCGGGAAGCGTGATCTGAACCATGAAAAACGGTACTCCAAAAACAAAAAAGCGCGGGCTACAGGCCGCGCTTTCAACATCTGACAACCAGCAATGCGGGGCGAGCGGCTCAGCCTCCGGCAGGCGCGATGCGCGCCAAGCGGGTGGTGGAAGTTCGCGGTGTCATAACCGACGGGCCTTTCTCGCTCTTGTTCCAGGTGGGTGTCAGGGTGAAAAAACCTTCAGATTGTAGAGGCTGCGTGTAAAGTCCTGCAAAAGCCGCGCCCGCCGTCAGCCAAACGGCAGGCCGCGCGTTGCTTGCGCAGGAGGTTTCCATGCCATCTCAACAGATATTCAAACCGCTGGCGCTGGTGCTCGTTGCGGCCAGCGCGGCCCTGGCGCTGCCTGGCTGCGTCGTGGCGCCGGCCCGGCCCGGCGTGGTGGTGGACGGCGGCGTCTACGCGCCGATGGCTCCGCCCGCGCCATACTACGAAGCCGTGCCAGTGGCGCCCTACCCCGGCGCCGTGTGGATCGGCGGTTTCTGGACCTGGGCCGGCGGCCGCCATGTCTGGACGCCGGGCCGCTACGTCCGCCCCAACCCTGGCCATCGCTGGGCACCGCACACCTGGCACCAGGGCTCGGGCGGCTGGCACCTGCGGGGCGGCGGCTGGGTGCGCTGACGGTAGGGCGCCAGGCGCGGGCGTCAGACCGCCCGCACGCGGATCACGTGCTCGACCCCGCGGATGCCGTCCAGCACGGCTTGGCTGGGGACTTTTTCCACGTCGATGATGTTGTAGGCCAGCTCGCCCCGGCTGCGGTTGCTCATGTCGATCACGTTGACCTGGGCGTCGGCCAGCACCGACAGCACATGCCCCAGCACGCCCGCCACGTTGTCGTTGGAAAACGTGATGCGCGCGGCACCTGGCGTGCGGTCCATGCGCACCGCCGGAAAGTTAACCGAATTGACGATGTTGCCGTGCTCCAGGTAGTCCATGATCTGCTCGGCCGCCATCACGGCGCAGTTGTCCTCGGACTCCTCGGTGCTCGCGCCGATGTGCGGCATCGCGATCACCTTGTCGTTGCCCATGAACACCGGCTCGGGAAAATCGCACACATAGCGCCCCAGGTGCCCCGCCTCCAGACTGTGGGCGACGGCCTCGGGATCGACGATGGTTTCGCGCGCGAAATTCAGCAGCACCGCGCCACGCTTGGCGTTGGCCAACGCGGCGGCGTCGATCATGTGTCGCGTGGCCGCCAGCGCCGGCACATGCAGGCTCACGTAGTCGGAGCGCGAGAGCAGCGTAGCCAGGTTTTCCATGCGCTGCACCGCGTTGGACAGGCGCCAGGCCGCATCGATCGACAGCGCCGGATCAAAGCCCAGCACCTTCATGCCCATGGACAGCGCCATCTCGGCCACCATCGAGCCAATCGCGCCCAGGCCCACGATGCCCAGCGTTTTGCCGCGCAGCTCGTTGCCCGCAAAGCGTGACTTCTCCTTCTCCAGCAGCTTGTGCATCTCGGCCGCGTCGCTCATGCCGGCCAGCGACTGCGCATAGGCAATGCCCGGCAGGATGCCGCGCGTGGCCAGCAGCATGCCGGCCATCACCAGTTCCTTGACCGCGTTGGCATTCGCCCCCGGTGTATTGAACACCACGATGCCGCGCTTGCCGTATTCCTCCACCGGAATGTTGTTCACGCCGGCGCCCGCGCGCGCCACCGCCAGCAGCGAGGCGGGAACCGGCTCGCCATGCAGCTTGTGCGAACGCAGCAGCACCGCGTCGGGCTCGCCGATGGCGCCGCCCACCTCGTAGCGCTCGCGCGCAAAGCGCTCCAGGCCCTTGACGGATATCTGGTTGTAGGTCTTGACGGTGAACATGGTCTTCACGCCCGCACCGTTTCATAGGCCCAGTTCAGCCACGGCATCAGCGCCTGCAGGTCACTGGACTCCACCGTGGCGCCGCACCAGATGCGGATGCCCGCCGGCGCGTCCTTGTACGAGCCGATGTCGTACGCCACGCCCTCGGTCTCCAGCAGCTTGACCATCTGCTTGACCTTGTCGGCCTCCAGATCGAGCGACAGGCACACACTGGTGTTCGAGCGCGTGGCCGGATCCTTGGCGAGGAACGAGATCCAGGGGTTTTGTGCCACGAAGGCCTCGATCACCGCCAGGTTCGCCTGACTGCGTGCCTGGGTCGCCTTCACGCCGCCCAGGCTCTCAACCCACTGGAGCGCGTCCAGGTAGTCGGCCACGCACAGCATCGACGGCGTGTTGATCGTCTCGCCCTTGAATAGGCCCTCGGAGAGCTTGCCGCCCGAGGTCATGCGGAAAATCTTCGGCATCGGCCATGGCGGGCTGTAGCTCTCCAGGCGCTCCACCGCGCGCGGGCCGAGGATCAGCATGCCATGGCCGCCCTCGCCCCCCAGCACCTTCTGCCAGGAATAGGTGATCACGTCGAGCTTGTCCCAGGGCATCTCCATCGCAAAAATGGCGCTGGTCGCGTCACAGATCGTCAGGCCCTTGCGGTCGGCGGGAATCCAGTCGCCGTTGGGCACGCGCACGCCCGAGGTGGTGCCATTCCAGGTGAATACCACGTCGTTGTCGAAATTGACCGACTTCAGGTCCACGATCTCGCCATAGCCCGCCTCGCGCTTGGTCGCATTGGCAAGCTTGAGCTGCTTGAGCACGTCGCTCACCCAGCACGAGCCAAACGACTCCCAGGCCAGCATGTCCACGCCGCGCGCGCCCAGCATCGACCACATCGCCATTTCCACGGCCCCCGTGTCCGAGGCCGGCACCACGGCCACGCGGTAGCCTTGCGGCAGGCCCAGCAGGCGCGCCGTCTCGGTGCAGCAAAGACCCCGCAGCTTCTTGCCCCGGCTGGAGCGGTGCGAGCGGCCCAGGGCCGACGCATCGAGCTTGGACAAGTCGTAGCCCGGCCGCTTGGCACAGGGCCCCGACGAAAAGTTGGCGTTACGGGGTTTGGTGGTGGGTTTTGCAAGCGTCATGACGGTGACCGGGCTACGAAGGGAAACCTCGCATTTTAGGTGAGCGCACCGCCCATAATGTCCGGGCCGCCTCACGCCCGCTCCAGGGCCTTTTTCGACACCTTGCACGCCCATGAACGCCAGAACCGACGCCGACGCCCTCGCCCCGACCGACTCCACGCGCCGCGACTGGATGCTCGCGGGCGCCGCCTCGCTCGTGGGCTTGCTGAGCGGCGGTGTCCGCGCGGCGTCGGTACCGGAGGCGCCCGCCGCGCTGCCGGGCTTTCGCCCGGTTCCGGCCTCGCGCTTCGACGGCGTCGTCGTCCCACCCGGCTATCGAGCCGAAGTGCTGTACCGCTGGGGCGACCCCGTCGGTATTGCCAACGCCATGCCCGCCTTTCGCCCCGATGCCAGCAACAGCGCCACCGAGCAGGCGCTTCAGGCGGGCATGCACCACGACGGCATGCACTTCTTTGCGCTGGCCGCCGACGGCTCGCGCGGCCTGCTGGTGCTCAACCACGAATACATCGACGAATCGCTGCTCAACGCCGCCGCCAAGGGCGCCTACGGCCCCGAGCAGGTAAAAAAAGGCCTGCGCGCCATGGGCGTCTCCGTCATCGAGGTCGAGCGCGTGCCCGGCGGCTGGCGTCAGGTGCTCCCCTCGGTCTACGCGCGCCGCATCCACGGCGCCACGCCCATCGCGATTGCCGGCCCGGCGCGCGGCGCGCCCGCCTTGCGCACGGCGGCCGACCCCGACGGCGTGCTCGTGCTTGGCACCTTCGCCAACTGCGCCATGGGCGTCACGCCCTGGGGCACCTACCTGGCCTGCGAGGAAAATTTTCACGGCTATTTCGGCGGCGACGCCAACGGCGCGTTCAAGGCCAGCTCCGCCACCCGCCGCTACAACCTCGCCCCCGGCCGCCAATGGGCCGACTTCTGGCGCCACGACGAACGCTTCGACCTCAACCGCCACCCCCATGAGCCCAACCGCTTCGGCTGGGTGGTCGAGATCGACCCGATGGACCCACAAAGCGTTCCCGTCAAACGCACCGCGCTGGGCCGCAAGGCGCAGGAAAGCGCCACCTGCGTGTCCACCCGTGACGGGCGCCTGGCGGTCTACATGGGCGACGACACGCGCTTTGAATACATCTACAAGT
>DAIOSZ010000049.1:16878-19710 GCA_036752305.1 Burkholderiaceae bacterium
CAGCCACCAGCGCGTGCGCCCCGGCGGCGCGGCGGCCAACCGCACGCTGCTGGATGACGGCACGCTGCACGTGGCGCAATTCACCCCCGATGGCCGCGGCCGCTGGCTGCCGCTGCGCCACGGCGAGGGGCCGCTCACCGCGGCGAACGGTTTTGCCAGCCAGGCCGAGGTGCTCATCCAGGCCCGACTGGCCGCCCAGGCAGTGGGCGCCACACCCATGGACCGGCCCGAATGGATTGCCGCGCACCCCAAAACCGGCGAGATGTACGCCACGCTGACCAACAATGAGCAGCGCGGCGACGCTGGCAAGCCCGGCCCTGACGGCGGCCCCAACCCGCGCGCCGCCAACCGCGCCGGGCAAATCCTGCGCTGGCGCGAAGACGGCGCCGACGCAGCCGCCACGGCCTTCGACTGGCAACTCTTCGCCATCGCTGGCGACGAACGCGGCGGCACCCCCGACACCCGCTACCCCGACGCCGCCGCCGACCGCTTCGCCTGCCCCGACGGCCTGCACTTCGACAGCGGCGGCCTGTTGTGGATTCAGACCGACATGGGCCCCCGGCCCATGCATCGGGGCGAGTTCGAACACCTGGGCAACAACGCGCTGCTGTGCGCCAACGTCGAAACGGGCGACATCCGCCGCTTCCTCACGGGCCCGCGCGGCGCAGAAATCACCGGTTGCGTGCTCACGCCCGACTGCACCACGCTGTTCGTCAACATCCAGCATCCCGGCGAAGCAGACGACGCCGGCGCCACCCAGCCGGTGAGCGCCTGGCCAGACGGTCAGACCCCCGGCAGCGCCCTGCCCCGTTCAGCCACCGTTGTCGTCAGGCGTGAGGACGGCGGCCGCGTGGGCACCTGAAGGCAAATCGGAGCACTCTATTTTTGATAGCTGCCCGTGGTCGTTTTCATTGGCTAAATGGCCAATAAGCATCCAAAAATGCAGCCATTCAAGCCTGCTCGAACCCGTCCAGCACCGCCGCCGCGTTCAGGCCCAGTTCGGCCGCCGCGTAGCCGCCCTCCAACGTGAACACCGTCGCCAGGCCCAGCCGCGCCAGGCGCTCGCCCAGGCGCCGGTAATCGGCGGCACGCAGGGGGAAGGAGGCAATCGGCCAGCGCCGCATCGAGCGCGTAAAACCACACGTCCACCGGGCAGCCCGCCGGCAGCGGCAGGTTCATGTTGAATCCCTCTCCCGCGCCATGGCCGCGCTCGTCGGCGTGACCCAGGAAGAAGGGGTATTCGGTGCGCGGATCGCCATGCAGGCTGAGCGTCAGCACGTCGGCGCGCTCGTCGAAGATCGCCTGCGTGCCGTTGCCATGGTGGTAGTCCACATCGAGCACCGCCACGCGCTCGCAGCCGCCCGCACGCAAGGCCTGGGCCGCCACGGCGGCGCTGTTGACAAAGCAGTAGCCGCCCATGAAATCCGGCCCCGCGTGGTGGCCCGGCGGGCGCGTCAGGCAAAACGCCGCGCGTACACCCGCCGCGATCCGTGCAGCTGCGCTGGCGGCCATGTCCGCTCCCGCCTTGGCCGCCGCCCATGCGCCGGGCGACAACGGCGAGCCGTTGTCCATGGAGTACAGCCCCAGTCGGGCCGTAAAGTTGCGCGGCTCCACATCGCTGCGCAGCCCGCGCACCGGCCAGACCGACGGAAAGGGCTGGCGCTGCGCGTTGCCCGCCTCCAGTGCCAGCCACTCGTCCCAGGCGTTCTGCAAAAAGGCCAGGTAGCGCGGCGCGTGAACCTGCTCCAAGATGGCCGAGGCATCGGCCTCGGGCAGCGCAAACGCATGCCCGCGCGCCGCCAGCGCCTCGCGCACGAACTCGGCACGTGCCGGGGTTTCCAGGCAAGCAACGCGCTCGCCGCGAAAAATCTCGTGCGCCGGCGCGTGCAGCAAATGGGTGGGGGAGTGGAAGATCAGCATGGCAGGCACCGTAGTCTACGGGCGCAAACTGCGCGAGGCTGCACAGGCCGATCCCTATAATTTTTGCCATGAGCGCCTTGCGGACCCGCAACCGATGGACAAGCTGGATTGCCGCCTGGGCAATCCTGCTGGCGTCGCTTGCACCGTCGCTCGCGCAAGGGTTGGGCTGGGAAAAATCCATGCCCTGGATCGAGGTCTGCACCACGCAGGGCTCCAAATGGATTCAGGGCGACCGCGGCGACCTGGGCGCCCTGCCGGGCGCCAAGCATCTGCTGGAGCACTGCCCCTTCTGCTTGCTGCATGCGCCCGCGATGGGCATGCCGCCTTCCGCGTCCCCAATTCCGCTGGTCAGCGGTCTTGAGGACGAATTCCCCAGGGCCTTCCTGGCCGCCCCGCGCACGCTGCATGCGTGGGTCAGCGCGCAGGCACGCGCGCCTCCCTCAGCGCTCTGACTGACCGTTTGATCGTCGGTGGCGGGCCGTCGCGGCTCGCTGCGGGCGCGCGGCGAGCCGAACCGCACCTGAGGCCCGAGTCTGACCCTTCAGGCCAGGCCAAACGGGTTCGATGACGCGCGCGCCAGGCGCCCTTCGCTGCCTTCCCACATTCACGACACGTTCCGACTCCAGCGCGCCGCAGCGCAGTCGCGGGACGCGTCGCTGACCTTGCGTCGCGCGGGCCTGCCTTCGCATCGCCCGATCGCTTCCAACAACCCTCCCACGAGCACATGGAGCTCATCATGAACAAAACCCTCACCCACACCTCCATCCTGTCCGCCCTCGCCATCGCCATCGCCGCCGCGCTGTCCGCCTGTGGCGGTGGCGGCGGCGCCCGCCCGGTCACCGGCAACCTGGAATTTCCCTCGTTCTCCGGCGCCACGGCGGTCAACTCCGGCACCACCGTCCCCGGCCCGGG
>DAIOSZ010000050.1:0-19709 GCA_036752305.1 Burkholderiaceae bacterium
AGTCGCGGCTCTCGGGCCAGGACGCCGGGCGGATGGTGTCGCCCGGCCAGTCGGCCACGGCGAGATCGCCCGCCTCGATGTCGATGAACAGCGTGGTCTTCGGATCGAGGTCTTTGAGCCGGGTCGTTTTGCCGATGCCGGATTTGCCGAGCATCAGGAGCTTCACGCCCTTGCGCTCGGCCATGCGCTGCTGCGCGCTGATGATCGGGAGGCTCATGCTTCACCTCCATCGAACGACAGCTTGAAGCTCTGCTTGCCGGGCTTCACGGTGCGGGCGGGTGCGAACTGGTCGCGCCACGCGGGCGGCAGTGCGTTGAAGCGGGATTCGGGGATGGAGAACTCGATGTCGATGTAGTCCTCGACCTGTTCGCCGGAGGCGGCGATGCGCCGGGCGATTTCCGCGAGCACCGCCTGATCCCACGACACACGCTTGGGCGTGTCGGCTGCGACGTGCAGCGCGCCGTCGTGGAGATGGACGGTGCCGAAGTCCTTGCCGACCGAGACGCGCTCGTCCTTGATGCGCTCGCCGTAGGCGCTCTCCAGCGCCGCATCGAACTTGGTACGGGCCTTCTTGAGCCAGTCCAGGGCCTGATCGAGGTTGCGGGAGATTTCAGCCTTCTGCTCGGCGGGCAGTGCCGCCAGCTGGCCAACGGACATCTCGGCGATGTCGGCGGGGTAGATGGGCAGATCGCTCATGGCCGCCCCCTCACTGGGACGCCCGGGTGAAGGTCGAGTGCCGCGAAACGCGACGCTCGAAGGCTTCGATCTCGGAGATCAGGTAGGTGACGCGCGCGCCGAGCTTGCAGAAGACCGGGCCGAGCTGTTCCTGCCGCCAGCGGCGCAGGGTCTTGACGGACAGCCCCCAGCGGATGGCCAGTTCGTTTTCGTCGAGGGCGATGCGCGTGGCATCGCTCGGATTGGGCCGGTTGGGAAACCGGCTCGATTGAATGGAAGGGACTTGGTTTTGCATGAGGAGCACTCCTTTCGTTGAAGTGCTCCTACTTTCTTGCCGCAGGGCTTGCGATATTTCGCAGCCTTCACGCGGAAATCACGCAGAAATTACAAGCGCCCGCTCCTCAGGCGGTTTCGGATTCCGCAGGCTCGTCGTCTGTGGCCTGTGCGGAACCCAGATAGTCGGGCGTGCCGATGTTCAGCTCCCAGATGCGGGGCTTGGCATTGCCATCGGCACCACGGAAGTACGTCTGCCATTCCGGTGCGCCACGGAACAGTTCGGCCATCGTGCGGAAGGAAACGCCCGACGCAGATTCGATCTGCGCCTTTGTCCATTTGCGCCGCCCTGATGTCCAGCCGTTGACGAAGACTTCGACCACGTCGAGCCAGTCCTTCTTGGTCAATGTCCACGGATCGGGCCACGGCCCGTGCAGCGTGCCGCTGCGCGCGTCATCCTTGATCAGGCGCGGGGTATCGGTTGCGGCGGCCTCGGTTTGACGACGACGGATTTCGGCTTCGACCGGCGCGAGGTCAATCGACACTTTCCCGTTGACGTCCTTAGCAAGCGCATCCAGCGACACGACGATGCCGGGCCCCAAGTAGCGACGCGGCTGGCCCGCCGTCGTCGACAGCACGATGGTGAGGCCGAGGTTCGATTGCCGCAGCCTCGTGTCCAGTTTGTCGCCGTGCTTGGGTTCCCACAGCCGGGACACCAGCGCGACCGGAATACGCTGATCGCCCATCCGGTAGTTGCCGAGTACATAGGGCTCCTCGTCATCCACCGTCAACGGGATGTCGATCAGTTGTGACCGGAGCAGTTCGTCGAGCCGTTCGCGCAAGTAGCCCTTGCTGATGTCGTAGCGGCAGAGGTCGCCCTCGGTCAGGTCGTAGCGTTCGCCGCTGACGTCATCCACCGCCGAAGTGCTCATGCTGTTGAAGTTGACCTTCAGGTGGCGGAACCCCTGTTGACCGTCATTGTCCTCAACGGGGACGGTGATGTAGTCGCCCGGAGCCTTCTGCTTGAGCAGACCCTTGCTCACCAGATCGGCAGCGGTCAGTCCAAGTGCGGCCAGCAGATGGCCATCGACTTCATGGCCTGCCAGATCGAGCAGCTTCATCTCGGCGCGGAACAGGGCAAGGTCGGCACCGATCTTCGCCGGTTCGATGCGCTTCATCACGCCCAGCGAAGTCAGGATGTCTTCTCCGCATTGGCGCAGGCGCGGATCTGGCAGGTTCAGCAGATTGCATGAACCGCGCTGATCCACGGTGATGTCCAGGGCCCGCGCGTCCTGCTCGCCGTCGAAGCGAATCGAGAACGAGAGCTTCACCTCGACCACGGAACGGCAGCTCGACAAGGGGTTGTGATCGCCGAAGTGCGAGTTGGACACACGCCAGACGCTGTCGCTGTTCGCCATCGCAATCGTGACGGTGTGCCGGGTGTGCCCGAGGGTGACGGTAAGCGAGGAAATCCATGCGTCCAGGATCACCGCGCCCCTGGCGGTCGCGGCGCGAAGATCGACCGACTGCTTGAACATGCCCAGTTCATAGCTGATCGCGCCCACCGGCTGCTTGGAGAGCGGCTTGTCGAAGCCGACTGCGACGAAGCGATCCGCGAGGCGTTGCGCGGTGCCGCGCTTGTCCGAGAGCACATGCACCTTGTTCGCGGCGGGGTCGTACACCAGCGTCGCTTCCAGCGCGGGCGTGAAAACGAGCAGATCGCGGCGACGATCCTTCATCTGCCGCAGTGCCTTCATCTTTCCGGGGTGGTAGACGACGAGATAGTGCATGCGCCGCTGGACGTCCGCATCGCCTTCATCCATCTCGAAGTGAATCAGCTCGCAGTTCTGCTTGGCCTCGTCGTCCAGTTCAAGGATTTCACCCACGCCTTCGTGCAGCTTCTTCTCGACCTCCGGTGTCCACTGGAAGTCGCGCCCGTCGCCATCGCGCACGGTGAAACCCAGGAACTTCTTGTGCCCGTGGAAGTGGTGGGTCAGGTAGATGGTCTCGATCTGGTCGAACACGCGCGATGCCTTCACGTGCAACCAGATCAGCCGGGTCATCGCATCCGCCGACCTGTCGAAAGTGGCGATCTCCGCGTGCTGCTCGAACTCCAGTTCCCTGTGGGCGTGCTCCAGCATTTCCTCGGTGCGGAAGCGCACGAGTTGGAGCAGCCGCACGGCTTCCTGGTCGGCGACGATGATGTCCTCGCGCCTGACCGTGAGGATGTGTTCGCGCAGCGCCGCGCGCGCCTGATCTTCGGACAGGGACGCATCGACGCCGCCGAGCATGGCGAACTTGTCGACCTGCGCCAGCAGTCGGATCGCGGTGACGGTTGCCGACTCGATCAGGTCGGCGAGATGCTTGCTGTTCTTGTGAGACTTCTTGGCCACTCGATGCTCCTTGGGGTGGTGCTGAGTGGCCTCGCTTGCGTCGGCACCGTCAGCGCGGCGACGTTCACGGGATGATTCCCAACATGATCTTGGTCTTGATGCTGGACAGCCAGTCTTCGCGGTACTGCAGGGCCAGGGCATCGAGATTGACGCGACCGACACCCGCCTTGCGGGCAAGGTCTTCCAGCGACGTCATGCAGTTGAGCCAGCCCAGCCCGTGTGACGCCACGAGCGCGGCCTTGTCGGCGGTCGTGACGACGATGACGTTCGATGGCAGCAGCTTGCTGGCGTGCAGCCACGCAAACAGATGCTTTTCGCCATCGTCGAGGGTCATGCATCCGGGCCGGTGGGCGACCAGCGCGGCGAGTTCCTTGCGGGTGACGGGATGCTGGGCCGCGAGGCCCGCGTGGAGTTCAGCGGGCGCGACCGCGATGTGGCGCGGATCGGCGGGATCGCCGGTCAGGGTTTCCTCGACGCACTTCTCGACCGTTTCCACGGCGAAGTGCGTGGTGATGGCCGTCCAGCACCGCGTGCGGAAGGCTTCGAGGATGACATTGGTGTCAGCGAATACGCGGACTGCGGGCATCGCGTATTCACCTCAAAGCTCGAACGGAGCGGGCAGGTCGTACTGAGCGAACAGTTCGGTCAATCCGCCAAGGCCAAGACCCATGGCTTTCGCCGCCTTGCGCGCCGACAGACGTCCGTTGTCCAGCGCCTCATGCAGCATCTTCACGAAGGACGCGGAGAACCGCTTGGGCGAGCCGGACACGGAGGGGCGCTGCTTCTCCTGCGAAAGGCTCTGCCGGGTGTCGTCGCCGATGAGCTTGAGGTTGAACAGCCGCCACGCCAGCGCCACGGGCGCGACCCGCAGCAGCGCGGCGACCTCGCACAGATGCGCGATGTCGTTGACCCGATCCTTGTCGATCAGCTTGTCGAGCGAGGCGCGCGGCATCAGGAGTGCGGCGGCGAAGCTGTTCGCCAACTGCTCGATGCGCTTGCCCTTGCTGCGCTCCTCGAAGGAGTTCGACTCCCGGTGCTCCGGCTTCATCGCATCCCAGGTCAGGGCATGGAAGAGTTCGTGGGCGAGGTCGAAGAAGCGCCGAGCCTCGCTTTCGTTGCGGTTGATGAGGATGACGCCCATCTCCTCCAGATGGCAGGTCGCGCCGGAGATCGACTTGCCGTCGGCGGTCTCGACCGTGTCCACGAACAGCACCGGGATATCCAGTTCGCGCTCGACCTTGTCGATCAGGGTCTCGGCAGGGATCACGCCGAGGTCGAGTTCTGCGGCCAGACTTTCCGCCCGTTCCTGCGCGTCCTCATAGGACGACTGGGTGGACAGGCGCAGTGCGCGCTTGAGCACGCTGGCCCGGCTGTCGCGCTGCTCGCGCAGCCAGCGCAGCAGCCCGATCCATTGGCCCGCCTTCAGCTCGAAGCCGTCCAGGCTGTCCTCCGGCACGCCGGGATCGGCGCGCCAGTTGAACTGCGCCTCGCCCGCGACAGCGAAGGGATCGATGAAGAACTCGATGTCCCGATCCAGCAGATCGGACAGGGCGAGCATCTCCTCCGGACGCAGCGTGCGCTTGCCGTTCTCGATGTCGGAAACCGACTGGCGGTCATTCAGGCCGAGGCCTTGGGTGAGCTGATCCTGCGTCCAGCCCTTGGCCTCGCGCGCCGCCTTCACGCGGAAGCCGATCAGCTTGTGCGAGATCTTGTCGAGCATGGGTTGGCACCTCCGAAACCGTCATTCTACTCTTGCGCATTAATAAACGCAAGAATAGTTTGCGAATCCATGAACGCAACCTGATTACCCTGCGTTGCCATCCCTTTCGGACGTTCCGGCCCACGATGGCGGGTAGTTGCAATGCCCCGGAACCGCCATGACGACCCTCGAACTGCCATCCCCGTCCGAAATGACCCCGACCGCCCGTGCGGCGGAGGTCACTTCCATCCTCGCTGCGGCCATCGTCCGCACCCTCGCTGCGCCGGAAGCGACAGAGGGCGCGGTTCGCCTTGGCTTCCTGCCCGACCAGCGCGTTCATGCAACCCCCTCTCAACCGGAGAAGTTGTCATGAACGAAAACCAATCACCCATCGCGGCGCAGATCGCCGATCTGGGCCATCTGCCGATGGCCGAACTCTGGACGCTGTGGGATCGCTACTTCGAGCGACGCCCGCCGCACCCGAACCGAACCCACATCGAATCACGCCTTGCCTACAAGCTGCAGGAGCAGGCCTTCGGCGGCCTCGCGGCGGAAACCCGCCAGCGTCTGGAGGCCATCGGAGCCAAGCACTCCCGCATCAAGCTGCGCGCCAAGCCGCGCGCCTTCGACTTCGCGCCGGGCACCGTGCTGCTGCGCGAATGGGGCCAGCGCGAGCACCGCGTGTCGGTGACCGCCGAAGGCCGCTTCGACTACGAGGGCCGCAGCTTCAAGAGCCTGACCGCCGTGGCCCGCCACATTACCGGCCAGCACATGAGCGGGCCGAACTTCTTCGGCCTGAAGGGAGGCGACTGATGGCCGAGATCGCCCTCACCAAGCCGCGCAAACGCTGCGCCGTTTACTGCCGCGTGTCCTCGGACGAGCGGCTGGATCAGGAATTCAACTCCATCGATGCGCAGAAGGAAGCGGGTCACGCCTACGTCGCCAGCCAGCGCGCCGAGGGTTGGATTGCGGTCGCCGACGACTACGACGACCCGGGCTTCTCCGGCGGCAACACCGACCGCCCGGCCTTGAAGCGCCTGCTGGCCGACATCCAGGACGGGCGCATCGACATCGTGGTGGTCTACAAGATCGACCGCCTGACGCGCAGCCTCGCCGACTTCTCCAAGATGGTCGACGTGTTCGAGCGCCGGTCAGTGTCCTTTGTGTCGGTCACTCAGCAGTTCAACACCACGACTTCGATGGGTCGGCTGACACTGAACATCCTGCTGTCCTTCGCGCAGTTCGAGCGCGAGGTCACCGGCGAGCGCATCCGCGACAAGATCGCCGCTGCCAAAAAGAAGGGACTGTGGATGGGCGGCGTGCCCACCATCGGCTACGACGTGGTCAACCGCCAACTGGTGATCAACCCGGACGAGGCTGCCGTGGTGCGCCGGATGTTCGAGGAGATGCTGACCATTGGCTCGCCGACGCAGATCGCCGCGCGCCTGTCCGACGAGGGCATCACCACCAAGGCGTGGACGACGCAGGACGGGCGCGTGCGCAGCGGCACGCGCATCGACAAGAAATACATCCACAAGGTGCTGCGCAACCGCATCTACCTCGGCGAGTTATCGAACCGGGGGACGTGGTACCCGGGCGTGCACGAGCCGATCATCGAGCGCGAGCTGTGGGACAAGGTTCACGCGGTGCTGGCCCGCGACAGCCACGAGCGCGGCGTGGACACCAAGATCAGGTCGCGCAACGACGCGCTGCTGCGTGGCCTGCTCTACGCACCGTCGGGCGAGCGGATGTACCCGACCTACTCGCGCAAGAACGGGCGCAAGTACCAGTACTACGTCTCCAAGTCGGAGAGTCGCTTCGGCGCGCCGGGCAAGAACTACGAGCGCCTGCCCGCCGCCGAGATCGAGGCGGCGGTGGTGGCGCAGATCCGCACGGTGCTGACCAGCCCTGAATCCATCGCCTCGGTGGTGCGCCACATCCAGAACAACGGCGCGCAGGTCGACGAGGCCAGCACCGTGATGGCGATGGGACGCCTCAACGACGTGTGGGATCAGTTGTTCCCAGTCGAGCGCCACCGCGTCGCCAACCTGATGATTGAGCGCGTCGACCTCGTTCACACCGACGAGATGCAGGGCATCCGGGTGAAGTGGCGCGAGCTGGGATGGGATGCCCTGATCGGCGAGTTCGCGCCGCGTGGCGTCGGCGCTGAACTGCTGGAGGTGGAAGCGTGAAGGACGGCAAGCTGGAAACCTTCGTGCCGATGACGCTGCGCCGCCGGGGCGTGCAGCGCCTCGTCCAGCAGCCCGTCGTGGAGGAGCGCGAGGCCCACGACAGCACCTTGATCGAGGGCATGGGGCGCGCCTTCCACTGGCAGCGCCTGCTCGACAGCGGCGAGATGGAGAGCGGCTCGGCCATCGCCCGCGCCGAGGGGCTGCACCAGTCGGTTGTCAACGAACTGCTGCGCCTGACCCTGTTCGCTCCGGACATCGTGGAGTCGCTGATGGCCGGGCGGCAGCCGCGCCGGATGAGCCTGATCTGGTTCCAGCGCCATCCGCTGCCGGTGCATTGGGAAGCGCAGCGGCAGATCGTGCGCGGCTTCGAGGAGCAGGTGTGAGTCGCAAGCACCGGGGACGCATCGAAGGCGAATCCATCGTCCGGCAGTTGCCTTCGCCTGCGGGCGGCGTGAAGCTGGAGACTTTCTTCCCGTGGCGGCTGGTGCAGCGCGGGGGGAAGAAGGAGGTCATCACGCCACTGGACGCGCCGCAGGCGTTCACGAAGCAGGCCGAGGAGGAGCGGCGGCAGCGCGCCGCCGCGCAGGGCACGCCGATGATGCGCGCCCTGGGGCTGGCGCATCACTGGCAGCGCTTGCTCGACGCGCAGCGCGTGGCGTCCGTGGCCGAGATCGCCGAGGCTGAGGGAATCGATACCTCGCAGGTGCATCGGCTGATGCGCCTGACGCTGCTGGCTCCCGACGTGGTGGAGAAGCTGGTCGGCCAGCCCGACCTTACCGTGGACAAAGTGCTCGGCCGCCCGTGGCCCTACCACTGGCACGATCAGCGGCGACTGTTCGCTCAGGGAGACTGAACAACTGATTCGACGGCGAACTCAACGATGCATACGTCGATTTTCCATATGCGCGCGGTACATGCCGCTGTAGATCAAGGAGATTCCGCATCGCTTCACGCAACCGCTACCTAGTCTTTCAATGGTTTGGGAATGGACCGTCCTTTGTCCTTCTCAGCCACGATGAATTCGAGAAAGCGGAGCTTTTCAGTCGCGCTGGGATTCCAGTGCGTGTGAATGGTGCCGGCCGGAACGAGCAGACTGTCGCCAGCGCGTAGAGTGACTGGCGGTTCACCTTCCTCCTGCCAGATGCCAGTGCCGGAAAGGATGTGGAAGGTGACCGCAGCCGGATGAAGGTGCCGTGGATTGATGCCACCCGGCTCATATTCGACGTGATAGACGGCGACTTCCTGGTTAGCCGTATCGGGCACGGCTGTCTTCAGCAGCGGCGCATGCGGGATCACGCCGATTCGCCTTTCCTGAGCGGAGGCCGGTTGGGTGTAAGCCATACATAAAACTCCTGTTATCGCAATGACGATGCTGAAGAGAGCGCCTTTGGTCACACATTGCCTCCCAACCTTCAGAGATGCCCAAAGGCCGGGTCCGACCAAAGGCGGCTGGTCGCGGTTACATTTTCCTTTCGTGATTATGAGGCGAAACTTTCTATTCAAGGCTTTCGGATGGATCTTCCTTTACCTTTTTCAGCCACGATGAATTCCAGCCATCGAACACCTTCAGTCTTACTAGGGTTCCAATGGGAATGAGTGGTGCCGGCCGGAACGAGTAGGCTGTCACCGGGTTTTAGGGTAATGGGTTCCTTGCCCTCCTGCTGGAAAACTGGTGTCCCAGAAACTACATAGAAGGTGACCGCCGCCGGATGAAAATGGCGACGGTTGACACCACCTGGCTCGTACTTCACATCTATGACTGTGAATTCCAGATTCGCTGTGCCGTCCACTCCGCGTACTATGAGATCCGTAGGTGTTACCCCAGATTTTTGTGGGATGTCTTTCGGATCTTGTGCGTGAGCTACAGACGCAGCTAGAGCCGCCCCGAATAAGATGAGTTTAGTTAGTCTGTTCATTTTCAATCTCCATTTCGATGAGTGCCGCATAACGACCCAAGCTCAGCGACCCGGCGCACGGGACGCGTGGATTGCAAACCACGACGTCATGCCGGGTTCGCTGCAGCGCATGGTTATGCGGCACTTGGTTGTGTACTTCATGGGCCTCTACTTTTCTGCTTACGACCAAAGGCGGCTGGTCGCGGTTACATTTTCCTTTCGTGATTATGAGGCGAAACTTTCTATTCAAGGCTTTCGGATGGATCTTCCTTTACCTTTTTCAGCCACGATGAATTCCAGCCATCGAACACCTTCAGTCTTACTAGGGTTCCAATGGGAATGAGTGGTGCCGGCCGGAACGAGTAGGCTGTCACCGGGTTTTAGGGTAATGGGTTCCTTGCCCTCCTGCTGGAAAACTGGTGTCCCAGAAACTACATAGAAGGTGACCGCCGCCGGATGAAAATGGCGACGGTTGACACCACCTGGCTCGTACTTCACATCTATGACTGTGAATTCCAGATTCGCTGTGCCGTCCACTCCGCGTACTATGAGATCCGTAGGTGTTACCCCAGATTTTTGTGGGATGTCTTTCGGATCTTGTGCGTGAGCTACAGACGCAGCTAGAGCCGCCCCGAATAAGATGAGTTTAGTTAGTCTGTTCATTTTCAATCTCCATTTCGATGAGTGCCGCATAACGACCCAAGCTCAGCGACCCGGCGCACGGGACGCGTGGATTGCAAACCACGACGTCATGCCGGGTTCGCTGCAGCGCATGGTTATGCGGCACTTGGTTGTGTACTTCATGGGCCTCTACTTTTCTGCTTACGACTGGAACCGGACATTGCGCTGGCGATAGCCAGTTGAAAACAGAGCCTGAATTAGCGAAGTAGTGCATGTGAGCCTCCGTAAGAAATTTGATTGTGTTAAGGCATATTAAGGTAGTAGGCATTGTCAGACAAACGATTTTAACTTACCATTCCCCCAAGAAAAAATTGGGGTCTCACATGATGCGACAATTACCCTCGCTGAACGGACTGCGGGCTTTTGAGGCGGCTGGCCGGCATGGCAGTTTCACTGCCGCGGCAAGAGAGCTGAACGTCACCCAAACTGCGGTAAGTCGCTTGGTCCGTCTGCTGGAAGATCGTTTTGGCTTTCCTCTGTTTCTGCGACATGCGAACGCGCTTGAACTGACGGCGCAAGGGCAGGCGCTGCTGTCCGGTCTGACTGATGCTTTCGATTCCATTGCCCGGCTCACCGAAAGCGTTACGGCAATGCGTAGTGGCCCGGTGCTGACGGTTGGAGTCGGTCCAACCTTGGCGATCACTTGGTTGATCCCGCGACTGGCAAGCTTCTATCGCAGCCATCCCGACGTCGAAGTGCGCATGGCGACGGGTGGCGCAACTCGTCCGGTACGCGATGACTGGACCTGCACTATCCGACGCGATACCGACGCGTTGCCGGGCTACGAAGCAGAACGCCTATTCCCGAGTGCCGTCGTGCCGGTCTGTACCCCTAAGCTCGCATCAACGCTGCACTCGCCTGATGACTTGCGCAACGCGACTCTCATCGTCGTGTCCGGCATGCCCAATGAATGGCCACACTGGTTCGAAGCGGCTGGCTTGCGCTCCCCCGTGCAACCCGCCGGTGAGGTGTCCTTCGAGAGCAACGTCATGGCGATGCAGGCAACGCTCGACGGGGCCGGAGTCGCCATCGCGCAAATACCTTACATCAGCGATGCCCTGGCGGCGGGCCGCTTGGTCGCGCCATTCCCGATCGTCGCGCGCACAGTCGGGGATTGGCGCCTGGAATACCGCGCCATTCGACGGGAAGACCCGGCACTTCTAGCTTTTCGCGATTGGTTGCGCCAGGAGGCTGATCGGGCGCATCAAGTTGAGAACGTGGTCGGGAAGGTCTGAACAGCCCTTCGCGGCGGCATCGCAGTCCTCGCTGCTGTAGCAGTCTCCGACCACAACCGCCCGTCTCCAAGTCTTTGTCACGCAACGAAGTCGGCCTTGGAGCACTCCACGGACGCGAGAGAGAAATGGGGAAGAGAGAGACGCCGGAGAGGCTGGCGGCGCGTCTGGGCCGTGCCCGTGTCCGAAGGGCGATGCCCGCAAACCCAGCAAACACGCGGGGAACGGGCAAGAAAAAAGGCCAACCGAGAAGGGTTGGCCTTGGGTAAATGGTGGTGGCTGCGGACCCGGGTTCAATTCCTAGAAGTTGGGAACATGCTAACACCTTGGCAGGGTCGCTGCCTCTCGCGGAAAGATGCGGAGCCATGGACCCACTCTACTCACTCCCTCATTTGTTCGCAGAATTCCGCATCTGTTGAACTCACCAATTCGAGTCGTCATCTTCTAAAGTGGTGCCTCTTTCGGTCGTAATGTCGACCATACGAGCCCCTACCCTGCGTCTAAGTGCATGCGTCGACTACTTGAAATGAATCGACCCGGATCCACTAGACACTTCCAAGCCGTTGGGAATGGCGTTTCTCGAACTCTATCGGAGACAGGTCGCCGGCCGTTGAATGGCGGCGCTTGGGGTTGTAGAACATCTCGATGTAATTGAAGACATCGGCGCGGGCGTCTTGCCGGGTAGGGTAGGTCTGGCGGCGGATCCTCTCGCGCTTAAGCAGTTGGAAGAAGCTCTCGGCCACGGCGTTGTCATGGCAGTTGCCCCGCCGGCTCATGCTGGGCACCAAGGCATGCTCCTTCAGGAAGTCCTGCCAGTCGTAGCTGGCGAATTGGCTGCCTTGGTCCGAATGCACCATCACCTCGTTGGTTGGTCGGCGACGCCACACTGCCATGAGCAAGGCGTTCAGGGCCAGTTCCCGATCGATCCTGGGCTGCATCGACCAGCCAACGATCTGGCGAGAGAACAGATCCAGGACCACGGCCAGGTACAGCCATCCTTCGTGCGTGCGGATGTAGGTGATGTCGGTGACCCAGACGAGGTTCGGCTGAGACACGTTGAACTCGTCTATCCTCAAGAGCGAGGTCATCGAGCGCCGATTCGGCCTTACGGATCGCGGGAGAGAAGTTCTGCGCGTCCTGGCTGAAGGCCACACGGCCAAGCAGGCCGCCGACATCATAGGGTTGAAGGAGCGAACGGTGCACTTCCACCTCTCCACCGTGATGGAGCGGCTGAAGGCCGAGAACCGCGCTGCTGCCATCCTCCGGGCCTGCATGCTCGGAATCCTGTGACCTACGCGAGGACACGCGCCAAGGCGCCGCTTCAGTAGCACCCTTGCGCCAGGCGGAGCCGGCAACCGATGACGTCCAGCTTGTAGCGCACTGCCAGCGGGAGCCAGACCAGCGCGTGCACCTCGGGCGCCTCGAACTCCAGCACCCGGTCGGGCACGGCGGGGGACGGCGTCATGACACGACCTGGTAGTAGAGGTTCTGCGGATGGCGGGCCTGGGCGAAGAAGAACCAGCGCTCGGCGAGCAGTCCTGCCGACTGCACCGGCAGCGCCACCAGCCACCAGCCAGTGCCCGCGCCCAGCATCGCCATGCACACCAGCACCAGCGGCGCGGCGAATGCGAGCAGCTGGAAGCCGACGCGGGTGCGGCGCACCGCTTGCAGCGACGCCCGGTGGAAGAACTCGCGGGTGTTGAACGAGCCGCCCGTCATGCCCATGGCGCGCTGCACCAGCTGCGGGTTGTGGATACCGGTGGCGCTTTGCAGCGTGGAGCGTGGCTTCAGCGCCGCGTTGCGGCGCAATGCCAGGGCGCGGCCCAGCCATGCCGCAAGCGTCGCGGCGACGGTCCAGCCGCTCAGTGCCCCGACGAACTCGCGCTGCCCGGCCAGCACGCCGGCGGCGCCCGCCAGCACCAGCCCGGACGACAGGCCGATCAAGGTGTAGTTGACGACCGTCAGCGGATGGGCCCATTCCTGGATGAAGCGCAGGCAGGCGTAGATCATCGCCGTGCACAGCCACAGCAGCAGCGACAGGGCGATGGCGAGCACCGGCAGCACCCGGAGCACGAGCACATCGGGCGCGCCCGCCAGGGCGGCGACCGCCCACGCGCCCACCAGCCCGATGAAGGCCGGCAGCACGATCACCTCGCGCGACATCCAGGAGGTGCGCCACATCAGCGCGGCCCGCCAGGCCCGCATCCGGTGTCCCAGGTGGAAGAAGGAAGCCACCAGCGCCGCCACCAGCAGGACCGTGGCCGCTGCCAGCAAGCCCCCTACGAAGGCGCGGCCCAGGTCCGCGCCGGCCAGGCAGGCCACGGCAAGGGCCACCACCAGTCCCTGGGCGGAGCCCGCCATGGTGGTGAAGAGAATGATCGACCAGGCGGGATTCATCTCAGGCCTCCTGCGTCCCGGCGCACAGGGCCGCCAGGGTGGGCTTCAGTGCGTCGACGGTCGCCGGGCGCTCCGTGGCCGCGCCCCCGGCGCCGCGGCCGCCCGCTACCGCCGCCGTCCGCACGCGCGGCAGGTACTGGTTCGCCGGCTGCGTGCCCCATTCGGGCATCAGCTGGTAGCCGCCGCGCTCGCGGATCGCCTGCGAGACCTCGGAGTCCGGGTCCTTCACGTCGCCGAACAGCCGCGCGCCGGTCGGGCAGGCTTTCACGCAGGCCGGCTTGCGGTCCTGCGGCGGCAAGTGTTCGTCGTAGACGCGGTCGACGCAGAGCGTGCACTTGGTCATCACCTTGCGTTCCTCGTCGAACTCGCGGGCACCGTAGGGGCACGCCCAGGCGCAGTACTTGCAGCCGATGCACTTGTCGTAGTCGACCAGCACGATGCCGTCCTCGGCGCGCTTGTAGCTCGCCCCGGTGGGGCAGACGGGCACGCAGGGGGGCTCCTCGCAGTGCAGGCAGCTCTTGGGAAAATGGATGGTCTCGGTCACCGGGAAGGCGCCGGCCTCGTAGGTCTGCACGCGGTTGAAGAAGGTGCCCGTGGGCTGCGCGCCACGGGTGTTCAGGTCCGTCAGCGGGCCCGCGGCGCCCGAGGTGTTCCACTCCTTGCACGAAGTGACGCACGCGTGGCAGCCGACGCACACGTTGAGGTCGATGACGAGCGCCAGCTGCCTGGCCAGCGTGTCGGCGGGTTGGATTGCATTCATCGGGGACTTCCTTGTCGTTCAGCGGGGGCGGCGACCACGTGCAGCGTCGCGGCCTGCGGCAATGTCTCGGTGGGCTCGGCCGGTTCGGCGGGCCGGATGCGCACCCGCACGTCGTACCAGCCGGCCTGGCCGGTGATAGGGTCGGAGTTGCTGATCCTGCGGTCGCCGTCCGGCAACTCCTCGGTGATCAGGTGGTTCAGCAGGAAGCCCAGGCGCGATTCGTCGGCCGCCGGGGCCAGCTGCCAGGCGCCGCTGGCCTTGCCGATCGCGTTCCAGGTCCAGACCGTGTTGGGTTCCACCGCCTCGCTGTAGCGGACCATGCAGCGAACCCGGCCCCACTTGCTTTCCACCCAGCACCAGCCGCCGTCCGCGATGCCGGCGGCGCCGGCGGTGAGCGGATTGACGTGCAGGTAGTTGTGGCTGTGGATCTGACGCAGCCAGGCGTTCTGCGAGTCCCACGAGTGGTACATCGCCATCGGTCGCTGGGTGATCGCCGCCAAGGGGAACGCCTCGGTGTCGGTGCAGGCGTCTTCCAGCGGCGGGTACCAGAAGGGCAAGGGATCGAAGTACTGCTCGATGCGCGCGCGCAGCCGCTCGGGCGGCTGGCGGCCCCGGGTCTTGCCTTGCGCCGCGAGCCGGAAGCTTTGCAACGTGTCGGAATAGATGGCGAGCTGCACCGGATCGTTTCTCTGCCGCCAGCCCTTGTCCTTGGCGAAGTCGAGGTAGGGCTGGTTCCAGTTGCGCATGAACTGCTGGTCGGCCGGCATGTGGTACTGGAACACGCAGTTGTTCTTGGCGTACATCTCCCACTGGTTGGGATTCGGCTCGCCGCGCAGGTGGTCCTGCCCATCCTTGCCCCGCCACCCCATGAGGAAGCCGACACCCGGCTGCGCCTGGAAGTTGACGACGAAGTCCGGGTAGTCCTTGAACTTGCGGCTGCCGTCCTCCCGCGTGAAGGCGGGGAACTTCAGGCGCGAAGCGAGCTCGATCAGCACCTCCTGGAACGGCTTGCACTGGCCGCTGGGCGGCACCACCGGTACCCGCACCGAATCGACCGGGCCGTCGAACTCGGAGATCGGCCGGTCCAGCATGCTCATGACGTCGTGGCGTTCAAGGTAGGTGGTATCCGGCAGCACCAGGTCGGCGAAAGCGACCATCTCGCTCTGGAAGGCGTCGCACACCACCAGGAAGGGGATCTTGTACTCGCCGGTCTCGTCCTTCTGGTTGAGCATCTCGCGCACGCCCATGGTGTTCATCGTGGAGTTCCACGCCATGTTCGCCATGAAGATCAGGAGCGTGTCGATGCGGTAGGGATCGCCGCGCGTCGCGTTGGTGATCACGTTGTGCATCATTCCGTGGGCCGACAGCGGATGCTCCCAGGAGAACGCGTGGTCGATGCGCAGCGGCGTGCCGTCGGGGTGCACCGCCAGCTCCTCGGGGCTGGCGGGAAACCCGAGCGGCGCCGCGTTCAGCGGCGTGTTGGGCTGCACGAGGCCGGGGTCGTTGAAGGCGCGATAGTTCGGGACGATGTGCCGCGGATAGGGCGCCTTGTGCCGGAAGCCCCCCGGCGCATCGATCGTGCCCAGCACGCTCATGAGGATCGCCAGCGAGCGCACGGTCTGGAAGCCGTTGGAGTGGGCCGCCAGCCCGCGCATGGCATGGAAGGCCACCGGTCGCCCCTGGGTCGTCGGGTGCTTCTTGCCCCAGGCGTCGGTCCAGGGGATCGGCAGTTCGAAGGCTTGGTGCAGGGCCGTCTCGCCGAGCTCGCGGGCCAGTTCGCGGATGCGCGCGGCCGGGATGCCGGTGATGCCTTCGGCCCACTCGGGAGTAGTGTCGGCCACGCGCTCGCGCAGCAGCTGGAAGGAAGGAGCGACCCGCGTTCCGTCCGGCAGCGTGAAGTGGCCCTCGAGCGCCAGCATGCGGCCATCTTCGACGCCTTGCGGGTAGGCGGCCACCGGGCCGCCGCTGGCCAGGTCCCACGCCAGCTTGTTGTGCGGATTGCGCCCGTCCCCTGGCGGACCCGCAGCGGGATCGAACGCGAACAGGCCCTCGCGTTCGCCCTCGTCCAGCACCACCAGTTGCGGCGCATTGGTGTAGCGCTGCAGGAACGGGCGGTCGACCAGGCCGGTGCCGATCAACTCGTGCAGCAGCGCCATGAACAGCGCGCCGTCGGTCCCCGGGCGGATCGGGATCCATTCGTCGGCGATCGCGGAATACCCGGTGCGCACCGGGTTGATGGAAATGAAGCGGCCGCCCGCGCGCTTGAACTGGCCGAGCGCGATCTTCATCGGGTTGCTGTGGTGGTCTTCGGCCGTGCCGATCATCACGAACAGCTTGGCCCGCTCGAGGTCCGGGCCGCCGAACTCCCAGAAGCTGCCGCCCACCGTGTAGATCATGCCCGCCGCCATGTTCACCGAGCAGAAGCCGCCGTGCGCGGCGTAGTTCGGCGTGCCGAACTGGCGCGCGAACAGCCCGGTGAGCGCCTGCATCTGGTCGCGTCCGGTGAACAGCGCGAATTTCTTCGGATCGGTGGCGCGCAGGTGCCCCAGGCGCTGCGACAGCAGGTCGAAGGCGCGCTCCCAGGAGATCGGCTCGAACTCGCCGGCCCCGCGGTCGCTTCCCGGCTTGCGCAGCAGCGGCTGCATCAGGCGAGCCGGTGAGGCCTGCTTCATGATGCCGGAGCTGCCCTTGGCGCAGATCACTCCCTTGTTGAGGGGGTGATCCGGATTGCCGTCGATGTAGCGGACTTCGCCATCGCGCAGGTGCACGCGGATGCCGCACCGACAGGCGCACATGTAGCACGTGGTGGTCTTGACCTCGGTCTCGGCGGTCTTGCTGGCCGTGGGGTCGTGCAGGGGAGCACCGGAGAGGAACTTGAACATGACCCCATCGTAGAATTTGCTTATATCCGGGTAAAGCGAATAATTGCGATCTCCATGACCGATAAAACCGATCAGCGCGCGCGCCTGACCCTGTCGCAGCTGGAGGTCTTCGCGTCCATCGCGCGCAGCGGGTCGATGCGCGCGGCGGCCGGGCGCGTGGCGCGGTCGCAATCCGCGGCCAGCAGCGCACTGGCGGAACTGGAATCCGCGCTCGGCGCGCAGGTGTTCGACCGGGTCGGGCGCAGGCTGGTGCTCAACGAGAACGGCCGCGCCCTGCTGCCCAAGGCCACCGGGATCGTCGAACAGGCGCTGGAAGCCGAATCGCTGTTCAAGGAAGCGCACGCGGCCCCCCTGCGGATCGCCGCCAGCTACACGATCGGCGAGTACCTGCTGCCCGACCTGATCGTGGACTGGAAGCGGCGCCATCCGGCGGCGCGGGTGCGGCTGGACATTTCGAACACCCGCGACGTGCTCGAGGCCCTCGCGGCTTTCCGGGTCGACATCGGCTTCATGGAGGGGGAGCACACCCACCCCGACCTCCTGGTGCGCCGGTGGCGCACCGACGAGATCGTGGTCGTGGCCGCGCGCAACCACCCGTTGGCGGCCCGGCGCGCCACCCTGCGCAAGCTGTCGGAAGCCAGCTGGATCCTGCGCGAGCCTGGCTCCGGGACCCGTGAGGCTTCCGACCGCTGGCTGATCCCGCACCTGTCCGACGTGGACGTCGGGATGGAACTCGGCAGCAACGAGGCAGTCAAGCGCGCGGTCGCCTCGGGCCTGGGCCTGGGCTGCCTGTCGCGGCACGCAGTCGCGGGCGCCGTGGATCGCGGCTGGCTGGTGGAACTCGCCACTACGCTGCCGCCGAAGCGCCGCACGCTCTCCGTGGTAGTGCACAGGGCCAGGCATCTCGGGACCGCCTCCCGCACCTTCCTGGAACATTGCCTCGCCAGCGGCACGGCCTAGCCCTTGCCGGCCCGCCCGGGCCACCGGGCTGGACCGACCTTACAGGTCGAGTACCAGCAGCGGCGTCCTGGCACGCGAGCAGCAAGGGGTGAACTGGTCATTCGCAGCCTGTTCCTGGGGTGTGAAGTACATGTCGCGGTGATCTGGAATACCCTCCAGCACGCGCGTGACGCAGGTGCCGCAGACACCCTGCTCGCATGAGGTCACCACCCCCACACCTGCTGCGTTCAGGGCCTGCGAGACGCTCTGGTCGGCCCGCACGGGGATCACCCGGCCCGAGCTGGCGAGCTTGACGCTGAAGCTGCCATCGTCCTGCCGCGGGGCGGCTGCATCTGACGCGAAGAACTCGTAGTGCAATTGGTCCTCGGGCCAACCGCGCTCACGCGCACTGCGCAGGACGGCGTCCATGAAACCCTTTGGCCCGCAGACATACACATGCACCCCCGGTTCTGGCGTCTGCAGCAGCGCTGGGATGTCGAGCTTCTGCTGCTGCGGGCCATCGTCAAGGTGCAACTGCACGTGCGCTGCATAGCCGGCCTGCTGGATGCGCTCCCGGAACGCTGTGCGTTCCAC
The DNA here is from genome assembly GCA_036752305.1 of Burkholderiaceae bacterium. GTDB lineage: Bacteria > Pseudomonadota > Gammaproteobacteria > Burkholderiales > Burkholderiaceae_C > DAIOSZ01. The sequence continues at coordinate 18,613 of DAIOSZ010000050.1, forward strand.
CGAACGCGTGCCGTAATGAAGGGTGAAAGGCAGCTTGAGCACGTACAGCCGCTCGGCCATGCACAGTAAGGGCGTGATGCCGATGCCGCCAGCGATCAGCAAGGTCTCCTCGGCACCCGGAGTGAGTGGGAAATGGTTGCGGGGTGCGCTGATGGTGATCACATCACCTTCGCGCACGAGCTCGTGCATCACGCGCGACCCTCCCCTACCCCGCGGGTCCTTGAGCACGGCAATCTGGTAGCGGTGCGACTCCGCCGGATCGTTGCACAGCGAGTACTGGCGCGTGACACCAGAGGGCAACAGAACGTCCACGTGCGAGCCCGCAGAGAACGGAGGCAGTGCCCTGCCGTCGGTGCTCACCAGTTCGAACAAGGCAATGTCCAGCGCAAGGGCAATCTTGCGCGCCACGCGCACTTGCAGCATTTGCGCATTCATGGTCTCGACTTCTCCCGACTGGCAGACGAAGAAATGCTCGCGCCGCGCTGCGGACCGGCAGCCGAGGCGGCTGTCCCGATCCGTAGAATCTGCGCATGCGCAACGCTCCCCGTGTGCCTCTTGAAAACAGAATCTCTTACCGCTGCCTGTCGGTGGCATCGCGCATCACACGCCATCTCGCCCCGCGGTGGAAGAGCGATTTCGGCCTGACGGTGACCAGCTGGCGTGTCATGGCCGTCATCGGACGCTACGAGCCCCTGTCGGCGATGGAGGTCGCCGAGCGCACCAGCACCGATGCCTTCTTCGTCGGCCGGCACGGACGTGACCTGGAAGAGCAAGGGCTACGCTTTGAGCGACGAGGAAAAAGCCAAGCTGCAAGCCGAGGCCGCGACCAAGCTGGCCGAGCGCAGCGCCGAGATCGAGAAGCAGCAGGAAGCGACCGCGCAGCGGGTCGGCCGCCAGATGGACGGCCTTACCGCCATCGAGCAGCCGACGCCGTACCTGGAAGCCAAGGGCATCAAGCCGCAGGCCGGGGCGCTGACCGACAAGGACGGCCAGAAAACCTACATCCCCGCCTTCGACGTGGACGGCAAGCAGTGGACGATGCGGCATTGTCACGGTAACGATTGAAGCTGGTAAAGTCGATCGATGCAGACATCCAA
>DAIOSZ010000051.1:0-5890 GCA_036752305.1 Burkholderiaceae bacterium
CTCTGGATCGGTGCTGCGCTGTACGTGCTCGGCGTTCTGGGTATGGCCTACGCACCCACGCCCGTGCTTTTTGCGCTGACGGCCGGCGTGTTGATCGGCATGGCACAGGCAGGCAGCACCTATGCGGTGATTTATGGCGTGATTGGTCGGAATGTTTCAACCGAGAAACGATCCTGGGCCATGGGCATGGCCGCCGCAGCCGGATCCTTCGGCCAGTTTCTGATGGTGCCCGTTGAGGGCATTCTGATCCGCCAGGCCGGTTGGCAGATGGCGCTGGTGCTGCTTTCCTCTGCCCTCTTGCTCATCATTCCGTTGTCTCTGGGTCTTCGGGAGCCGGCTTTTGTGGGTGGCGCCCCTCGGCGCGAACAGTCGATTGGCGCGGCGCTGTCGGAGGCTTTTCGATACCGCAGTTTCCAACTGTTAATGGCAGGTTACTTCGTCTGCGGGTTTCAGGTGGTGTTCATCGGCGTGCACATGCCGAGCTATCTCAAGGATCACGGTCTTTCGCCGCAGGTTGCCACCTATGCGCTGGCGTTGATCGGTCTTTTCAACGTCGCGGGTACCTATATGGCGGGCGTCCTCGGCGCCCGTTTGTCCAAAACACGCATTCTGGCGTTCATATACTTGGCCCGCGCGGTGGCAATTGCGCTGTTCTTGTGGGCGCCGCTGACGCCATGGAGCGTATATCTTTTTTCGGCCGTGATCGGCATGCTGTGGCTGTCCACCGTCCCACCGACGAACGCCGTGGTGGCGCAAATATTCGGTGTGGCGCACCTGTCCATGCTCAGTGGCTTCATCTTCCTGAGCCACCAGATCGGCAGCTTCCTGGGCGTATGGCTCGGTGGTTATCTGTATGACAGGACCGGCTCATACGACGTGGTTTGGATGATTGCGATCGCCCTGGGCGTGTTCGCGGCGATCGTCAACCTTCCAGTGAATGAAAAGCCGATCGCCCGGCCCGGACTGCGGGAAGCGCGGGCATGAGCTCCGGGGAGTTGTCCCGCAAGAAGCGCGCTCCGCGCGGCGACGCCGAAATCCAATGGCGGCGGACTTCGGCGTACGTGGCCGCACTGTTGGGCCTGGCATTGACCGCATGGTTGTACCTGCAACCTGAACTGGCGGTGGACATGGCCAGTCAACTGTGGTCCTGCTTCTAGGACAGACCGGGCCTGGAGGCATGTCGCAAGCCACCGGGAAAAGTCTCACTCAAGAAACAGCGCCTCTCGGCGCAGCGATTCGCTGAGCAGCAATCTCTGTAACACGTTGCAAGGACGCCGCGCCCGCTTGATGGGGAGGGTAATTTTTACTTAGAAAACTACTAAAACCGGTAAAATTGGACTACGCCACCCGTCACAGTTTTCTGCCTGTAAACCTTTTCTTGGATGTGCCGACATGGGATTTTTCAATCGCCCCTCGCCAGCGCCTGCCCCACAATCCGCGCCGGTGCCCACTCCCGATCCTGCACTTGAGTTCCTGTTGGCGGAGCGGGTCTCACCGCAATGGTCAGGTTTTCTTGATGCGCTGACGCACGAGCTGAGGGAGCAACTGTCCCCTGAGGATTTGCGTGCACTATTGCGCAGCGTCGGCCAAAGATTTGCGGCAGCTCGCCCGATCGAGGCGGGAGAATCCGTCGAGGAACTGCAGCGCGCAGTCAACGGCATTTGGAACTCGATTCGCTGGGGCTATGCAGAGTTGCGCGATGGTGGTGACGTGTTGCACATCACGCACCACCTGAGCCCCCTCGGCCAGGCTCTTGGTGAGGGTTCGGCAGAAGCCGCAGCCGGTTTTCTCGAAGGGGTTTATGAGTCCTGGATGCACCACGCCGGTGCGGCTGATGATCTATCGGCCCGCGCCGCCGCGCCGCAGCCGGGCTCATTGGCGGTGAGCATCAGTTTTGGCAAGTTGTAACCCTGCCCACGCGTACACCACTTCAAGTTCATTGGATTGAGCGACATGAGTTCCGATTCCAAGGCGGCAGAAGATGTCAAAGCGCTGTTCCGGCGTTTTGGTGGCTCGACGGAGTCCTATCAGGAAGTCATTCGTGATCAGGCGGCTGCAGCTTCACGCTCGCGCTGGCCTTTGCTCGAAAAGATTGATGTGAGCCGCGCTGCCTCGGCGCCGCCAGTGAGCAGCGCAGGCCTCCGATCCGTTCGGGGTGCGGCTCCTGCACCAGTGGCGGGCGGGGCGGTAGACAAGCCAGCTGCCGTACGCGCATCCCCGTCAACCACCGCAACAGAGTCAGCAGCGGCCATCCCGCAAGCAGTTGCTCGTGTCGCGAGTGTTCAACCTCATGTTGCAGCGCAAGTCCCGTCCCCAACCGTCGGGATAGCCTCTGCGGCGCCTCTCATGTCGAAAGTTGTGTCTGCACCGGCTGCAGCAGGCTCTCTATTCGAGCGCAAGTCAGCCGCGCAGCCGATGACTCCTACCCCGGCCGAAGCGGTTTCGGCTGCAAAGCAGCCCGACGCTCCGGCTAAGAAATCCTTGGTCGGCCTGTTTGGCCGATTGAGCGGATCGACGCCCGGCGCGTCCGGCAAACCGTCTGCAATGGCGATGTTTGGGAAGAAATCCAAGTGAACTATCTGGCAGTGGTTTCCGCAAAAGGAGGCGTGGGAAAAACCACATTTACCGCCAGCCTTGCGGGCGCGCTCGCCCGTGAACGAAACGTCGCTTGTGTGGACCTTGATCCCCAGAACGCCCTTCGTTTGCATCTCGGTGTTTCACCAGGAGAAATAGATGGCGTGGCGAGGTGTTCGCTGGAGCACCGTCCGTGGCAGGATGCGCTGTTTCACGGCGCCATGGAAACCGGGGTTCTGCCATTTGGAGAAATCAACGAGAGTGACCGAGATGCCTTTGAGGCGCAACTCGCGCAAGACCCAGGATGGTTGGCACGCGGACTGAGCACATTGGGGCTGGCTGCCGAGGATTTGGTGATATTTGATACGCCGCCTGGCCCGTCTCTGTATTTGCAGCAGGCTTTGCGAACCGCGACTCATGCCATCGTCGTCCTTCAACCCGATGCGGCCTCCTATGCCACCATTCCGCACATGGAGCACTTGTTGCAGAAATATTGCGGCGAGCGGGACGGCTTTCAAGGAGCGGTGTATTTGCTCAACAACGTCGATTCTTCCCGATCTCTCTCGACCGATGTAGTCGGAGTAGTGCGCGCTCAGTTGGGAGACCGTCTTGTTCCCATGGTGGTTCATCACGACGAGGCGGTCCGAGAAGCGCTGGCTTACGACCAACTCGTTCTGGAATACGACCCGCATTGCGAGGCTTCGCACGACATCGCCGAGATCGCGCGCTGGGTGTTGCGCTGGATGACGCCTGCCGCCACGCAGCGGCGTGGCTTTGGTTTTCTGGGACGCAAATGACCGTCAAGCGTGTCCGGCATGCTCGTCTGCAGATGCGCCTGCTGGCGCGCAAACGCGCGTTCCTTCCTCTGGTTCGCCTGGTTCGTTCGGCGGCAGGGTGGGCTGGCGCCATCCCGGCACTGGCGCAAAACCTGATTTTGATACTCGGCGCAGCAGTTGCGTATTTCGCAGTCACCACGCCGCTATCCAATCAGGGACAATTGGCTTTTGCTCTCATTTCATTGGGCGGAGCGCTTATTATTCGCCCGCTGCCGGGTAGACTGATTACCCAAATATTGATCGTCATTTCGATCATTGCGTCTTCGCGCTACCTTTATTGGAGAGCAACCGAAACTCTGCAACTGAGCGATCGCACGGATTTGTTTTTTGGTACAGGCTTATTTCTTGCAGAGATGTACGCCTGGATCGTACTCTTACTCGGTTTTTTTCAAACGGCTTGGCCGCTGGAGCGCAAGCCTATCCCGATGCCCGAGGACCGAAGCCTTTGGCCTACCATTGACGTATTCATCCCCACCTACAACGAACCGCTTAAGGTGGTGAAACCCACCGTGCTTGCCGCACTGGCGATTGACTGGCCCGCCGACAAGATCAATATTTACATCCTCGACGATGGTCGGCGCGAGGAGTTCGCGGAATTTGCCAAGAGCGTTGGGGTCCAGCACATGACCCGGCCGGACAATGCTCATGCCAAGGCAGGCAACATCAATCACGCGCTCAAACAAACGTCGGGCGAGTATGTTGCCATCTTTGACTGCGACCACATTCCGACACGTACGTTCCTGCAGATTGCGATGGGATGGTTTCTGCGCGATCCGAAGCTTTCGATGCTACAGACGCCCCACCACTTTTTCTCGCCCGACCCTTTTGAGAAAAACCTGGAGACGTTCAAAAAAGTTCCCAACGAAGGGGAATTGTTCTATGGACTGGTACAGGACGGCAATGATTTGTGGAATGCCACATTCTTCTGCGGCTCTTGCGCGGTCATCAAACGGGCGCCATTGATGGAAGTTGGCGGGGTCGCGGTGGAAACGGTCACCGAAGACGCCCATACGTCGCTGAAGATGCACCGCAGAGGCTACACCACAGCCTACTTGGCGATTCCTCAGGCGGCTGGTTTTGCGACGGAGTCGCTTTCCGGTCACGTCGGTCAGCGCATTCGCTGGGCACGGGGAATGGCTCAAATTTTTCGTATTGACAATCCCCTTCTGGGCCCAGGTCTTAAAATTCCGCAGCGGTTGTGCTACTTGAATGCAATGTTGCATTTCTTCTACGGCCTGCCACGGATCGTATTTCTAACTGCGCCATTGGCTTATTTTTTCTTCAACGCGCACGTCATTCAAGCATCGGCAATCACCATTGCGCTGTATGCGTTACCGCACCTTATTCACGCCAACCTCAACAACTCGCGCATTCAAGGTGAGTTCAGGCATTCATTCTGGGCTGAGGTGTATGAATCCGTTTTGGCCTGGTACATCATGCGACCGACATTGATGGCCATCATCAATCCAAAGCTCGGCAAATTCAATGTGACCGCAAAGGGCGGATTAAACCAGCACGAGTATTTTGACTGGAATATTTCAAAACCCTACATCGTTCTTTTGGTTTTAAACACCATCGGGCTCTTGATCGGATTTTATCGTTTGTTCTTCATCGATACGGGTGAAGCCGACACCATCATCCTCAACATCATCTGGACGGTCTACAACGTCATCATGTTGGGTGCGAGCGTGGCCGTTGCCAACGAAGCTCGACAAGTACGGGTATCGCACCGCGTCCAAATGAAACTGCAAACCACGCTGCGGTTGCCAAACGGGCGCAGTGTGCGCGGAGAAACCACTGACTACTCTGAGGGGGGCGTCGGCATTCTCCTTCCTACGGACATTCCGGCAGTCACGGGTGAGAAGGTTCGCATTACCTTATACCGAGGAAATATCGAGCACTCCTTCCCTGCAACGGTAACGGCTCAATTTGGCAGAAGGCTCGGCCTTCAGTTTGAAGAACTGAACCTCCAGCAATCCATCGATTTCGTGCAATGCACTTTTGCACGTGCGGACAGTTGGATCGTATGGACAGACAAACGCAAAAACGACCGACCGCTGCAAGGATTGGGAGAAATTCTCACTCTGGGTATTCGGGGTATTTTTAAGCTAGGTAAGAACACCGCTGATGCGGCGGGGCGTGCCGTCGCATCCCACATTCACTTGCCGGATCAATTTCAGAATCCAGTAGCCAAGTCCAAGTTCAAGTCGCTGCTCAAGCGAGGCAGGCAAAACCGGGCGCCCAGCGCATGAAGATGAAAAAAACCATTCGCAGAACCGTTTTATCCGCCGTTTTAGCGGCTTGTGCGCTGTCGACGGCGCTGGAAATTGCCTTTTCGCAAAACCGCCCTCCCCCCAGCCCACCCCCCGCTGCGCGGGGCGCGAAGAAACCGAGCCTGGCTCGGTTTCTCCGGTTTGTTGGGGTGAGGGGCGGCCGTGCGACGCGTGTGTAAGGCGGGCCTGTCGCCGCGCGACCAACGT
>DAIOSZ010000051.1:5900-19665 GCA_036752305.1 Burkholderiaceae bacterium
CTAGACATGGCCTTTGCGCAAAGCCGCTCTCCCGCCAGTCCCCCCGCCGTGACAGTCTCCCCGGGGGGAACAATCGACCCCCAGAGTTCCACGGCAGCCACTCAAGGTGTTGTGTCCACCGTTGCTTCCGAAGCCCCGGCGCTGTCCGCAATTCCGAGTTCGGCGCTGCGTAAATATAGTTTTACGTTCCGACAACTCGGCGCACTCGATCCGCTTCAACTCCGAGGCGTTGATCCCATTTCCGGTATTCCGTTCTCAATTCCCAACGATGAGGTGGTGACAGCGGTCAAGCTCAAGCTTGACATTGCTTACTCGCCTTCGCTCATCACGAATTTGTCGCACTTGAAAGTCCTGATAAATGGCGAGCTGGCTGCGACCATTCCGTTGCCCAAGGAGCAAGCAGGCGCGAGCGTGATCAAAGAGGTGTCTATTGACCCTCGCTTGATCACCGACTTCAACCGGATGAACCTCCAGTTCATTGGCCATTACACCCTGGAGTGCGAGGATCCTTTTCACTCCAGTCTATGGCTCAATATCTCTAATTTGAGCTCCATTGAATTCACGGTCACTCCGCTGGCCGTGCAAAACGATTTGGCACTTTTGCCTGCGCCATTTTTTGATCGACGAGATGGTCGTCGGCTTGAGCTTCCCTTCTTCTTGCCCCCGACTGCGTCGAACGGCATGCTCGAAGCTGCAGGTATTGTGTCGTCGTGGTTTGGGGCACTCGCCAGTTATCGTGGGGCGTGGTTTCCCGCAACATCCGGGACTCTGCCGAACGACGACACGATTGTGTTTGCCACCAATGAGGAGCGTCCGGCAGGGGTAACGATTCCGCCGATTTCCGGTCCGTCGCTGGCTATTGGCGCGCATCCTGGAGACAGCCGTTACAAGATCCTTTACGTCATGGGTCGTGATGTCAAGGAACTGCGTACGGCTGCAACCGCACTCAGTTTGGGTCGCAGCACGTTTTCGGGGCCCAGCGCAACTATTTCAAAGCTCGATGACCTGAAAGTGCGTGCACCGTATGACGCACCCAACTGGATCGCCAGCAATCGCCCAGTGAAATTCGGGGAACTTGCCAGCGTCGAAGACCTGAACGTTAGGGGATATTCTCCCGATTTGGTACGGGTGAATCTAAGACTCCCTCCAGACCTTTTCGGTTGGAAATCAGATGGCATCCCCCTTCACCTCTCTTACCGATATTCTCCGCGTCCCAGGCCCGATAAGTCGACGCTGAACATCAACGTCAACCGCAACTACATCACGTCGTATCCGCTTCTCGCGTTCCCCCGAACGGACGCAGGCGCGGATGCCATGGCGCGCTTTGTGAATAAGTTGCTACCTGACAAGCTGATTCCGGCCGTGGAAGATTTTTACCTGCCGATCAACCAGATTCCCGCGCGCAGCCAGTTGCAGTTCCACTTCAACTTCGACTACCCGAAGGAGGGGGCTTGCAAGGATGTGTTGCTCGACAACGTGCGCGCGGCCATTGACCAGGAATCGACGGTTGATCTGTCGTCTTTCCCCCACTACATCCAAATGCCCAACTTGTCCGCGTTCGCCAATGCGGGCTATCCGTTCACGCGCATGGCAGACCTGTCTGAGACAGCAGTCATCATTCCCGACACACCGGGTGTTGCCGACATCAGCACCTACCTTTCGCTGATGGGCCGCATGGGCGAGTCAACGGGATTGCCGGTCTATGGACTAACTGTCGGAAAAGCAGCAGACGTGCAACGCGTTGGCGACAAAGACTTGCTGCTGTTAGGTGGAACGAGCAATCAACCCCTGCTTTCGCAGTGGGCTGGCAATATGCCGTTCTCAGCGTCAGGACAAATTCGCACCTTTTCGCTGTCGGACTGGATTCTCAAGCGCATGCCTTGGTATGAAGAGCCACGCGACGACAAGAAACCCGTGGCGAAGCTCTCGGCTGTTTCGCTAAATCGGGACGCTGTTCTGTTCGGCTTTGAGTCCCCGCTCAAGTCCGGCCGCAGCGTGGTTGCGATCATCAGCGACAAAACCGTTGGCATGGCAGACGTGCTCAATGCGTTGATGGACTCTGACCTGGTCAGCAAAATTCACGGCTCGCTGGCCATCATCCGTGGCAAGGAAGTGGAGTCCATGACATTGGGCAATACCTACTATGTGGGCTCGCTGCCTCCCCTAATCGCGTTGCGCTGGTTTCTCTCCGGTACGCCATGGCTGATAGCAGCCTTGCTTCTGGTCGCAGCCGCGATTCTTGGTACTGTGATGTACGCATTCCTGCGGCGCAAGGCAAATAAACGCATCACTGGTAAATGAGCCTCAAAAATCCGCTATAGAATTTGCACTGGTTTTCCGAGTATTTTTCATGCCTCATCGTTCCACTCATTTACCCACCCGATGGCGGCGTGCCCTGTTTGGCGCGGCGCTGTCGACGTGGATGGTGAGCTTGCCACCATCTGCCTGGTCGGCCAATGAGGTGGCCATCAAGACTCTTCTGGATCAAGCCCAGTTTTGGCTTGCGCGGGGCCGGGGAGATCGCGCTGCAGACGCGTGGAAGAAATTGCTGCAGATAGACCCGAATAACGCGGAAGCGTTGTCTGCGCTCGCGCAATACGAACTGGATAACAATCGGCCCGATGCCGCGCGAACGTACACCGAACGCCTGCGCCAAACTCCGGCAGGTACGGCGGCCGCACGGAAGCTGGAAAGCCAAGCAACCATCCGTACGCTGAATCCCAATTTGCTCGATCAGGCTCGCACTGCGGCACGGAACCGGCGCTATGACGACGCGGTGCGTATTTATCGTCAGGTATTGGCCGGAAAAACTCCGGCGGGAGCCCTCGCTCTAGAGTACTACCAGACACTCGGAGGCACCGAAACGGGGTGGGAGGAAGCGCGTCAGGGTCTGGCCCGGCTTCATGCTGAAGAGCCCAACAATCCGGCAGTGACGTTGGCCTATGCTCAGCATCTGACCTATCGCGGTGAGACCCGCCGCGAAGGGATACGCTTGCTGTCCCAGCTCGCGCGTCAGCCCGAATACACCAAAGCCGCGACTGAGGCCTGGCGCAAAGGTTTGATCTGGCTCGATGCGAGTCGAAATGACGCGCCTTTGTTCCAGGCGTATTTGAACGCCCAGCCGTCAGACGCGGCAGTCAAGAGTCGGCTTGACACGCTGACCCGTGTTGAACGCCCCGCCACGTCTCCAAGCGGTTCAACTACCGCGGGGGCACCATCAGCGCCGCCGAGGTTGGACCCGCGCGTCGTCATCATTCGCGAGGGCTTTACCGCCTTGGAAAGCGGTGATCTGGAGCAGGCCAGCGCGCGCTTCAATGAGCTGCTGCGGGAAAATCCGAACAATTCGGACGCACTTGGCGGATTGGGCGTCATTAAGCTCAAGCAGGAGAAGTTCGCCGACGCTGAGCGCCTGCTTGCCCAAGCCGCGCGCGCGCAACCGGGCAAATGGAACGAAGCGCTCAACAGTGCGCGGTTCTGGCTCGAGGTTGAGCAAGGCAGCCAGCACCGTGCCGAAGGGCGCCACAGCCAAGCGGTGGCGAGTTTTACACGGGCGCGGCAGATCGACCCCACCAACAGCGTGCCTATCCTGGCCCTCGCCGATCTCGCAGCCGAAGAAGGTAAGCTCGTGGAGGCTGAGCGCGCGTATCGGGCAGTCCTCAGCAAGCAACCCAATTCGCTTGATGCCACACGTGGTTTGCTCAACGTATTGGCACAACTGGGGCGTATCGATGAGGCCGCCCGGCTCGCCGAGAATCTCACCGATGACGAGCGCGAGAAGCTCGGCGGTTATGGCAAGCTCAAGGCTGAGCAATTGCGCCGACTGGCAATGGGTTTGATGGAAAAGTCCGACACCTTCGGCGCCATGCAAGCCCTGGAGGACGCGCTGCTATGGGATCCCACGAATCCCTGGCTGCGTCTTGAACTGGCCCGGCTGTATCAGGCTTCGGGTGCCGTGCACGAGGCACGCAGTGTCGTGGACGGTTTGCTGTTGTCCAACCCCGACATGCCCGATGCGCTATATGCGAGCGCATTGATGAGCGCGGAGGCCGGTGATTGGGTAGCCAGCCTCAACTACCTGGAGCGCATTCCTCCAGCCAGCCGCACAAAAGATTCCACGGCTCTGCAAAGGCGCATGTGGGTCCGGGCCCAAGCCGAGCGTGCATCGGCAATGGCGCGCAATGGTCAGACGGGTGCGGCCCGCCAATTGCTCCGTCAGGTGGAAGCCCAAACGGGCAAAGACGTCGAATTGCTGGGCGCCGTTGCGCAGGCCTACTCTGACGCAGGTGACGACGTGCAAGCACTGTCGACCATTCGGTCGGTTTTGGCTCAGTCTCCGCGTCCTGATCCGGGTTTGCGTGTTCAGTATGCGGCAATCTTGCTCAAGACACGTCAAGATGCCGAGCTGGCGTCGCAACTGCGCCAGATTTATGGATTGGCGCTGACCGATCTTCAACGTGCCGATCTTGACAAGATCCGCATCGCGTATGCACTCCGGCAGTTTGACACCCAGCGCGAAAGTCGCAACCTCGCCGCCGCATACGACATCATTGTGCCCTTGCTCAATGAGCGGCCCGGTGATCTGACGCTTCAAATGGGAATCGCGCGTCTGTATGGCAGCTCGGGTGACTACAAGGAAGCCTTGCGCTGGTATGACAACGTGCTCCAGCGCGAACCCGACAACATTGACGCACTGATGGGCGCGGCTGGTTCCGCCGTTGCGGTGCAGAACTACACATACGCCGAGGCAGCCACCAACCGCGCTGCCGAGCTTGCGCCTGACAATCCTCAAGTGCTTGCGATGCTCGGCCGGCTGTATCGGGCGCAGGGTAGGACGCAACTGGCCTCGCAAACCCTTCAACGAGCACTGGTGGCTGAACAGGCCAATGCGAAGGTCAATGTCTCCGGCCCCTTGGGCATGCGGATGATCGACTATTCGCTACCTGCCGCTGGGGTCGGCTCAAACGGTCAACCGGTCATTCCCTTTATTCCTCCACCGGTACCCACGCGGCCGGCCGCTCCGGCAAGGGCTGTGCCCGGTACTCAGCGGCCCCTCACTTCTCCCTTGGGACAGGCCGCCTATCCCGGCAATGGTGTAGGCAGGTATGACGCATCGCCCCAAGTCGAGGCGCCGGTTCAGCGCAGCCTGCCTGGCGGATACGAAATCGGCATAGCTCAAGCTCACACGCAACCACTGCGCAATTTCGCTGCCACCCCCGCGTCGGATGCCGCGCGTCCGGGTCAATTCGTACCGGTGCAGTATGTGGCTCCGTCGATGGGACAGGCACCGTATCCAGGTCAAGGCGCATACGGGGCACCGGGACAAGCGCAGTTCAACCTTCCGTCGTCTGCCTATGGCGGGGGATCGCTGCCATCAGCCTATGCAACGCCCACTCCACCTCCCAACGCCTATTCGGGAGACTATGGAAATCTCCCTGTCAGCTCCTACACGACGAATCAGACACCATACGCCTATCCAGCAACAAACGCGCTGCAAGCTACGCTTGGCGGTGGCCCTGTTGGTCCGGCGGCGGGTGGCCCATCACTTCAGCCCGTTGGCCCATCCTATGAGCCGTCCCCGGCGCTCAATGCACCGGTTTATCGCAATGCGCTCCAACAGCAGAGCGCTTCCGGCCTTCCCAGCGGACCAGTACTGCCGGTATACAACCCGCCGCCCACGCCAGTTGTCGCCACCGGCACGGGCAACGGCAGCTGGTTGCCGTCGCTGAACAGTTCGCCCAGCTACATTCCGACGCCCGCCAGCCAGCAATTGCGCAGGGACATTGATGAACTGCGCTATGAGCGCAGTGGCAGCCTCAGCCTTGGTGGCAGTTGGAGGGGGCGAACAGGCGACTCAGGCATGAGCACGCTGTCGGACTTCAGCATCCCCGTTGAAGGCCGGATTCCAATTGGTGACGGTGGGCATCTGGTCCTCAAAATGACCACGGTCGTACTCGACGCGGGTCAGGTATCGCGCACAAACCTTAATACGTCGCAATTGTTTGGCACCAATGCCTTTAACAACGTCAGCACGTTTACCAGTACCAACCGCAACCAACACGATACGGGTGTTGCGTTGGCCATGGCCTACGAAACCAAGAGTCTTCGGGTTGACGTTGGCACTGCCCCGGTAGGATTCGCCGTTTCGAACATCGTTGGCGGTATTTCCTACAACGAAAAATTTGGCAGCGTGGCACTCAAAGTCGATTTGTCTCGGCGCGCCGTGATGGACAGTCTCTTGTCCTACGCTGGTACCACCGATGATCGTACCGGGCAGCGTTGGGGAGGGGTCGTCGCAACCGGCGGCCGCGGGGAAATCGGTGTAGAGGAAGGTGGATTCGGGGTCTATGGCTATGGCGCCTTTCATGTTCTGTCCGGCCGCAATGTGGTACGAAACAACCGGTTCGAGGGTGGTGCGGGCGCTTACTACAAGCTCATCCGCGACGAAGATCAGGAACTCACCATCGGCGTGAACCTCACCGCCATTGGCTACAGCAAGAACCTGCGTTATTACACCTTCGGGCACGGTGGCTATTTCAGTCCGCAGCGCTACTTTTCTCTGAGCTTGCCGGTTGAATGGTCGGGTCGCAGCGGCAACCTGTCGTACAAACTCGACGGATCGATTGGTCTGCAATCCTTCCGAGAAAACGATGCGCCGTACTTCCCAGGCAGTTCGGCCATGCAGGCGGAATGGGAGGCCTTGGCAGCCTCCGCCGCCGCACCCACCGGTGTCAGCTGGCGCAGCTTTTATCCGGGCCAAACCAAGACAGGCCTTGGCTTTCGCATAGGAGCCGCGGCCGAATATCGCTTCGCGCCCAAATGGCTCGTTGGCGGCAAACTCTCGGTTGACAACGCCTACAGCTATCTCCAAACAGCCGGCATGGTCTACCTGCGCTACAACTTCGAGCCGTCGACGCGTCCGCTCGGCTTCCCGCCAAATTCGCTTCGGATCACCTATTGAGCACGGGTATGGCGGTCAGGCAAAGCATCATCCTCGTATCGGCTCTCTGGGCAACCTCTGGGTTGTCGCCAGCTCAGGCGCAGTCGTTGCGCGCTCCGTCGACATCCGGCATGGCCAGCGCTGCTGCGACGGTGCCCATGCAAACCAACTACCAAGCCAACTTGGAACGTGAGTTGCGCGAGTCCCACGCGCGGGGCGAGCAGCCGCTCGCGACCGCGACCGCATCGCAAGCCGTAAGGGTCAATCCCTTCGATCCGGTCGCGCTCAACAACCTCGCCGTCATGCAGGCCGCTCAAGGTGAGTATCAAAACGCGCTTGTCACGCTTGAGCGCGCGTACCGCCTAGCCCCCGCACGGCGCGACATCGCCACGAATCTCGCCAATTTGCAAACCTGGCTGACACAAGAAAGTCAATTTCCGCTCAGTTCACGCTCGCAAGCTCAATTGTTGTTCCAGCGCATTGAGGACGTTCCGGGCGATTTACCGGGTCTTTGGTCGCCGCTCCCCTCCGCCGCGGCGAACCAGGCAGGGGCGACTGGTCGTATGTCCAGCGCACTGTCGTCGTCCGCAGTCGCGGACACAAAGTCCCAGGCTGCGGGAACCAGCAGGCGTCTTGAGCAGATTCGCACCTCGCGCGAGGCAGCCCCGAGTGCAAGCGGCGAAGAGCGAGAAGCGGGCAGCACGACTAGGCGCACGTCTACGCGCCGTTGACGCACATGTCCGGTCAGCCGGATAGGGTCATGTTCCATACGGAATCCGCTGGTCCGTCCGACTGGGTTTGTCGCTGGCTTCGCGACCATCCAACCGGCCACCGTTGTCTCGACCTGGCATGCGGTAACGGGCGCCACGCCCTTTGGCTCGCTGGCCGCGGATGGCAGGTGTGCGCAGTCGATCAAGATTCGTCGTCCCTTGGCGCCATCGCGTCTTCGGATGCGTCCATCACGTGTGTGCATGCTGACCTTGAAGCCGCGCCCTGGCCATTGCCGGGCCGCAGCTTCGACGCCGTCGTTGTGACCAACTATCTGTGGCGACCGCTTTGGCCCCACATCCTTTCGAGCCTCGCTCCTGACGGCCTGCTGATCTACGAAACCTTCTCGCGAGAACAGGCACGCATCGGCCGGCCACGCAACCCTGACTTTCTGCTCGAACCCGGTGAGCTCTTGCAGCGCTGCCAGAGCCTGCGCATTCTGGCCTACGAAGATCTCCGGTTCGGCAATCCAGACCGCTTCGTGCAGCGCATTGCCGCGCGACGTGAGCGCGCGGACGATCTGCCTCGCCATGCCATTTGAAGCAGCCCGCTAGAATGTCGGGTTCGCCATTCGGATTCCCTATGACCCCCATCACCGGCAGCATCGTGGCCCTCGTTACCCCCATGCGGGACGATGGCAGTGTCGACTACGACGGACTGCGCACACTCGTCGATTGGCATGTGCAAGAAGGCACGGATTGCCTCGGCGTGGTGGGCACCACGGGCGAATCGCCGACGGTGTCGGTCGAGGAGCACTGCGAAATCATACGTGTGACGGTCGAACAGTCTCGCAAGCACCCCAGGCCTGACGGCAAGCCCGTCCCTGTCATGGCTGGCTGCGGCGCCAACTCCACCGCCGAAGCCATTGAGCTCGCGCGCTATGCCCAGCGCGTCGGGGCCGATTGCCAGTTGCAGGTCGTGCCCTACTACAACAAGCCCACGCAGGAAGGGCAATACCTGCATTTCAAGAAGATTGCCGAAGCGGTCGACTTGCCGATGGTGCTCTACAACGTGCCAGGGCGCACTGCGGCCGATATGCACCACGACACCGTGCTGCGCCTGGCGCAAGTACCCGGCATCGTCGGCATCAAGGAAGCCACCGGCAACATTGAGCGCGCGCAGTGGCTCATCCAAGAAGCACCCGAGGACTTTGCCATCTACTCGGGTGACGATCCGACGGCCATCGCGTTGATGTACTGTGGGGGGCGCGGCAACGTGAGCGTCACCGCCAACGTTGCGCCGAAGCTGATGCATGAACTGTGTGTGGCCGCCATCGCCGGCTCAACCGTCGAGGCCAACCGTATCCAAAAGCGCCTCATGCCCTTGCACCGCGCGCTGTTTCTGGAGGCCAACCCGATCCCAGTGAAATGGGCCATGCAGCGCATGGGACTTTGCGGTGGTGCGCTACGCTTGCCTCTTACGCCCCTTTCCCTGTCGGTTCAGGCGCAGGTCGAAAGCGCCCTCGTTGCCGCGCAGTTGCTTTAGTCTGCCCAGGCGGTCGGTACATCCTCCATGTCACACCAATCTGTTTCCCACCCCTTCGCGGCGCTCGCGATTGCCAGTGCTGCCATGGCACTTGGCGGTTGCTCAATCATCGAGACCGACAAAATCGACTACCGCAGCGCCACCTCGGGCCCATCGCTTGACGTGCCACCGGATCTCACCCAACTGTCCGACAACGCGCGCTACGTGGCGCCCAAAGGCGTGGTCAGCGCCTCCGGCATGCAGCGCGCCGCTCAAACGGTCTCGACGACGACTCAGGTCGCTGTCGACCGGGTTGGTGATGTGCGCTACGAGCGGCAAGGCAATGACCGCTGGCTGGTCGTTGCGCGCGATGCCGACACCATCTGGCCCTCGCTGCGTGACTTCTGGGCCGACAACGGCTTTGTGCTCACCACCGATCAGCCAGCCATGGGGATCATGGAGACCGATTGGGCGGAAAACCGCGCAAAGATTCCCCAGGATTTCATTCGCCGCAGCATCGGCAAGGTATTCGACAATCTGTACTCATCTGGTGAGCGCGACCGTTTCCGCACGAGGGTCGAGCGCCGTCCCGACGGTGGCACCGAGATTCACATCACGCATCGCGGCATGGAAGAGGTGTATGCCGACACCCAAAAGTCGTCCACCACGTGGCGGCCACGGGCCACTGACCCGGAACTGGAAACCGAATTTCTGCGCCGGATGATGCAAAAACTCGGCGGCGCGGAGATTGCGGCCAAAGCAGAGTCACAGCAAAAGGCGGCTGCTCCCGCCCCCTCCGCGCAAGCCGCGGCGGGCCCCTCGTACGCCAAGGAAGTTCCCGGCCCTGGCGGCGCATCAGCGCTGGAACTTTCCGACGGTTTTGACCGCGCGTGGCGCCGTGTCGGAGTTGCACTGGACCGGGCGGGATTCACGGTTGAAGACCGTGACCGCACGGCCGGCGCGTACTTCGTGCGCTACGTTGCGCCCGGCACCAAGGCCGACGAGCCCGGTTTCTTCGGCAAATTGTTCGGACGCGGATCCACCGCCATCCGTCCCGACAAGTACCGCGTGCTCGTGCGCGCCAACGAAGCACAAGCCCGGTCCCTGGTCACGGTCGTGGCGGGTGACGACAAGCCTGCCGACGCCGCGCAGGCGGGCCGCATACTCAAGGCCCTGCAAGCGGAGCTTCAGTAGTCCACCGGGGGCGCACAAAACAAAAAAGCCACCGCTTCGGGTGGCTTTTTTGCTGACCGTGAAGTGATTACTTCTTGGCTTGCTCGGCAGCCTTCTTGACGGCGTCAGCCGCTTCAGCAGCCTTCTTGGCGGCATCGCCAGCAGCGTCGGCAGCCGCAGCGGTCGCGCCAGCGGCGGCGTTGGTGGCAGCAGCGGCAGCATTGCCAGCGGCAGCAGCGGCGTTGTCCACGGCCTTGCCAGCGGCATCAGCAGCAGCAGTGGCGGCGGTCGTAGCGGCGGCGGCGGCATCGGCGGCGGGAGCCGCGGCAGCAGGCGCGGGCTCAGGAGCCGGGGCGGGAGCCGCCACCGGAGCGGGAGCCGGAGCAGGCGCCGGCTCTTCTTTTTTGCCGCAAGCGGCGAGGGCGACGGCAGCGATCAGCGAAGCCAATACGAGCGACTTGTTCATGCGAGTGGTCCTTGTGATTGAGGAAACGTTTCCAGGAAAATGGTGTCGGAGACCGCCGCTATGGCTCATCGTCTCCGTGGTCAAGCCAACTCCCTGGCTAGCGTGCTCATACAAGCATCCGCCGGGTTTTAGCTCAGCCAGCGATTATAGCAGCAATTCCGGGGAAACCCTAGGTTTGCCCAAACGTCATGACCCTGTCAGCTACTCGGGTATGCCCAGCCTGACTGCACCCACTCATTCACCAGAGCCTGAGCTTGCGGGCTGAGTTGGCGCCACAGCGCCTGAGCCATCTCGCGCTCATCGGCCAGGCCTTGCATCAGCGCCGCGTCGTGACCGCTCGCGCGGTAGCTCTCGCCGTTGATGAACACATACCCGTGTGCGTACATCATCCGCGTGCGGCGATCCAGGCTGATGGCGGCGGGGCCATCCATTGCCTCGCCCGCGTCAAACCACACGCCGGGTTTGGGCTCGGTCAACACCTCGCCCAGGGCCTGCGTCAGCAGCTCGGGGCGAGCCAGCCGCTTTTCCACCTCGCGCCGGGCAAATTCGATCAGAGCATCGGGAATGACGCCTGGCGCGCTGACCGCCCACTGGCCGGCGTCCCGGTACACGGCGCCCTCTCCTTCTGCATCATCGCTTTCCGAAAGGCGCAACAAGACATCGCGCGCCAAATCGCCCCCTGTCGGCGCCCGAAAGCCCACCGAATAGGTCATGCACTCGCCTTGCGCCACGCCATCGTGGGCATAACGGGGCGGCAGATAGAGCATGTCACCGGGTTCAAGCACCCATTCGTGCTCGGGATGAAAATCGGCCAGTATTTTGAGCGGCAAGCCCTCGCGCAAGCGCAAATCCTTCTGACGGCCAATGCGCCAGCGACGGCGGCCCGAGGCTTGCAGCAGGAACACGTCGTAGCGGTCGAAATGCGGCCCGACACCTCCCCCATCGGTCGCAAAACTGATCATCAGATCGTCCAGCCGCGCATCCGGGACGAAGCGAAAGCGCTGCAGCAGCCGGTGCGCCGCCTCATCGTGCAAGTCAACGCCTTGAAGCAAAACCGTCCACCCGGGCGTCGTCAGCGGCGGCAACTGGCGGCGCGTGAGCGGGCCGGCTCGAAACGACCAGACCCCCTCGGACGAAAGCTGCACCAGGCGGGACTCCAGGCCCTCGCGCTCCAACAGACCCAACAACGCCGAGCGCTTGAACAGCGGGCGAAAGTCGGGTATTGCCTGACGAACCAGCAGCGGCTTGCGCTGCCAGACGTCATGCATGAAGGCGCTCGGACTCATTCCGCCAAGCAAAGGAGTGGGTGAATCGATGTCAATGCGCATGATGAGAGAATTCTCGCCCATGGAAATAGGCCCTCACACCATCGCCGCCCTCACCTGGACGCTCAAGGACACCCTCGGCCAAACCCTCGACGTGCTGGACGACCCGGTGGAATTCCTCGTCGGCGGCCATGACCTGCTCGCGCGCATCGATGAAGCCCTGCAAGGCCATGTCGCGGGAGATACGCTGGACTTGCATCTGGAACCCGAGGAAGCCTTCGGCGACTACGATGACCAACTCGTCTTTCTCGACGACCGCAAGCTCTACCCTTCCGATATGGAGGAAGGCATGAGCCTGGAATCCACCGCGCTGCCCACGAGCAGTTCGGCACGGGAAAAAGCGCACGATGGCTTGTTCACGGTGACGGAAATCTACCCCGACCATCTGGTACTCGACGGCAACCATCCGCTGGCCGGCATCGCGCTGCGCCTGCACCTGAAGGTGAACGCCGTGCGCGAAGCCACCGACGAGGAGCGGCAACGAGGCAGCGCCGGAACGGGGTTCTTCCGCATCGCGCCGCCCACGCCGTAGCAGGCAGCCGGGCGCGGGGTGCCCCGTCGGCCTATCCCCGCCCGGTCGAACCGTAGCCGCCCTCCCCCCGGGCGCTGGCCTCAAAGCTGTCCACCACATTGAATTGCGCCTGCACCACGGGCACCACCACCAACTGGGCGATGCGCTCCAGCGGAGCGATCGTATAGGCCTCGCCGCTTCGGTTCCAGGCGCTCACCATGAGCTGGCCCTGGTAGTCGCTGTCGATCAGGCCCACCAGGTTCCCCAGCACGATGCCGTGCTTGTGCCCCAGGCCCGAGCGCGGCAGGATCAGCGCCGCGTACCCCGGATCGGCCAGGTGGATTGCCATGCCGGTGGGCACCAATTGCCATTGCCCAGGCGCCAGCAGCAGCGGCTCGGTCAGGCAGGCGCGCAGGTCCAGGCCCGCGCTGCCCGGCGTGGCATAGGCAGGCATGTGCTCGCGCAGGCGGGTATCCAGAATTTTGACGTCGATCTTCATCTTGGTGTTCTCACAGGGCCGAAGCCGGCCTACGGCGCCAGGCGCGCGGCAATCTCGGCAATCAGCTTGCGGGCCAGCGCCAGCTTGGACGCCCGAGGCAACTCCAGCACGCCCTGGGCATCGACCAGCAGCAGCGCATTGTCGTCCTGCCCGAACGTGGCCGGGCCGATGTTGCCCACCAGCAGCGGCACGCCCTTGCGCGCTCGCTTGGCCTGGGCGTGGGCCAGCAAATCCTCGCTCTCGGCCGCAAAGCCCACGCAGAACAACTGCCCCTCGCGGGCCCGGCCACTGGTGGCCACCGTGGCGAGGATGTCCGGGTTTTCAATGAAGGCCAGCTCCGGTGTCTTGCCGCTGCCATCTTTCTTGATTTTCTGATCAGCCGCGTTCGCCGGCCGCCAATCCGCCACGGCCGCCGTGGCGATGAACAGGTCGCTGGCGTTCACGCAGCCCTGCACCGCCTCCAGCATGTCGCGCGCCGAGCGCACGTTCACGCGCGCCACGGCGCGCGGCGTCGGCAGGTGCACGGGGCCGGCCACCAGCGTCACCTGTGCGCCCGCCTCGCGCGCCGCGCGGGCAATGGCAAAGCCCATCTTGCCGCTGGACAGGTTGGTGATGCCGCGCA
>DAIOSZ010000052.1:0-19441 GCA_036752305.1 Burkholderiaceae bacterium
AAAGGATGGGCGGCGGGAATGGGTGGTCTCCGGGAGTTTCATGTTGAGTCGGGGTGGTTGAAAAACGGGTTACGGCGCCGTCAGGTTGGGCCGGGGAATGGGGCAGGCGCTCTCGTACGCGCGGGCAGCGCGCAGCACGGTGGCATCGTCGAACATGCGACCCACGAGTTGCAGGCCGATGGGCAGGCCATCGGAAGTCAGGCCGCAGGGAATGGTGCAGGCGGGCTGCTGGCTGAGGTTGAAGGGGTAGGAAAACGGCGTCCAGCCCAGCATGCTCACGGGATCGAGCGGCTGATGTCCGGCCGGCCGGGCGTCGAACGCGGGCACGGCCACCGTGGGCGTGGCGATCAGGTCCCAGCGCTGCATGAACTGGCGCAGGTGCGAGCCCAGCGCGCCGCGCGCCAGCGTGAGGCGCTGCACGTCCAGCGCGGACAGCCGCTCGCCAAGCCGCGCCTCGGCGGCAAAATCCGGGTCGGCCACGGCCTGCTGGGCGGGCGTCAGGCCGTTCCACAGGGTCCAGGCGCCCAGGAACCACAAGCCGGTGGTGATCTCCAGCGGGTCGTCGATGCCGGGGTCCTGCGCCTCGACCACCGCGCCCTGGTCGCGCAGCACCTGCACCGCGCGCTCCACCGCCGCCGCCACTTCGGGGTGGACGTGGCGGGCGTAGCCCAGCGTCGGCGAATAGGCCACGCGCAGGCCGCGCACGCCGCCGTCCAGGTCCGCCAGATAGTCAGTGGCATCGGGCGGCAGCGCCGTCCAGTCGCGCGCGTCGGGCTGCTTGATCACGTTCATCATCAGCGCCGCGTCGTGCACCGTCATCGTGTGCGGCCCCAGGTGCGCCACGGTACCGAAGGGCGAGAGCGGGTAGGCCGGCACGCGCCCGAAGCTGGGCTTGAGGCCGAAGTTGCCGCAAAACGCCGCCGGGATGCGCACGCTGCCCGCGCCATCGGTGCCCACGGCCAACGGCCCCATGCCCGCCGCCACCGCGGCCGCCGCGCCGCCTGACGATCCGCCGGGCGTCTTGGCCGGGTTCCACGGATTGCGCGTGATGCCGGTGAGCGGCGAATTGGTCTCGCCCTTGCAGCCGAATTCGGGCGTGGCGGTCTTGCCCAGCAGAACGGCGCCGGCCTCGCGCAGCCGGGCGGTGACCGGTGCGTCCACGTCCCAGGGCTGCGCGGCCGGGTCGATGCCGCGGCTGCCGCGCCGCGTGGGCCAGCCGCGCGTGAGGATCAGGTCCTTGATCGACGCCGGCACGCCGTCCAGCGGGCCGCCGCTCTGCCCGGTCCGCCAGCGCGCCTCGCTGGCGCGGGCGCTGGCGAGCGCGGCCTCCTCGTCCACCAGGCAGAACGCGTTGAGCACCGGGTTGAGCCGGGCGATGCGCGCGAGCACCGCGCGCGTGGCCTCCACCGGGCTGGCCTGGCCGGCCCGGTACAGGGCAAGCAACTGGCTGGCGCTGGCGTCGGCCAGGTCGGCGGGGGACAGGGTCATCGACGGGGCTCCTCGTTGTCGTCATCGCCAAGCGGCTCGAAACCGCCCGCGCCGCCAAAGCGCGGCAGCGCCTGTGCATCATCGCACCAGGGCGCGCGGTCGTGCCAGAAGTAGTTGCCCGAGGGGGCGGGCACCGCCCCGGTCAACACGCCGGCCGGCACGCCCAGCACGCCGGGATAGCGGCGGTCGCGCGTGAACAGGTGCGTGCCGCAGTGGGCGCAGAAATGGCGCTCGACGTTGGGCGTGGCCGCGTAGCGGCGCAACCGCGCCCCGCCCTCGATGCGCGAGCCCGCGTCCGGCAGGCTGACCCATGTGGTGAAGGCCGCGCCCGACAGGCGCCGGCACAGGCCGCAGTGGCAGTGAAGGGCGCCCTGCGCCGACGCCTCGCCAAGGATTGAGGTGGCGCCGCAGTGGCAACGGGCCAGGAGCGCGGCGTCGCTCACGGCCGGGTGCGCACACCGGCGGGCAGCCGCGTCCAGGGCAAATCGCCCGGGTCGGCGGCCATGGGTCCGGCGGCCTTGGCGATGATGACGGCGCTGGCGTTGGGCTCGAAATCGGCGCGGAAATGGTTGGAGCTCTTTACCGCAATGACGGCCATCTGCTCGGGCTCGATGCCCACCATGCGTAGGAGCTCACGGTCGAGCAGCTGCTTTTTACCGGTGACCACGGCGACGAGCACGCCATCGCGTTCCAGGCAGGCGCTCTGGCCCAGGTTGACCGACACGCCGGTCATCATCGGGCCCGGGAGCGTGCAGCGCCCGTCGCTGAGCGCGCGGACGGTGAATTCGCCGCTGACCGGGGGATCGCTGGGCTGGCCGGTGAACGTGGGCACCGCCTTGCCCAGCGCGAGCGTCAGGCGCGCGCCGACGCCTGCCGCGTGCGCGGCGCGGGCGGCCTCGGGATCGTGCAGCAGGCCCAGCGCGATCCGCCCGGGAAAACGGCGCCCGGCGCCCTGGTCGAGCAGCGCGCGCAGCAGGCCGGTGGTGTTGGAGTCACCGCCTGCGCCGGGGTTGTCCTGCGTGTCGGCCAGCACCACGGGCTGCGTGGCGCTGACGGCCAGCTCGAGCGCGCGTGCCACGGCTTGCGGTGCCTCCAGCCAGTCGGGGCGCCACTGGCCAGGCTCGGCGGCGATGGCGTACAGGCGCTCGACGGCCGCGCGCGTGCCCGACTCGTCGTCGCCATGGCCCCAGACCACCGGACCACAGCAGGGCACGTCGGCGGCGGGGAAACCCATCGTAAAGCTGAGGGTGACGCCGGTTTCGCGCTCGATGTCGCGCAGCGCCTGGTAGACCTCGCGGGCCGGCGCCATGGTGGTGCTTTGCGCATTGAGCGCGATCAGGAAGGGCAGCCGCCGCGCATGCAGCGCGGCCTTGCGGCCCAGGCGCCAGCGCTGCTCCAGCAGCCGCGCGGCGATGACGCCGGTGGCGGCCATGTCGGTGTGCGGATATTCGCGGTAGGCGGCCAGCGCATCCGCCTCGGCGAGCATGCGCTCACTGACGTTGGCGTGCAGGTCCAGGCTGGCGACGATGGGCACTCGTGGTCCGGCAATGGCGCGTAGGCGGGCAATCAGTTCGCCCTCGCTGTCGTCCAGGTGCTCGGCCACGGCCGCGCCGTGCAGGTCGAGGTAGATCCCATCCAGCGGCGCCTGGGCGAGTGCCTCGCGCAGGTCTTCGGCCATGGCCTGGGCAATGCGCTCGAAGGCGCCCTGCGTGACATGCGCCGAGGGAATCGCCCCGGCCCAGGCCGAAGGAATCAGCGTCCAGCCCAGGCGCTCGGCCTCGTCGATGAAGCCGCCGATGGGAAGGTTGACGCCGCGGGTGTTGTCCAGCAGTTGCGCGCCGCGCATGTAGGCGGGAAAGGAGTCGCCTCGCAGAAAGGCGCTCCAATCGGCCAGCGTGGGCGCAAAGGTGTTGGTCTCGTGCTGGTAGCCCGCGACGAAAACGCGGGGAGAGGCGTGGGATTTCATGGACCCGACCATAAACGATGTGGCCCGCATGCCGGCCCAGCGCCGCGCCCGCATTTTCTGGGGGATTTTCCCGAAGCTTCGTGACATAATTGTCACTGGCGCCGTTCACAACCCGCTCTGCGTCTTGACACGCAGGCAGCGACGCCATCCAGGGAGACTGAAAATGAACGACTATTTCGCGCTTTTCCCAGGCCGCGCCTGGTTCGTGCTCACGGTGGCGGTGATGGCTGGAATGTGGATTGCCTGGGCGTGAAATGTCCGCCGGGCGCCGCCGCCAGCAGCGTTTGCGTGTAGGCGTGGCGCGGTGAGCCGAAGACCTCCGCCGTCGGCCCTTCCTCGACGATTTCGCCGCGCCGCATCACGATGATGCGGTCGCACAGTTGCGCCGCCACGCGCAGATCGTGCGTGATGAACAGCAGGCCCAGGCCGAGTTCGGCCTGAATGTCGCGCAGCAGTTTCAGAATCTGCGCCTGCACGCTGACGTCGAGCGCGCTGACGGCCTCGTCGGCCACCAACACCTGCGGCTTGCAAGCCAGCGCGCGGGCGATGGCCAGACGCTGGCGCTGGCCGCCGGAAAACTGGCTGGGATAGCGCGCCGCGGCGTCGGGCGCGAGCCTCACCTGTTGCAAAAGCTGCGCGCGCAAGGCCGTGGCCTGAGCACGGGTAGCTCCGAAATTCATAGCGCCCTCGATCAGCGAATCGCCCACGGTGCGGCGCGGATTGAGCGAGCGGTTCGGGTCCTGAAAGACCACTTGCACGCGGTGGCGCAGCGGACGCAGGCGCCGCTCGGGCAGCTCGGCCACTTCGTCGGCGCTCCAGAGAATGCGCCCCTGCGTCGGATCGATCAGGCGGATCAGGCAGCGCGCGAAAGTCGATTTTCCGCTGCCCGATTCGCCCACGACGCCCACCGTCTCGCCGCCGCGCAGCGCGAGCGAGGCGTCCTTGAGGGCATCGGTGTGGCGGGCGCGGCCGCGCCAGTCTCGGCTGACGTAGGTCTTGCTCACCGCCTGACCCAACAGGCGCGGCGCGCCTTCGGGCACGGCGCGGGCGGGCGGCGGCGTCATCGTCGGAACCGACGCCAGCAGCATGCGCGTGTACTCGGCGCGTGGCGCGAGCAGCACCTCGTCGCGCGTGCCGATTTCCACCGCCTGACCCTGGTGCATGACCAGCACCTGGTCGGCAATGTCGGCCACCACGCCCATGTCGTGCGTGATGAAGAGCACGGCCGAACCTTGCTCGGCCTGCAACTGCTCGATCAGGCGCAGGATTTCTCGCTGGGTGGTCACGTCCAGCGCGGTGGTCGGCTCATCGCAGATGAGCAGCGCGGGCTTTAGGATCACCGCCATGGCGATGACGATGCGCTGGCGCTGCCCGCCCGAGAGCTGGTGCGGGTAGCTGGCGTACATGCGCTCGGGATCGGGCAGGCGCACGTGATCGAGCATTTCGAGCACTCGCTGGCGGCGCTCGGCGGCGGGCCAATCGGTGTGCGCGCGCAGCAGTTCGTCGATTTGCTCGCCGCAGCGCATCACCGGGTTGAGCGCGGTCATCGGCTCCTGGAAAACCATGCCCATGGACCGCCCGCGCAGCTCGCGCAGGCGCGCGGGCGCGGCGTCGAGCAGCGATTCGCCCTTGAGCGCGACGCGGCCAGCCATCGGCTTGAGCTCCTTGGCCAGCAGCCCCATCACCGCGGTCGCCATCACCGACTTGCCGCTGCCCGACTCGCCCACCACGCACAGCGTCTGCCCCGGCAGGATGCCCAGGCTCACATCCTGCACCGCAAACGGGCGGTCGCCGCCGGGCGGCAGCGCGACGCGCAGGCGGTCGATGCACAGGACGGGTTCGCTCGTCACGACGCGGCTCATGTGCGCTTGGCGAATTTGGGGTCCAGCACGTCGCGCAGGCCGTCGCCGAGCAGATTGATGGCCAGCACCGTGGGTACCAGAAACAACGCCGGAAACAGCACGTTGCCGGGGTACTGCGAGAACTGCACGCGGCCCTCGGCCATGATGTTGCCCCAGGTGGGAATGTCGGGCGGCAGGCCCAGGCCGAGGAAGCTCAGGATGGCTTCGGTGAGCACAGCGCTGGCGGCGATGAAGGTGCCCTGGACGATCAGCGGCGCCAGCGCGTTGGGCAGGATGTGCCGCCACAGGATCACCGGCGTAGGTGTGGCCAGCGCCTTGGCGGCCTCGACGAACGGCTCTTCGCGCAATGTGAGCACCAGCGAGCGCACCAACCGCGTGACGCGCGGCACTTCGGGAATCGCGATGGCCACGACCACCGTCCAGAGCTTGGCGCCCAGCGCGGCCACCAGCGCGATGGCCAGCAGGATCGCCGGGATCGCCATCAAGCCGTCCATGACGCGCATCAGCACCGCGTCAACCGCGCGGAAGTATCCCGCCAGCATGCCCAGCAGGCCGCCCAGCGCAACCGCCAGTGCCGCCGTGAACAGGCCCACCAGCAGTGACACCCGGGTGCCGTACATCACGCGGCTGTAGATGTCGCGGCCAAAGCTGTCTGCACCAAACCAGAAGGTATGCGCCACGGTGGTGCCGTCGATGAACGAGAACTCGCCGCGCGTGCCGCTGGCGGTGTTGATGTGCGCGGAATCCATGGCCGCCGGATCGACGGTACCCAAGAGCGGCGCGGCCAGCGCCAGCAGCACCAGCAGCGCCAGCACCGACACGCCCACACGCACGGCGGTGTTGGCCCAGAGTCTGGCGAGCGCGGCGGTCATGCGTTCAATATCGGATGCGCGGATCGAGCACCAGATAGCTCATGTCCACCAGCAGATTGACCAGCACGTACAGCACGCTGAAGAACAGCACCACGCCCTGGATCACCGGGAAGTCGCGGTTGAGCACCGCGTCCACCGTGAGCGAGCCCAGCCCGGGAATCGCGTAGACCGTCTCGGTGACCACCACGCCGCCGATCAACAGCGCCACGCCGATGCCGATGACGGTGGCCACCGGAATGGCCGCGTTTGCCAGCGCGTGGCGCAGCAGCACGGCGCGCTCCGGCAGCCCCTTGGCGCGCGCGGTGCGGATGTAGTCCTCGGTCAGCGCCTCGGACACGCTGGCGCGTGTGACGCGGGCGATCAGCGCGACGTAGATCGTCGAGAGCGTGACCCAGGGCAGCACCAGGTGCCGCAGCCAGTCGCCCACGCCGCCGCTGCCCGGGCCGAACAGGCGCCGGTAGCCCTGCACCGGAAACCAGTCGAACTTGAGCGCAAAAAGGTAGATCAGCACGTAGGCGGTGACGAACACCGGGACCGAAAACCCCGCCACCGAAAACACCGACAGCAGCCGGTCGAGCCAGCCGCCCATGCGCCAGGCAGCCAGCGTGCCCAGCGGAATCGCCAGCGCGATGGCGATCAACAAGGTGCCGGCGGCCAGCGACAGCGTGGGCTCGATGCGCTGGGCGATCAGCTCGGTCACCGGCTTGTTGAGATAGAACGAGTAACCCAGGTCACCCTTGAGCAGGTCGCCCAACCAGATGCCGAACTGCTGCCACAGCGGTTTGGTCAGACCAAGCTGCTCGCGGATGCGCTCGATGTCCTCGTTGGTCGCGTTGTTGCCGGCGATCACCGCCGCCGGATCGCCCGGCGTGAGCCGCAGGATCAGGAACACTACGACCGCCACCACCAGCAGAACGGGCAGGACGGCGGCGAGACGGGTAAGGAGGAAGCGCAGCAAGGCTGGCGGGCGCGCCCCGGGGCGGAGCGCGCGCTTTCAGGCGCTGGGGCGATCAGTTCTTCTTGATGTTCCAGTACACCTGAGCCCCGCCCGGCACCAGGCCATTGACGTTCTGACGCACGGCAGCCGGGTTGTTGTATTGGCCCAGCGGAACATGGCTGGCGGTCTCCATGGCGCGAAGCTGGATCTGCTCGGCGAGCTTCTTCTTCTCGGCGTCGCTGGTGGACTGGGCGAACTTGACCTTGAGATCCTCGATCGGTTTGTCGTCCTGCCAGCCGAACCAGCCTTTGTCACCCGCGGCGTTCATCATCGCCATGGTGAGCGGGTTGAGAATGTCCCCGGCCGTCCAGGCGGTCATGAAGGCGTTCCATCCGCCCTTGTCCGGCGCGTCCTTCTTGGCGCGGCGGGCCACCAGGGTCTGCCAGTCCATCTGCTGCATGTCCACCTTGAAGCCGGCGGCTTCCAACTGCTGCTTGGCCACCAGGGGCAGCTTGGCGATGCTGGCCAGGTCGGTGGGGCGCATCAGCACGACGGGCTTGCCATCGTAGCCGGCCTCCTTGAGCAGCGCGGCGGCCTTCTTGGCGTCGGCCATGCCGGTGTAGATGCCAGTGGCGTCACTCGCGTACGGCGTGCCGCAGGGGTACATGCTGCGGCAATACCGGTACATGCCGGGCGCGCCGACCTGGGTGCGCAGGTGCTGCTCCTGGCCAAGCGCGAGCATCGCGGCCTGGCGGATCTTCACGTTGTCGAAAGGCGCATGCAGATGGTTGAAGCGGAAGATGAACTGCAGGCCCGCCGGCTGCGCATCGACGATCTTGATGTCCTTCTGCGCCTTCAGCGAGGCGTACTGCTCGAAGGTCGGCTGCTCGACGATATCGACCTCTCCGGCCACCAGCGCGTTGAACTGGGTCTGCGGGTCGCGGATGATGACCCACTCGACCCGGTCGGTGTAGACCGGCTTGCCGCCCGTGGTGCCGTCCGGCGCCTCGGCGCGCGATTTGTACTTGTCGTTCTTCACGTAGACCAGGCGCTCGCCGGGCTTGTATTCATTGGCGACGAACTTGAACGGACCGGAGCCGATGTGTTCCTTGATCTGCTCGCTGCCGGGCGTGGCGGCAATGCGCGCGGGCATGATGAAGGGCACGTTGGACGAGGGCTTGCCCAACGCCTCGAGCATCACGCCGAAGGGTTGCTTGAGCTTGATGACAAGGGTCTTGGCGTCCGGCGTTTCCCAGGCGTCCACGCTCTTGGCCATGACGCCGCCAAAGCTGTCGCGGCTGGCCCAGCGCTTGAGGCTGGCGGCCACGTCCTCGCTGGTCACCGGCTTGCCGTCGTGGAACTCCAGGCCGTCGCGCAGCGTGAACGTCCAGATCAGGTTGTCCTTGGAGACGTTCCATTTGTCCACCATCTGCGGCTTGATCTGGCCCGCCAGATTGGTGCCAAAGAGCGTGTCGTAGATCATGTAGCCGTGGTTGCGCGTGACGAAGGCCGTCGTCCAGATCGGATCGAGGATCGTCACGTTGGCATGCGGCACGACGCGCAGCACATTGTTCTGCGCCTGCGCGGCCAGCGGCGCGGCAAGGGCGGCGAGCAAGGCCAGGGCGGGAATCAGGGCACGGCGTTTCATCGGCGGAGATCCTCTTGGATAAGAATGCAGCGGGCAATATAAGGCCAAAAGCGGCGGGGTTCCCGCAGGGTTTGTCTCGATGACGCCCCAACCCGGCGGGATAATCGCCGGCCTATGAGAAAGCAGCGCGTGGTGGTGGGCCTGTCGGGTGGCGT
Source organism: Burkholderiaceae bacterium (assembly GCA_036752305.1). Taxonomy (GTDB): domain Bacteria; phylum Pseudomonadota; class Gammaproteobacteria; order Burkholderiales; family Burkholderiaceae_C; genus DAIOSZ01. The sequence goes on from DAIOSZ010000052.1 coordinate 8,929, forward strand.
GGATTCGTCGGTGAGTGCCTGGCTGCTCAAGCAGCAGGGGCATGAGGTTGTCGGCATCTTCATGAAGAACTGGGAAGACGACGACGATGGCCAGTACTGTTCGTCCAACGCGGATTTCGTCGACGCCGCCGCGGTGGCTGACGTGATCGGCATTGAGATCGAACATGTCAACTTTGCCGCCGACTACAAGGACCGGGTTTTTTCCGCCTTTCTCACCGAGTACCAGGCGGGGCGCACGCCCAATCCGGACGTGCTGTGCAACGCCGAGATCAAGTTCAAGGCCTTTCTCGACCACGCGATGCGCCTGGGCGCCGAGAAGATCGCCACCGGCCACTACGCCCGGGTGCGCGAAAACCGCGAAACGGGGCGTTTCGAGCTGCTCAAGGGCCTGGACCCGACCAAGGACCAGAGCTACTTTTTGCACCGTCTGACGCAGGCGCAACTGGCGCGCACGCTGTTTCCGGTCGGCGAACTGCCCAAGACCGAGGTGCGACGCCTGGCCGCCGAGATCGGCCTGCCCAACGCCCGAAAAAAGGACTCCACCGGCATCTGCTTCATCGGCGAGCGGCCGTTTCGCGAATTCCTCGGCCGCTACATCGCCTCGGCGCCCGGCGACATCGTGGACGAGCGCGGGCGCAAGCTGGGCCGGCATCTGGGCCTGTCGTTCTACACACTCGGCCAGCGCCAGGGCCTGGGCATCGGCGGCGTGAAGGACAAGGGCGCGCAACGCGGCGGCGGCGAGCACCAGCCCTGGTTCGTGGCGCGCAAGGACCTCGAACGCAACCGCCTGGTGGTGGTGCGCGGGCACGACCACCCGTGGCTGCTGTCCGCCGCGCTCGACTTCGCCGATGCGAGCTGGGTGGCCGGCCATCCACCGCCAACCGGCCTGCTGTCCGCCAAGACGCGCTACCGCCAGCAGGACTCGGCCTGTGCGTTCGCGCCAGCCGCGGGCGACGGTTTCCACCTGACCTTTTCAGAGCCGCAATGGGCTGTGACACCGGGACAGAGCGCGGTGCTCTATGACGGCGAGGTTTGCCTTGGGGGCGGCGTGATCGCCTCGGCGCTGCCTGCTTTGGCCGCAGATCCGCCTCAAGACCAATGGAAATCGCCACAAGCAGCTACTGATTCAGTAGCATTTCCTTCGTGAGCGCGGATCCCTACCCCGGCCGCTCGGATGCTTGGCGGCGCGATCTGATGGGCGCGCTGGACGGCGCGTTGTTCTCGATTCCGCTTAGCCTGGGTTGCGTCGCCATTCTATTTGGGGCCTGGGGCGCCGAGGCGCTGGCCATGGGCACCTGCGCCACCATCGTCTCGCTGGCGCTGCTGCATGCGGTGACGGCGCGCTCGACTCGGCCGGTGGTGTTTTCGGCGCGGCTGTTCGAGGCCACCACGCTGGCCGCCGTGGTGGAGCGTGCATCCAGCCTCGCGCCCGCATGGGGGCTGGCGGACACGCCCGGCACCCGCTTGGCCTTCCTCTGCCTGGTGTCTGCGCTCGCCGGGGTGTTCATCGGCCTGCTTTATGCCGCTCGCGCCGACCGGCTCACGCGCTTCATTCCCACACCGGTTTTCGTGGGCTTTGCCAACGCCACAGCCTGCGCGATGATCATTTCGCAAACCAAGGCGCTGTGGGGCCTGGCCAGCGGGCCAGGACACGCCGCCACGCCGATCGCCATCGCGCTGATCACCGCCGGCACGGCGCTGGCGATTCGCCGTTGGCGGCCGCAGTGGTCGGCACCCGCGCTGGGCCTGCTCGCCGGCACGCTGGCCGGCCTGCTGGCGCTGACGGGAGGCGAGTCCACCGCGCGAGTGGCCGAAGGCGCAACCGCCACCTGGTCTCTGCCCCTGCTGGCCGCCGACTGGCGGGCCCTCGCCTCACCCGACCTGCCTTGGGCCAGCCTGGGCGCCACGCTGGTGCCGAGCGCAGCCATCCTCGCCGTGATGATGTTCATCAACACCACGGTCACCACGCAGGCGATCTCGCACCTGGACGAACGGCCCGAGCCCCGGTCCATTGACCACCTCATGCTCAGCGCCGCAACGGTGTTCGGCGGGGCACTGGGCGGCGCGCCGCTGGCAGGTTCGACGCAGGCCTCCACCATGGCACTGCGCTCGGCGACGGACTTTTCTCCACGGCTGATGCGGCTGTGCGGCGCCCTGATGCTGACCATCTACGCCACTGGCGTGCTCGGCTGGGTGCCGCTGGCCGCCATTGCCGGCGTGCTGCTGGGCGAGGCGGATCTGCTGATTGACCGGCGCCGCCTGCTGTACCTGCGCGACTGGGCACGCGGCCCGCCACCGCCCAGCAACGCCGGCGAAGACCTGGCACTGATTGCCGCCGTCACGGTCTCCGCGGTGCTGTTCAACACCGGCGTGGCGGTGCTGGTCGGCCTGATGCTGGGGGTGACGCTGTTCGCCGTGCGCCATGCGCGCAGCCCCGTGCACGCCGTGTGGACCGGGCTGGAACTGCGCTCCAACTGCGCGCGCTCGCGCACCGACCTGGAGCGCCTGACGGCCGAAGGCCGTTCGATGCGCGTCGTCGAACTGCAAGGCGACCTGTTCTTTGGCGCCGCGCACGCGCTGACCCGGGCACTCGCGCAGCCACTCGCCGAAGGCAAGGTGATGGTGGTGGACTGGAGCGGCGCCGACCATGTGGACACCAGCGTGGTGCAGGCCATGCAGAAGTTTGAACGCCAGGCGCTTGCGCGCGGCGTGCCGGTGGTCCATGCCGGCGCACGCCATTTGCCCGCCGACCTGCGCGCGCTGCTGTTCGACTCGATGCAAGGCGTGCAGCTTGCGCCGGACCTGGACCATGCGCTGGAACTGGCCGAAAACCACCTGCTGATGCACACCGATGCGCCGTCCGGCGACGCCGAGGGCGATGCACTGCTCTCGCTGTACGCCGGCCTGTCGCCCGACGAAGTGCGGGTGCTGCAGGACGCGATGCCCGAGCAGCGCTTTTCCCCCGGCGAGGCCTTGCTCACCGCCGGTGGCGCCAGCGACGCGATGATGTTGGTGCTGGAGGGCAGCGCCAGCGTATTCGTCCCCGCGCCCGGTGGCGGCCGCGTGCGGCTGGCAGGCGTGCGGCGTGGCGCCACGGTCGGCGAGATGGGCTTCCTCGATGCCGCGCCCCGCTCGGCCACGGTCGAGGCGCAGACCTCGGTCTGCGCCGCCGTGCTCACCCGCGCCGCCTACGAGCAACTGGCCCGCGAGCACCCGGCCATCGTGCAGCGCCTGCTCACCAACCTGGCGCTGGCGTTGGCCGCGCGCGTGCGCTCGGCCAACCAACTGGCTACGGCGCGGCAGAGGCGACACCCTTGAGGTGAGGCTGAGGCAAGGCTGAAAAAACTCTCGGGCCGCGCGGATCTCTAAATCCGGAGCGCGCGCATTCGCCGGGCCTCCTTGAGTCTCGCCTCCAAACAAAACACGAACTTCGTGTTACACGAACTTCGTGTAGACTCGATGCCATGAAAAACGTCACCATCACCGTCGAGGACAGCGTGCTCGAATGGACGCGGGTGGAGGCAGCGCGGCGGGGCACCAGCGTCTCGCGCCTGGTCGGACAGATGCTGCAGGAGAAGATGCGCCGCGACGACGCCTACCAGCGCGCGTACCGTGAATGGCAGGCCGACACCACGCGGCTGTGTTCGGGCGACGGCCCTGCTCTCAACCGCGAGGCGATCAATGCCCGGCCAGCCGAGCGTCTTCGTTGACGCCCCGGTGCTGCTGTGCGCCGACGACCGGCGCGACGCGGCACGGCAGGCGCAGGCGGCGCGCTGGCTCGATGCGCTGTGGGCGCGGCGCTGCGGCGCCTTGAGCACCCAGGTACTGCACGAGTACTACGTCGGCGCCACGCACCCGAGCCTGGCACAGCCGCTCGGCCCGGGCGACGCGCGCGCCAAGGTGCGCCGCTACCAGCAATGGCAGCCCTGGCAGATCGATCACCAAACCGTCGAGACTGCCTGGGGTGTCGAGGCCCGCCACGGCACGGACTACTGGACCGCGCTCGTCGTGGCAGCCGCCGCGCACAGCGGCTGCCGCTATCTGCTCACCGAGGCCCTGCCGCATGGCCAGCGGATGGATGCGATCCAGACCGTCAACCCCTTCCTCCTCTCGCCCGAAGACCTGCTCGCCGCCGCACCATGAACACTCCCAATCCCCCATCGACCCTGCCCGCGCTAGCCCGCCTGCGCGCCGACGTGCAGTCCATGCACGCCTATGCGGTTCAGGATTCGCGCGGCTTCGTCAAGCTCGACGCGATGGAGAACCCCTATCCGCTGCCGCTCGAACTGCAGGCCGCGCTCGGCGCCCGCCTGGGAGCGCTGGCCATCAACCGCTATCCTGGCGCGCGGCTCGAAGACCTGAAGACCGCGCTGGCGCGCCACGCCGCGCTGCCCGAGGGCTGGGCGCTGATGCTGGGCAACGGCTCGGATGAACTGATTTCGCTGCTGGCCCTGGCCTGCGACCTGCCCGGCGCCTCCATCCTCGCGCCGCAACCCGGCTTCGTGATGTACGCGATGAGCGCGCAACTGCAGGGTCTGGCGTTTCACGCCGTGCCGCTCGGCGCGGACTTTGCGCTCGATGCCCCGGCCATGTGCGCCGCCATTGAGCGCCATCGCCCGGCCATCGTCTACCTGGCCTATCCCAACAACCCCACGGCCACGCTGTGGGAGCGCGAGGCGATGGCGCGCATCATCGCCGCGCAGCGCGCGCAAGGCGGCCTGGTGGTGATCGACGAGGCCTACCAGCCCTTTGCGGCCCGCACCTGGCTCGACGAGGTCAAGGCCGACCGCGCCGCCCACCGCCACGTGCTGGTGATGCGCACGCTCTCCAAGTTCGGGCTTGCCGGCGTCCGCCTGGGCTACCTGATGGGCGAGGCCGCGCTGATCCACGAGTTCGACAAGGTGCGCCCGCCGTACAACGTGAGCGTGCTCAACGCCGAGTGCGCGCTGTTCGCGCTGGAGCACGAGGCGGTGTTCGCCGCGCAGGCCGCTGCCATCCGCGCCGCGCGGGGTGAACTGATGGTGGCGCTGGGCGCGCTGCCGGGCGTCACCGTGTTTCCCAGCGAGGCCAACATGATCCTGGTGCGCGTGCCCGATGCCGTGCGCGTGTTCGCCGGCATGAAATCGCATGGCGTGCTCGTCAAGAACGTTTCTACAATGCACCCCATGCTCGCCAACTGCCTGCGCCTGACGGTGGGCACGCCGGATGAAAACCGCGCCCAGTTGTCGGCGCTGCAAGCCTCGCTATGACCACCCCCCGCATCGCCGACGTATCCCGCCAGACGGCGGAAACCCGCATCACCGTGCGCGTCAACCTCGACGGCACCGGCCGCAGCGAGCTGTCCACCGGCATCGGTTTTTTCGACCACATGCTCGATCAGGTGGCGCGCCACGGCCTCATCGATCTGCTGGTGCGCTGCGAAGGCGACCTGCACATCGACGGCCACCACAGCGTGGAAGACGTAGGCATCACGCTCGGCCAGGCCATCGCACAAGCCGTGGGCGACAAGCGGGGCATCAGCCGCTACGGCCACGCCTACGTACCGCTGGACGAAGCGCTCTCGCGCGTGGTGGTCGATTTTTCCGGCCGCCCGGGCCTGACGCTCAACGTGCCGTTCACCGCCGCCATGATCGGCGGGCTCGACACGCAACTGGTGCACGAGTTCTTCCAGGGCTTCGTCAACCACGCGCTGGTCACGCTGCACGTGGACAACCTGCGTGGCGTCAACGCGCACCATCAGTGCGAAACCGTGTTCAAGGCCTTTGGCCGCGCGCTGCGCATGGCGCTCGCGGCCGACGCGCGCGCGGCAGGCTCAATCCCCTCCACCAAGGGCAGTTTGTAGCCAATTTTGGTATAAAAACACGTCGAATCGCTTTGAAATCGACCACGGGCAGCTATGATTTTTGAAGTTCACCCGGAAGCCGCCCCATGAGCCCCGCCAGCGTCGCCGTCGTCGATTACGGCTCGGGCAACCTGCGCTCGGTGGCCCAGGCCGTGCTGCACGCGGCGCAGGGCACCGGCGTGAGCGTGCGCGTGACCGCGCGGCCCGACGAGGTGTTCGAAGCCTCCCGCGTGGTGCTGCCGGGTCAAGGCCACATCGGCGACTGCATGCGCGAACTGGCCGAATCCGGCCTGCTGCCCGCCGTGCTCGACGCCGCCGCGCGCAAGCCGCTCTTTGGCGTGTGCGTGGGCATGCAGATGCTGCTGGACCATTCCGCCGAAGGCGTATCGGGCCAGGGAACGCCGGGGCTGGGGCTCATCCACGGCGAGGTGCGCCGCTTTGAGCTCGCCGGCCGCCTGCAAAACGACGGCAGCCGCTACAAGGTGCCGCAGATGGGCTGGAACCGCGTCCACCAGACGCCCGGCGCGGGCGGCGCGCCGCATCCGCTGTGGGCCGGCGTGCCGGATGGCAGCTACTACTACTTCGTGCACAGTTATTTCGCCGTGCCGCGCAATCCTGCACATTGCGCGGGCACCACCGACTACGGCGCCCCGTTCGCCAGCGCCATTGCCCGCGATAACATTTTCGCCACCCAGTTTCACCCCGAAAAAAGCGCGGCCCAAGGGCTGCAGCTGTACCGCAACTTTCTTTCCTGGAACCCTTGAGTTTCGCGTCATCATGCTCTGCATTCCCGCCATCGACCTCAAAGACGGACACTGCGTGCGCCTCGTTCAGGGCGACATGGACCAGGCCACCACCTTCGGCGAAGACCCTGCCGCCATGGCCCGGCGCTGGCTGGACGCCGGCGCCCGGCGCCTGCACCTGGTGGACTTGAACGGCGCCTTTGCCGGCAAACCGCAGAATCTGGCGGCCATCCGGGCGATTCTCCAGACCGTGGGCGAGGAAATCCCGGTGCAGCTCGGTGGCGGCATCCGCGACCTGGACACGATCGAGAAATACCTGGACGCCGGTCTGCGCTACGTGATCATCGGCACAGCGGCGGTCAAGAACCCGGGCTTTCTCAAGGACGCCTGCATCGCCTTCGGCGGCCACATCATCGTCGGGCTGGACGCCAAGGACGGCAAGGTCGCCACCGACGGCTGGAGCAAGCTCACCGGACACGAGGTGGTGGACCTGGCGCGCAAGTTCCAGGACTGGGGCGTCGAATCGATCATCTACACCGACATCGGCCGCGACGGCATGCTCGCGGGCATCAACATCGAGGCCACGGTCACGCTGGCGCGCGCGCTCACCATCCCCGTCATCGCCTCCGGCGGGCTGGCCGGCATGGGCGATATCGAGGCGCTGTGCGCCGTCGCGTCCGAAGGCATCGAGGGCGTGATCTGCGGCCGCGCCATCTACGCCGGCGCGCTGGACCTGCGGGCGGCGCAGGCGCGGGCGGATGAATTGGCCGCTCAGGCCTGAGCGCGCGCCCACCCCAAGCCCGCATGCACCGGCTCTCGGACGCTTTTCGCGATCCCGTGCTCGAAGGCTGTCAAAGCGCGGCGGTCTTCCGCCTGCCCGCCAGACATGAAGCCTCCTATGAGCGCAACCGCGCCAACCTGCCCCTGGGACGCACCGACTGGTGGGCCGTCTCGGACCATCGCCTGCGCCGCATCGATAGCGTGATCCTGCTTATTGACGCCTTCGGGCAGCCGGGCCGCGTCGACGTCATGGCGGGCCGCTATGTCGGATACGAAGACGAGCTGCGGGCGACGGCTTCGCCGGTCAAGGCACGCCGCGCGCTGTTCGTCGAGGGCGCCTTTCGGGAGTTGGGGCACACGGCCGTGTCAGGCTTGCTCGCGTTCAGTGGCCTGGGCACTTTGGAGGGCACGAAATACCTGACCGCAAACCGGGCCACCTCGGCGCGGCGCGCCCCGCCCACGCGCCAGCCGTCTTTCAGCCCCGAGTTCGCGGGCCGGCATGGCGCGGTTTCGCCCTCGGGATACGTCCCGGACGCCGAGCATGGTCGCGTCATGAGCGCGCTGGCGCGGCACCTTCAGGAGCAACGCTACGAGGGGCTGGACAACAACCCTCACGACTGCTCAGCCCGCCCGGCGGGCTCGGCGGACGCTCGGTGCGAGCTGTTCGAGTTGAAGACCGGCACCAGTTCGCAGGACATCCACACCGCCATCGGACAACTGCTGGCCTATGAGCATCGGCTGCGGGTCGAATGTGGCTGGGGGCACGCGCGCCGCGTCCTGGTGCTGCCCGATGGGCCGGCCGCGCGGGCCAGGCTTCCCCTGCTCAACACACTCGGCATGAATCTGATGGTCTACCGGCGCACGCGCGGGCGCATCGCATTCGAGCGCGTCAGCACATTGGATGCGCCATGACCTCTCACCACGACGACATCCTCTTTCGCGGCCAGAGCGCCCGCGTGCTGCGGCTGGCCGGCGGCGACCGGCTGACCCTGGCGGCGCAGGGCGCGCAGGTGCTGTCGTGGGTGGCGGGCGGGCGCGAGCGCCTGTACCTGAGTCCGCGCGCCGTGTTCGACGGGCGCAGCGCCATCCGGGGCGGTGTCCCGGTGTGTTTTCCACAGTTCAACGAGCGCGCTCCCGCGACCGTCACGCCACGCCTGCCCAAGCACGGCTTTGCGCGCAACCTGGCCTGGACGCTCGATCCGCCAGAGGGCGACGGCGAGGCGCTCACGCAGACCCTGACGCTGCGCGCCGGCATCAACACCTGGCCGGCCTGGCCCTACCCGTTCACCGCGCGCCTGATCATCGCGCTGCGGCCCGGCGAATGCCAACTGACGCTGGCGGTGACCAACAGCGGCCCGCTGCCGCTGCCCTTCACCGGCGCGCTGCACAGCTACTTTGCGGTGGACGACGCCACCCAGGCACGGCTGTCTGGCCTGGAGGGCGCGCCCGAATGGGACACCGTGGCCGACACCCAGGCCCGGGCCGCGGCCGAGCAGCGCTTTGGCGACGAATTCGACCGCGTCTACACCCGTGGCGGCAGCGAAGCCCCGCTGGAGCTGCGCGAGGGCGGGCACCGGCTGGCCGTCACGCAAAGCGCGTCCTGGGCGCAATCCGTGGTCTGGAACCCCGGCCCCGCGCGCTGCGCGCAACTGAGCGACATGCCGCCCGATGGCTGGCGCGCCATGCTCTGCGTGGAAGCCGCCCAGGTGCTGGCACCGCTGCGCGTGGAAGTGGGGCAAACCTGGACCGGCTGGCAGCGCTGGCAGGCCCAGGGCTGAGCGGCCGAGAGTCTTTACCTGAAAATACCCGCCATGCGCGACCTACTGCCTACCGAAGCCTGGGACCTCGTCCAACGCGACGCCCAAGCCGTGTTCATCGACGTCCGGATGGAAATCGAATCGCTCTACGTGGGCCGACCGCCGGGCGTGGAGAACATCCCCTGGTATGAATTTCCCGACTTGACGCCCAACCCGCCCGCCTTCACCGAGGCCGTGCTTCGCGAGGCCGACGGCGACAAGACGCGCTGCGTCGTCCTGCTGTGCCGCAGCGGCAAGCGCTCGGGCGACGCCGGCCTGGCGCTGGAGGCGGCCGGCTTCACCAACGTGGTGAACGTGGTGCACGGCTTCGAGGGATCGCTGGACGCCGGCTTTCACCGCTCCACGCTCAACGGCTGGCGCTTCGACGGCCTGCCGTGGCAGCAGATGTAGCCTTGACGCAGGGTTCCGACGGCCTGACCGATCTGCTGCGCGAGGTCTTCGGCTACGAGGCGTTCCGCGGCGAGCAAGCCGCCATCTGCGCGCATGTGCGCGCCGGCGGCGACGCGCTGGTTCTCATGCCCACCGGCGGCGGCAAGAGCCTGTGCTACCAGATTCCGGCCATCGCCCGCCAGCGCGACGGGCACGGCGTGACGATCGTCGTCTCGCCGCTCATCGCCCTCATGCACGACCAGGTGGGCGCGCTCGCCGAGGCGGGCGTGGCGGCGGCCTACCTCAACTCGTCGCTCAGCGGCGACGCGGCCCACCAGGTCGAGCGCCGCCTGCTGCGCGAGGAACTCACGCTGCTGTACGCCGCGCCCGAGCGCGTGACCACGCCGCGCTTTCTGGCGCAACTCGATTCGCTGCACGAGCGCGGCCGGCTGGCGCTCTTTGCCATCGACGAAGCGCATTGCGTGAGCCAATGGGGCCACGACTTCCGACCTGAATACCGGCAACTGGCGGTGCTGCACGAGCGCTACGCCTCCGTGCCCCGCATCGCGCTGACCGCCACCGCCGATGCGCTCACCCACGCCGACATCACCGAGCGCCTGCAGCTGCAAGGCGCGCGCGGCTTCGTCGCCAGTTTCGACCGGCCCAACATCCGCTACGCCATCGCCGAAAAGCGCGACCCGATGCGCCAGTTGCTGCGCTTCATCCAGCGTGAACACGAAGGCGAGGCCGGCATCGTCTACTGCCAGTCGCGCAAGAAGGTCGAGGACACGGCCGCCGCGCTGGTGCAGGCCGGCGTGGCCGCGCTGCCCTACCACGCCGGGCTGGATGCCGAGGTGCGCCAGCGTCACCAGGACCGCTTCTTGCGCGAGGACGGCCTGGTGATGACCGCCACCATCGCCTTCGGCATGGGCATCGACAAGCCCGACGTGCGCTTCGTCGCC
>DAIOSZ010000053.1:0-19370 GCA_036752305.1 Burkholderiaceae bacterium
GCGAAACAAAAAAATCTCGCAACATCATCATGTTGCGAGATATTCTTGACGCTGATTCCAATAGCGTCGGCGTTCAGCCCTGCGCCGCGACGCGTTCAGCCTGCGACTGCAGCTTGTTCAACGCCGACAGGTAGGCCTTGGCTGACGCAACCACGATGTCCGGGTCAGCCCCCACGCCGTTGACCACGCGCCCGCTGTTTTGCAGGCGCACCGTCACTTCGCCCTGGCTTTCGGTCGAGCCACTGATGGCGTTGACCGAGTACAGCACCATCTCAGCGCCGCTCTTGACCTCGCGCTCGATGGCCTTGAGCGAAGCATCCACCGGGCCGTTGCCGTCGGACTCCGACCTCACCTCGCGACCGTCCACCGTGAAGACGATGGCCGCGTGCGGCATTTCGCCGGTTTCGCTGCGCTGCGACAGCGAGAGGAAGCCGAACTTCTCCTTTTCGGCCGTCACGCTCTCGTCGCTGACCAGCGCCAGGATGTCTTCGTCGAAGATGTCGCTCTTGCGGTCGGCCAGTTCCTTGAATTTGGCGAACGCGGCCATGATCTCGCCTTCTGATTCGAGCGTGACGCCGAGCTCCTGCAGACGCTGCTTGAAGGCGTTGCGGCCCGAGAGCTTGCCCAGCACGATCTTGTTGGCGCTCCAGCCCACGTCCTCGGCGCGCATGATTTCGTAGGTATCGCGCGCCTTGAGCACGCCATCTTGGTGAATGCCGCTGGCGTGCGCGAAGGCATTGGCGCCCACCACGGCCTTGTTGGGCTGCACGACGAAGCCGGTGGTCTGGCTCACCATGCGGCTGGCAGGAACGATCTGAGAGGTGTCGATGCCCAGGACGAGCCCGAAGTAGTCGCGCCGCGTCTTCACCGCCATCACGATTTCTTCCAGCGAACAGTTGCCCGCGCGCTCGCCCAGCCCGTTGATGGTGCATTCGATCTGCCTTGCGCCGCCGATCTTCACGCCCGCGAGCGAATTGGCCACCGCCATGCCCAGATCGTTGTGGCAGTGCACGGACCAGATGGCCTGGTCGCTGTTGGGCACCTTTTCACGCAGTGTCTTGATGAATTGGCCGTAGAGCTCGGGGATCGCGTAGCCGACCGTGTCGGGAATGTTGATGGTGGTGGCGCCTTCCTTGATCACCGCCTCGCACACGCGGGCCAGGAAGTCGATGTCGCTGCGGTAGCCGTCCTCGGCGCTGAACTCGATGTCGCTCATCAGGTTGCGGGCAAAGCGCACCGCCAGCTTGGCCTGCTCGAACACCTCGTCGGGCGTCATGCGCAGCTTTTTCTCCATGTGCAGCGGGCTGGTGGCGATGAAGGTGTGGATGCGGCCGCGCGCGGCGCCCTTGAGCGCCTCGCCGGCGCGCGCGATGTCACGGTCGTTGGCGCGCGAGAGCGAGCAGATCGTGGAATCCTTGATGACGTTGGCGATTGCCTTGACGCACTCGAAATCACCGTTGGACGAGGCAGCGAAACCGGCCTCGATGACGTCCACCTTCAGGCGCTCCAGTTGGCGCGCGATGCGCAACTTTTCGTCGCGCGTCATGCTGGCGCCGGGGGATTGCTCGCCGTCGCGCAAGGTGGTGTCGAAAATGATCAATTGGTCGGTCATGAAGCGCTCCTGGAGGTGATGCGGAATGGGGAATGGGACAGGGGAAACATCGGTGTCGGTCCACGGAAAAGGCTCAGGCCGCCTCGGCGCCCGATTGTGCCTGCGCCGCGGCGCCATTGGCGGCCTCGTAGGGGGTGTGCTGGAGGCGGTACAGCGCCAGCAGGTCAGCGGACGTGAGCTCGCGGCCCTCGGCATCCATGACGCGCTGCGCCAGGCCGCCGAGCGAGCGCTGGCGCTCGCGCGAGAGCACCAGCCCATGGTCGCGCTCCAGCAGGTAAGCGATGCCGCCCTTGCCGGACTGGCTGTTCACGCGGATGACCGCGTCATAGCTGCGCCCCAGGTCGCGCGGGTCGATGGGCAGGTACGGGACTTCCCACTGGCCGCCCTCCGAGTGCGCCGCCAGGCCTTTGCGGATGGCGTCCTGGTGCGTGCCCGAAAACGCGGTGTAGACCAGATCGCCCGCATAGGGATGGCGCGCCGCAACCGGCAACTGGTTGCAGTGCTCGACGGTGCGGCGCACCTCGTCGATGGCCGAGAAATCCAGCCCCGGCGAGACGCCTTGGGTGTAGAGGTTCAAAGCGACGTTGACCAGATCGAGGTTGCCGGTGCGCTCGCCGTTGCCGAACAGGCAGCCCTCAACCCGCCGCGCGCCCGCCATCAGCGCGAGTTCCGCCGCCGCGGTGCCGGTGCCGCGGTCGTTGTGCGGATGAACCGACAGCGTGAGCGCCGGGTGCCGCGCCAGCGCGCGGGCCATCCATTCGATCTGATCCGCGAACACGTTGGGCGTGGCGCATTCCACAGTGCTGGGCAGGTTGATGATGATCTCCCGGCCCTCGCCCCAGGCCGCGATGGCGGTTTCGCAAGCCTTGAGCGAAACGGCGAGTTCGGCCGCCGAAAACGTCTCGGGCGAATACTGCAAGACCCATTGGGTCTCGGGCATGGCATCGGTCAGGCGGCGAATCAGCGCGACATGCCGCTCGATCAGGTGCATCGTCTGCGTGACGTTCATGCCGAACACGACACGCCGCCAGACTGGCGCCACCGCGTTGTAGAGGTGCACGATGGCACGCCGCGCGCCAGCCAGCGACTGCACTGTCTGCTCAATGAGGTCCTCGCGCGCGGGCACCATCACCTGGATGGTCACGTCGTCAGGAATGCGGCCTTCCTCGATGAGGCGGCGCACGAACGCGTATTCGACCTGTGACGAAGCCGGGTAGCCAACCTCGATTTCCTTGAACCCCAGCCGCAGCAGCAGCTCGAACATGCGCAACTTGCGCGCGGCGTCCATGGGCTGCGCCAGCGCCTGGTTGCCGTCGCGCAGATCGGTGGAAAGCCAGCGCGGCGCCTCGGTGATGGCCCGGTCAGGCCAGGTGCGGCTCGACAGGCCGACGGGAGCGGCGGCGCGGTACTTGGTGTGCGGTTGCGAGAGCATGGAGTTTGTCCTTGTGGGAGTAAAACACCACCAGCAACACAGATGGAAAAACGGCCCGTTGCTGGTGCATACGGGCCGTGGAATTCTGTCGAAACGACGATGAACGCGCTCAGCCCGCCTTTTGGCCCAGTAGGCTTAGTAGCAGGGCAGCGGACACCAGCGCGCCATAGGCGGCCACCTCAATCCAGGCGAGGCGGCTGACGGCAAGGCGGGCGGCGTGGGAGCGCGACATGGAGTTCCAATGTATCACAGTGGCGCGCTCAGGGGAGCACGGGTCATTGGTGCAAGCCGCGCTCGTCGGGCTCGTCGGTGGACGTGCTGATGACGCTGACCTGCTGGCCGCGCGCCTTGCGCCATGCGTAGAGCACATAGCCCGACAGGCCGTAGAGCACGAAAATGCCAAACAGCACCATGGGCGGGTGGGTGGAGATGGCCGCGATGCCCAGCGCGATGAGCACGATGACCGCGAACGGCACGGACTTCTTGAAGCTGATGTCCTTGAAGCTGTAGAACGGCACGTTGGTCACCATCGTAAGCCCGGCGTAGAGCGCGATGGCGAACATGAGCCAGCGCACATCGGCGGGCGCGACTTCGGCCTCCACCATGATCCAGATGAAGCCGGCCACCAACGCGGCGGCCGCTGGCGAGGGCAGGCCTTGAAAATAGCGTTTGTCGACCACGGCGGTGTTGACATTGAAGCGCGCCAGGCGCAGCGCCGCGCAGGCGCAGTAGACGAAGGCGGCAATCCAACCCCAGCGGCCCAGGGGCCGCAGCGCCCATTCGTAGGCCACGAGCGCGGGCGCCGCGCCGAACGAGACCATGTCGGACAACGAATCCATCTGCTCGCCAAACGCGCTTTGCGTGTTGGTCATTCGCGCCACGCGGCCGTCGAGGCTGTCGAGCACCATGGCGCAGAAGATGCCGATGGCCGCCAGATCGAAGCGCTCGTTCATCGCCATCACGATGGCATAGAACCCCCCGAACAGCGCCGCGAGCGTGAACAGGTTGGGCAGGATGTAGATGCCCTTGCGGCGCTTGCGCACGTGCAGCGCCTCCGCGTGCCCGGCGGGCACGGGCAGCGGCGATTGGGAGGGTTGTGCCTCGACAGGTTCGGTCATGCTTGCAGTTTACGCGAGGGATCCAGCAAAAAGGGCTACCGAGGTAGCCCCTGTGCCGACGTGAGTCGGGATGCCTGGCCGCGCAGGATCAGTTGCGGCTCTTGTCCACCAGCTTGTTCTTGGCGATCCAGGGCATCATGGAGCGCAGTTGCGCGCCAACCACCTCGATCGAATGCTCGGCGTTCAGACGACGGCGGGCGGTCATCGCAGGGTAGTTCAAGCGGCCTTCCTGGATGAACATCTTGGCGTAGTCACCGTTCTGGATGCGCTTGAGCGCGTGCCTCATGGCCTTGCGCGACTCGTCATTGATCACCTCGGGGCCGGTCACGTATTCACCGAACTCCGCGTTGTTGGAGATCGAATAGTTCATGTTGGCGATGCCGCCTTCGTAGATGAGGTCAACGATGAGCTTGAGCTCGTGCAGGCACTCGAAGTAGGCCATCTCGGGCGCGTAGCCGGCCTCGACGAGCGTCTCGTAGCCCATCTTGATGAGTTCAACCGCGCCTCCGCAGAGCACCGTTTGCTCGCCGAACAGATCGGTCTCGGTCTCTTCCTTGAACGAGGTCTCGATAATGCCGGCCTTGCCGCCGCCGTTGGCCATGGCGTAGGACAGCGCCAGATCGCGCGCCTTGCCGGAGTTGTCCTGATACACCGCCACCAGGTGCGGCACGCCGCCGCCTTGCGTATAGGTGTTGCGCACGGTGTGGCCGGGCGCCTTGGGCGCGACCATCCACACATCGAGGTCGGCGCGCGGCACGACCTGGTTGTAGTGAATGTTGAAGCCGTGCGCGAAGCACAGCGAGGCGCCCTTCTTGATGTTGGGCTCGACGTCCTCGCGGTAGACCTGGGCGATCTGCTCGTCAGGCAGCAGAATCATCACCACGTCGGCCTTCTTGACCGCCTCGCCCACCTCGGCCACCTTGAGCTTGGCCTTTTCGGCCTTGGGCCAGGAGGCTCCGCCCTTGCGCAGACCGACGATGACCTTGACACCCGAATCGTTGAGGTTCTGCGCGTGCGCATGGCCCTGGCTGCCATAGCCGATGATGGCCACGGTCTTGCCCTTGATCAGGCTGAGGTTGCAGTCTTTGTCGTAGAAAACTTTCATGGTGCTCGCTCCTAGAGATTTCGTGAAATAAAGGGATTCAGACGCGCAAAATCCGCTCGCCACGCCCAATGCCGCTGGGGCCGGTGCGCACGGCTTCCAAAATGGCGCTGCGGTCGATGGCTTCCAGGAAGGCGTCGTTCTTGGCCTGGTCGCCGGTCAGTTCGATCGTGTAGCTCTTCTCGGTCACGTCGATCACGCGGCCGCGGAAGATGTCGGCCATGCGCTTCATTTCCTCGCGCTCCTTGCCGACGGCGCGCACCTTGACCATCATCAGTTCGCGCTCGGTGTAGGCGCCTTCGGTGAGGTCCACGACCTTGACCACCTCAATCAAGCGGTTGAGGTGCTTGGTGATCTGCTCAATGACCTCGTCGGACCCGGTGGTCTGGATCGTCATGCGCGAGAGGCTCTTGTCCTCGGTCGGTGCCACGGTGAGCGACTCGATGTTGTAGCCGCGCGCCGAAAACAGGCCGACCACGCGGGAAAGGGCTCCGGGCTCGTTTTCGAGCAACACGGCGATGATGTGCTTCATGGTGATGCAACTCCTCTTTTGACCGCCCTCCCCGCCGGGCGGTAACCCGGCGGCTCGGCAAGCCATAGATTCGGTTCAGAAAGGAAAAACAGGAACTATTGTTTTTGTAGCTGCTCGTGGACATTCCACAAGAAAATCGGCCACAAAAGGTGTTGAAAAACGGCCGTGCGGGCGTTGTTACAGATCCTCCGAGCCCAGCAGCATCTCGGTGATGCCTTTGCCGGCCTGGACCATCGGGAACACGTTCTCCGTGGGGTCGGTGCGGAAGTCCATGAACACCGTCCGATCCTTGAGCTTGCGGGCCTCGCGCAGCGCGGGCTCCACATCTTCGGGTCGGTCGATGCGCATGCCCACATGCCCGTAGGCCTCGGCCAGCTTGACGAAGTCGGGCAGCGCGTCCATGTAGCTATGACTGTAGCGGCCGGAGTATTCGATTTCCTGCCACTGGCGCACCATGCCCAGGTAACGGTTGTTGAGCGACAGAATCTTGATGGGCGTGTTGTATTGCAGGCAGGTGGACAGTTCCTGGATGCACATCTGCACCGAACCCTCGCCGGTGATGCAGAACACCTCGCTGTCGGGCCGCGCGAGCTTGATGCCCATGGCGTACGGAATGCCCACGCCCATGGTGCCCAGACCGCCGGAATTGATCCAGCGGCGCGGCTCGTTGAACTTGTAGAACTGCGCCGCCCACATCTGGTGCTGTCCGACGTCGGACGTGATGTAGGTGTCGCTGTCGCGGGTCATGTTCCACAGGGATTCGATGACGGCCTGCGGCTTGATCACGTCGGTGGCCTGGCGGTCATACTTGAGGCAATCGCGCGAGCGCCAACCCTCGATCTGCTGCCACCACGCTTCCAATGCCCGGGTGTCGGGCTTGAGGCCAGACTCGCGGATCATCGTGATGAGTTCGCCCATCACGTCCTTCACGTCGCCGACGATGGGAACGTCCACCCGCACGCGCTTGGAGATCGACGAGGGATCGATGTCGATGTGAATGATCTTGCGCTCGTTTTGCGCGAAGTGCTTGGGATTGCCGATCACGCGGTCGTCAAAGCGCGCGCCCACGGCCAGCAGCACGTCGCAGTTCTGCATCGCGTTGTTGGCTTCCAGCGTGCCGTGCATGCCCAGCATGCCGACGAACTTGCGGTCGGTGGCGGGATACGCGCCCAGGCCCATCAAGGTGTTCGTCACCGGATAGCCCAGCAGGTCAACCAGCGTGCGCAGTTCCTGCGAGGCGTTGCCCAGCAGCACGCCGCCACCGGTGTAGATGTACGGGCGCTTGGCGCTCATCAGCAACTGCAGCGCTTTGCGAATCTGCCCGCCGTGGCCCTTTTTCACCGGGTTGTACGAGCGCATCTCGATGCTCTCGGGGTAGCCGGCGAAGGAGGTCTTCTTGAACGAGACGTCCTTCGGAATGTCCACCACCACCGGCCCCGGGCGACCCGAGCGCGCGATGTGGAAGGCTTTCTTGATCGCCACCGCCAGATCGCGCACGTCCTTGACGAGGATGTTGTGCTTGACCACCGGGCGCGTGATGCCAACCGTGTCGCATTCCTGGAACGCATCCAATCCGATGGCAGGCGTGGGCACCTGGCCGGTGATGATCACCATCGGAATGCTGTCCATGTAGGCCGTGGCAATGCCGGTGACCGCATTGGTCACGCCGGGGCCGGAGGTGACCAGCGCAACGCCCACGTCCCCCGTGGCGCGCGCGTAGCCGTCTGCCGCGTGAACCGCGGCCTGCTCGTGGCGCACCAGGATGTGCTGAATGCTCTCTTGCTTGTACAGCGCGTCGTAGATGTAGAGCACCGCGCCACCCGGGTAACCCCAGAGGTACTTGACGCCTTCGGCCTGAAGGGCTCGCACCATGATCTCGGCGCCCATCAATTCTTCAGGGGCGGATTTGGAAGCGGTGGAAGCGAGTGCTGCCGATTGAAGCTCGGCCTTGGAGATTTCCATGATGAACCTTTGCGAATTTCTGTGACGAAAAACCTTGGGTGCCCCTTGGCCGCGCCCTTGTGAGGCCGCCTCGGAACTTGAGGCCTGCACCATGAGCGCCAAGCCTGGAGGCCGAGTGCGCCGGATGAAGACCCGTTTGCGTGCGGGTTTGCGTGAACTGCTTGCCGGCCGGTTTGCATGCCAACGAGCAGTTTTGTATTATTGCACGTTTTGTCACTGGGGCCGGCGCTTGGTTCATGGTTTGAATCGGCATTGGGGCCCCGCCTCCTATCGTCCGACACTCAGCCGTCCTTGGCCACCGAACAAGAACTCAACGATTTCCTCAAAGGCGTCGAAAGACGGGCGTTCAAACGTTCCGTCTATCACGTGAGGAACGAGGACGCCGCGCTCGACATCGTGCAGGACAGCATGATGAAGCTGGCCATGCACTATGGCGACAAGCCAGCCGAGGAGTTGCCGCTGCTGTTTCAGCGCATCTTGTCCAACACCACGCTGGACTGGTTTCGCAAGCAAAAGACCCACAATGCCGTGTTTTCCAATATGGCAGACTTTGGCGGCGCCGACGATGACGGGGATTTCGATCTTCTGGAAACGCTGGATGCAGCCGGCGAGTCCGAAGCGCATGAAAATCCCGAGAGTTCGACCTCGCGGGCACAGGTCTTGCGTGAGATCGACGACGAAATTCAGCAACTGCCCGCGCGTCAACGCGAAGCCTTCCTGCTGCGTTACTGGGAGGAGCTGGATGTCGCCGAGACAGCAGCGGCCATGGGTTGCACGGAAGGCAGCGTCAAAACGCACTGTTTTCGTGCCGTCCAGGCCCTCAGCAAGGCCTTGAAAGCCAAGGGAATCCGACTATGACAACAACCACTTGCCGCATGGACCCCACCGACCACCCGCTCGGCCACGCAGTCGCCCGGGCGCTGACGCAGCGGACCGACGCGCTGCCGCACGACATATCGGAGCGTCTGCGCGCCGCGCGGGTGCGCGCCGTCGCGGGCCGCAAACTGCCTGCCCTGTCGATGGCGCCCGCCACGGCAGCGCAACACGCGGATGGCATCCAGGTGCAAGGCGGCGCGGCCACGCTGTCGGGTGGCGGCGGTGGCGACCGCCTGGGCTTCTGGGGGGCGTTGGGGGCGCTGATTCCCGCGCTGGCACTGGTGGCCGGCCTCGTGTTTATCGACAAGATGCAAGACGATCAGCACAGTTCGGAACTGGGCGAGGTTGATTACGCGCTGTTGACCGACGACCTTCCTCCCGCTGCCTACACCGACCCCGGCTTTCTGCAATACTTGAAGGCCCGCGCCGCGCACCCGGCCTCCGATGACGCCCCGTCCAACTGAAGCCCCCTTTTCCGATGTCCGTCGCGCGCCGGGCTCTCGCCCGGCGCGTGCTTTCGTCCAGTCGGTCCTGGTCCTGAGCATCGCTGTGGTGTTCACGGGCTGTAGCGAGCGCGCGAGCGCCCCCAAGTCCGCCCCCGCGCAATCCGTTGCGTCGGCCGCTCCCGCGCCATCTTCCGCGCAGCCGCCCACCGGCGCCCCGAGCGCAACGCCCGCCGTTGCGCGTCCGGCCCGCGAGGAAGGTCCGGCCTGGAGCAGCCTCAACGCCGCGCAGCGCAGCGCACTCAAGCCGCTGGAGACGATCTGGGCATCGCTTCACGGGCAGCAAAAGGCCAAATGGGTCGTGATCGCCCGCGACTTCGCGCAAAAATCACCGCAGGAACAGGCGCTGCTGCACAGCCGCATGGTGGAATGGGCCCGCCTCACGCCCGCGCAGCGCGAGCAGGCGCGCCTGAACTACGGCGTGGCGCAGGAGATAGCCGGCAAGTCCAACAAGACCAAGCGCGAGGAATGGGAGGCCTACCAGGCGCTCACCGACGCGGAAAAGCACAAACTCGCGGCCCAGGCTCCCCGCCATGTGCCCAACCTGCCCACGCCGGTACGGCCAACGCCCACCGACAAACTGGCGGTGCTGCCCGCTCCCACGCCAGCGCCCGAGACGAGCGGCGCTTTCTGGCGCATGTACCAACCCATCACGTCGCCCGAGCAGATTGACCCAGCCACCTTGCTGCCGCTCACGCCCGGGCCTTGATGGCCTCTCCTTTTCGCGTCTTGACTGCTCCGCCTTCCCTGGCGCCGCCGCTGTTGGCGCCGCCCCTTCGCCGTCGCATGGCCTGCTGGCTGTACGAAGGCATGCTGATGTTCGGCGTGGTGTTCATTTCGGGCTACCTGTTCTCGGCCCTCACGCAGCAACGCCACGGCTTGCAGGGGCGGCACGCGCTGCAAGCCTTTCTGCTGGTGATCTTCGGCATCTATTTCGCCTGGTTCTGGGCCAAGGGTCAGACACTGGCGATGAAAACTTGGCATATCCGCGTGGTGGATCGCCACGGCCGCCCGCTGACGCAGCCGCGTGCGCTGCTGCGCTACCTGTTCGCGTGGTTGTGGTTTCTGCCGCCATTGGCGCTGTTCAGCCTGTTCGGATTGCCGCCGCTGGAAGTGGCCGTGCTCTGCGCCGGATGGATCGCCATCTGGGCGCTGCTCAGCCGCTTTCACCCGCAGCGCCAGTTCTGGCACGACCAGCTGGCGGGAACGCGTCTGATTCCCACCCCATGAGCCAGCCAGAGGACCCTCTGGCCCAGAAGCGCCGCGGCGGTCTGGCGCGCGTGGTGCATGCGGCGCGCTATTCCGCCGCCGGCTTGCGCGCCGGTTGGCGTCAGACGGCGTTTCGCCAGGAAGCCATGCTTGCAGCCGTCCTGCTGCCGGCCAGCGTCTGGCTGGGCCGCGCCTGGGTCGAGGTGGCGCTGCTGGCCGGCAGCGTGTTGCTGGTGCTGATCGTCGAATTGCTCAATTCGGGTATCGAGGCGGCGATCGACCGCATTGGTCCCGAATGGCACGCGCTTTCCAAGCAAGCCAAGGACCTGGGCAGCGCCGCCGTGCTGCTGGCGCTGCTGCTGGCCGGCGGCATCTGGGGCGCCGCGCTCTATCAACGGTGGTTCGCATGAGTCCTGCCTTTTCGCTGTGCGTGTATTGCGCGGCCAGTCACAGCACGGACCCGGTCTACGCGGCTGCCGCGCGCGAAATCGGCCACTGGATCGGCGCGCGAGGCGGCCAGTTGGTCTATGGCGGCGGTCATCACGGCCTCATGGGGGTGGTAGCCGACGCGGCGCTGGAATCGGGGGCGCCGGTCGTCGGCATCATTCCCAAGGCCATGGTGGAGCGCGAATGGGCCTACGAGGGCTGCACCGAGCTGCACATCGTCGACACGATGCATGAGCGCAAGCGGATGATGGCCGAGCGCAGCGATGCCTTCGTGGCGCTGCCCGGCGGCGTGGGCACGTTGGAAGAACTGTTCGAAGCCTGGGCCTGGCGCCAGCTGGGCTATCACGACAAACCGATCGGCCTGCTCAACGTCGCCGGCTACTACGACGGAATGCTTCGATTTTTAGAGCACGGCGTGAGCACCGGGCTCTTGTCGCCAGATGTCATGCCATTGGTACGCTGGGATGATCAAGCGGCGCGCCTGCTGCCCGCGCTGCTGGAGGAAGCCCGTCTGACGCGTTCGAACGGCCGGCTCGCCGAGCTGTAGCCAAAAAACCCTGAACCGGGCGCTAGTGCAGTGTTCGACGCTTTGCGGTACTTATGGGCCAGCGGATTTGCCTTCGTGGCTAGGCGCAAACCACAGCGATGCTCAGTGGCATCGCGAGGATTTGCAACGACGCCACGGAGGCAAAGGCGCGGCGCCATAAGTGCTGCATAGCATCGAACACTGCACTAGACCGCCGTCTCGTCTTCCTCGCCGGTGCGGATGCGCACCACGCGCTCGACGGGCGTGATGAAAATCTTGCCGTCGCCAATCTTGCCGGTGCGCGCGGCGGTGACGATGGCATCCACGCAGCGCTCCACGTCCTCGGTCTTGACGACAACCTCGATCTTCACCTTGGGCAAAAAATCGACCACGTATTCCGCGCCGCGATACAGTTCCGTATGGCCTTTCTGGCGGCCGAAACCCTTGACTTCAGTGACCGTGAGGCCAGTGACGCCGCATTCGGCGAGCGCCTCGCGCACTTCCTCGAGTTTGAACGGCTTGATGACGGCGGTGATCTGTTTCATGGCATCGACTGTACCGCAAGGCAAGGCTGTTGGCCGTGCTAGCCCCGGAACTTGGACGTGATCGGATAGCGCCAATCCTTGCCAAAACTGCGGTGCGTCACGCGCGGGCCCACCGCCGCCTGGCGGCGCTTGTACTCATTGATGCGCAACAGGCGCGTGACCTTATCCACGTCGGCGCGCTCGTAGCCCGCGGCGACGATCTCGTCGGCGCTCTGGTCTTCCTCCATATAGCGTTCGAGGATCGCATCCAGCACCTCATAGGGCGGCAGGCTGTCCTGGTCCTTCTGGTCGGGGCGCAACTCGGCGCTCGGCGGCCGCGTGATGATGCGCTCCGGAATCGGGTTGGCGCCCGTGCCGTACGGGTCGTGCGCGTTGCGCCAGCGCGAGAGCTGGAACACCATGGTTTTGACCACATCCTTGATCCCCGCGAACCCGCCCGCCATATCGCCGTAGAGCGTGCAGTAGCCGGTGGTGTACTCGCTCTTGTTGCCGGTGGTCAGCACGATCGGCCCGAACTTGTTGGACAGCGCCATGAGCAGCACGCCACGTATCCGCGCCTGAATGTTTTCCTCCGTCGTGTCCTCGGCGCGGTCTTCGAAAAACGGTCCAAGTTGGCTCTTGAAGGCCTCGAACATCGGCCGGATGTCGATCTCGTCGTAGCGCACGCCCATGCGCCGGGCCATGTCGCGCGCGTCCACCCAGCTGATTTCGGCCGTGTAGGGCGAAGGCATCATCACGGCGCGCACCTTGTCGGCGCCCAGCGCATCGACGGCGATCGCCAGCACCAGCGCCGAATCGATCCCGCCCGACAGACCCAGCACCGCGCCGGGAAAGCCGTTCTTTTGCACGTAGTCGCGCGTCCCCAGCACCAGCGCATGCCACAGGTCGGACTCCAGCGTGCCTTCCGGCGCAACCGGGCCGGCCAGCCGCGGCACATCGCCCGAGCGGGTCACCTCCACCTCGAACAGCGCCTCCTCGAACGAGGGCGCGCGCGCCGCCACCGCGCCTTGCGCATCCAGCGCAAAACTGCGGCCCTCGAACACGATCTCGTCCTGCCCACCCACAAGGTGGGCATACACCAGCGGCTTGCCGGTGGCGCGAACGCGCTCGGCCATCATCCGTTCACGCTCGCCGCCCTTGCCCCGGTGAAAGGGGGACGCATTGATCACCACCAGCAGTTCCGCGCCCGCGGCCACCGAGTCCTCGGCCGGAGTCTCGAACCAGGCGTCCTCGCAGATCAGCAGGCCCACGTTCACGCCATCGACCTCGAACACGCACGGCCCGGTGCCCGGTGCAAAGTAGCGCCGCTCGTCGAACACTTGGTAGTTCGGCAACTCGCGCTTGGCGTAGGTTTCCAACAGATGGCCGTCGCGGATCACGCTGGCCGCATTGATCTTGCGCGCCACCGACACGCTGCGGGTACGCAGGCCCGCCCCCACCTGCGACGGATGGCCCACCACCAGCGTCAGGCCTTGCAGGCCGGCCGTCTCCTCGATCACCGTTTTCAAGGCATCATCGCAAGCCTTCATGAACGAAGGCCGCAGCAGCAAATCCTCCGGCGGGTAGCTGCACAGCGCCAATTCGGGCGTGAGCAGCAACCGACAACCCGCCGCGTGCGCGCGACGTGCGGCATCGACGATGCGCCGGGCATTGCCCGCCATGTCGCCCACGACGAAATTGAGCTGGGCGATGGAAATCTTGAAAGCCATGATGAGACTGGAAAAAGCGTCGAACCATGATACCGCCCGGCCCTGGGTGTTTGCCGTGCATGAGGGCCTGCACTCCATCGACCCCGCCGCCTGGGACGCCCTCCTCGCCATCAGTGACCGCCCCACGCCCTTCATGCGCCACGCCTACCTCGCTGCGCTGCACGACAGCGGCAGCGCCGTTGCTCGCCAGGGTTGGACGGCACGCTTTGCCACGCTGCACGACGCCCAGGGCGGGCTCGCCGCCGCCTGCCCGCTGTACCTCAAGAGGCATTCCTATGGCGAATATGTCTTCGACCACGCCTGGGCCCAGGCCTACGCCCGCCACGGGCTGAACTACTACCCCAAGGCGCTCATCGCCGTGCCCTTCACCCCCGTGCCCGGCTCGCGCCTGCTGGCGCGGGACGCCCTCGCGCGCGAGGCGCTGGCGCACGCGGCGCGGGACTGGGCGGCGGCGCAAGGCCTGTCGTCGCTGCACCTGCTGTGGGGCAGCCCGCAGGACCTCGCCGCCTGCGACGCCGCCGGCTTCATGGCCCGCCACCAGGTTCAGTTTCATTGGAAAAACCAGGGATGGACCGATTTCGACCAGTTCCTCGCCGGCCTCACGCAGGAGAAACGCAAAAAAATCCGCCAGGAACGCCGCCGCGTGCACGAGGCTGGCGTGCGTTTTCGCGTCAGCGAGGGATGCGGCATCACCGATGCCGATTGGGACCTCTTCTACCGCTGCTACAGCCAGACCTACTGGGAGCATGGCAATCCGCCTTACCTCACGCGCGCCTTCTTTCAGGCCATGCAGGAGAACATGCCGCGCGATTGGGTGCTCTTCGTGGCGGAACGCGAGGGCGCCCCGATTGCTACATCTTTAATAGCTTTCCGTGGTGATGTCCAGGCCACTGGAAGCCAAAACGACGCTGAAAAGGTGGCCTACGGGCGCTATTGGGGGGCGTTGGAGCGCGTCGATTGCCTGCACTTCGAGGCCTGCTACTACCAGCCCTTGCAGTGGTGCATCGCCCAGGGCGTGGCGCGCTTCGAAGGCGGCGCCCAGGGCGAGCACAAGATGGCCCGAGCGCTGCTGCCCGAGCGCTGCGAAAGCCGTCACTGGCTGGCTCACCCGCGCTTTGCCGAGGCGGTGGACGATTTTCTGGGCCGCGAGCGGCGGGGCGTCGCGGGATATCTGGACGATCTGGCGGCCCGATCGCCGCTCAAGTCAGGTGAGTGACTCTAAACCAGGGCACGAGGGCGCGCCTGGGTTTGCAAGAGGCCTTTTTGCTGCTACCTTCATAGCATTGCATCTCCACGGCAACCCATGTCGAGACAAACGCTACCCGCTCTGGCCTCTGCCCATCACCCGCAGCCGCTGCACGACCTGCACGGGCTGCCGCCCCCCAGCCCCTGGCTGCTCGCCATGGAATTGCGGGCGCCCTGGGAATTCGGCGCGAGCATGGCCGCCTGGCCGCTCTTGCAGCGCGCGCCGCGCGGCGACGGGCATGGCGTCATCGTCTACCCGGGTCTGTCGGCCAACGATGCCTCCACTATTCCGCTGCGGCGCTTTCTGCGTCACCTGGGCTACGAGGTGCACGGCTGGGAACAGGGCTTCAACTTCGGCCCGCGCCACGGCGTGCTGGAAATGTGCAAGGCGCATCTGCGCCACACCGAGGCCATCGTCGGTGGCAAGGTCAGCCTGGTGGGCTGGAGCCTGGGCGGCATCTACGCGCGCGAACTCGCCAAGGCCATGCCTGAACTGGTGCGCAACGTGGTCACGCTCGGATCGCCCTTCGCCGGCCCGCCCTCCAGCACCCACGCCGGCCGCCTGTACGAAGCCGTGAGCGGCCGCGACATCCAGCGCGAGCGCGAGCACTACGACCTGCCGGTCGCCCCACCCGTGCCGTTCACCTCGATCTATTCGCGCAGCGACGGCATCGTGGCCTGGCAGGGCAGCATCCAGAGGCCCAGCGCCTCCAACCCGCAGACGGAAAACGTGGAAGTCGTGGCCAGCCACATCGGCCTGGGCATGAACCCCGCCGCGTGGTGGGTGCTGGCCGATCGCCTGGCCCAGCCCGAGGGCGAGTGGAAGCCGTTTGAACGCCAGCACGCCCTCAAGCGGCTGGTGTTTCCCGACCCGGCGCGCCCGCACTGAGGCATTTTTGGGTTTTCGGCCGTTTTTGACAACACAAAAGCCGATTTTTCCCTTTAAAAATGTCCACGGGCAGCTATCGTTTTTTACTATCGTTTCATGAGTTAAAAGCGTCCGTGCCGGCCTTCGCCTTGGGCGAAGCGGGACGCGCCCTCGGCGCCTTCGGCGGCCACGATGGGCACGCCAGCCACCCCTTCGCGGCGCAAGGCCTCGGCCAGCGGCAAATTCCATTGCGCATAGGCTGAGGCGCGGTCACCGAGCAGACACTGGCGTGGAAAGGCGGCCAACTGCCGCGCCAGCAATTGCGCGGCCTCCAGCGCGTGGCCCGGTGGGGTGACGCGGTTGACCAGCCCCATCGCCAGCGCCTCGGACGCTCCCACCGGACGGCCCGTCAGAATCAGGTCCAGCGCGCGGCCCATGCCCACGATGCGCGGCAGCCGCACGGTGCCGCCATCGATCAGCGGCACCCCCCAGCGGCGGCAGAACACGCCGAGCACGGCGTTCTCGGCGGCCACGCGCAGATCGGCCAGCAGCGCCAGCTCCAACCCGCCGGCCACCGCATGGCCTTCGATGGCGGCAATGAGCGGCTTGGACAGCGCCATGCGCGTGGGGCCCATGGGCGCGCGGGAGCCGCCTTCGGGGTCGAGCTCGTTGCGCAGCGCGGGGTCGGCCACGGCGGCCAGATCGGCCCCGGCGCAGAACTGCCCGCCCGCGCCCGTCAGCACGGCCACCGCCAGGCCGGCGTCGGCCTCAAAGCACTCAAAGGCCTCGCGCAAGCGCGTGGCCGTGGGCCGATCCACCGCGTTGCGCTTGGCCGGGCGATCGAGCGTGATGGTGCAGATCGGGCCATCGGCGGAAAAACTCACGGCGGCATCGCTCATGGGTGGGACTCCTCGTTCGGATCGTCCGCATGCTACTCGCGTACCATCGCGCGCATGCCCCATGCTCCGACCGAAGGCCTCGTCGTTTCCAGTTCAGGGCGGCATTGCATGGTGGAAACGCCCGACGGCCGGCGCGTGCTGTGCCACCCGCGCGGCAAGCGTTCCGAGGCGATCGTCGGCGACCGGGTGTTGTGGACGCCCTCGTCCGACGAAGGCCGCATCGAGCAGGTGCTGCCGCGCCGCAACCTGCTGTACCGGCAGGACGAGATGCGCACCAAGTCCTTTGCCGCCAACCTGGACCAGGTCCTGGTGCTGGTGGCGGGCGAGCCGGCGTTTTCAGCGGTGCAACTGAGCCGCGCGCTGATCGCGGCCGAATCGGCGGGCATTGCCGCGCTGGTGGCCTGCAACAAGCGCGACCTGACCGACGCATTTGCCGATGCCTGGCAGCGCCTGGCGCCGTACCGCGCCATGGGCTATCGGGTGCTGGGCCTGGCGGCCAAACCCAAGGGCGGATCGGGCGCGGACGATTTCCCCGAACTGGAGCGCGCGCTCGACGGCCGCGCCACGCTGGTGCTCGGCCCCTCGGGCGCGGGCAAGAGCACGCTGATCAACCGGCTGGTGCCGAGCGCGGGCGCGCAAACCCAGGAAATCTCGGCCGCGCTGCGGGCCGGCAAGCACACCACGACCCGCACCAGTTGGTATTGGGTGGATCGCGTGCGCGGCACGGCGCTGATCGATTCGCCGGGCTTTCAGGAGTTCGGCCTGCGGCAGATCGCGCCCGCCGAGTTGGCCGGCTTGATGCCCGACCTGCGCGCCCACCTGGGCGGGTGCAGGTTCTACAACTGCACGCATCTGCACGAGCCGGGCTGCGCGCTGCGTTCGGCCATATCGGACGACGCAATCCCAAATGCGATCACCACGGGCCGCTACAAAATTTACAGCGATCTGCTCGCCGAACTCAGCGAGCGCCGCTACTGAAGGCGAGCCTGAACGCCGGGTCAGCCAAGCAGGCGCGCCAGCGTCAGCAGCGCCAGCAGCACCAGCCAGGCCAGCACGGTGCGCCACACCAGGCCTACCACGCTGCGCAGGTGCGCCACCTCGGGATCGCGCCCCGGGATGGGCCCGGCCGGGACGCCAAAGCCCGCCTCCAGCACCGGCTTGAGCGGCTGCCCCCCCAGGCGCACGCCCAAGGCGCCGGCGGTCGCGGCCAGGATGATGGCGTCGTTGTCCGCCTCGCCCGCCTCGCGTTCGCCCGCGCGCTGGGCCTGCTGGCGCCAGCCGTCGATCGCGTCCTCGAAACTGCCCATCACGGCAAAGCCGAAGGCCGTCATGCGCGCCGGCAGCCAGTCGATGACGTACCAGGCGCGCCGCGCGAAGCGGTCCAGCGCCGGGCTGAGCAACTGCGCGCGCTCCAGATGCTTGTGGCGCCAGTAGCGCGCGACGAATTCGGCCATGCGGTAGAGCACCGCGCCCGCCGGCCCCAGGCCGATGGCCGCCAGCAGGCTGTAGCAGGCCAGCACGCCAAACACATGGTGATGCGCGGCCAGCACCGAGGTTTCCAGCGTGTGGCGCACGATCTCGCGGCGCGGGAGGTCGGCGGCGTCCACCAGCAGCCAGGCGGCCAGGCGCTCGCGGGCCAACTCCTCGTCACCGGCTTCCAGCGCATCGCGCAGACCGGTGAAATGATGGCTGAACTGGCGAAAGCCGAGCGTGAAATAGAGCACCAGCACGTCCCACAGCATGGCAACGGGCCAGCCCACGCCCCAGGCCAGCAGCACATGCACGCCCCAGGCCACCGCCGTGGGCACGCCCACCGCCGCCGCCCAGGCCAGCCAGGACTGGGCCGGGCGGCCGGTGTCGAACTGCCAGCCACACCACAGGGCCCAATGCCGCATCGCCGTGAACACCAGATTGTGCGCGCCCAGGGGCCGCGCCTGTTCCAGCAGCAAGGCCATCACGACGGCAAAGAAAACCATCCCGGAATGATAGCGCCCGAAGCGCGCCCCGCGCGCTTGGCAGGCCTACGCGATCAAAAAGCGGTACAGATTGCGCAACATGCCCGCCGTGGCACCCCAGATGAAATGCTCGTGTCCGTCCCGAGGGTCGCGGTACGGCATCGAGAACCATTCGCGCCACGTGCCGGCAAACTCCAGCCTGTGCCGCTGGTGGTGCGCGGGGTTCATGAGAAAGGCCAGCGGCACCTCGAACACGCGCGCCACCTCGCCCGGATTGGGCGCCAATCGCAGAGGATCGGGCTGCACCAAGGCCGCCACGGGCGTGATGTGAAATTGCGTACCGGTCACGTATTCGGGCAGCCGCCCGATCACCTCGGCCAGCGCGGGCAGCAGGCCCACTTCCTCATGCGCCTCGCGCAGCGCCGCGGCCTCAGCGCTGGCGTCCTCGGCGTCGATCTTGCCGCCGGGAAACGCCACCTGTCCGGAATGCGTGGACAGATGCTGCGTGCGCTCGGTCAGCAGCAGCGTCGGCCCGCCCTCGCGCACGATGATGGGCATCAGCACCGCGGCCGGCGTGGGCCGGCGATCGGCGAAGCGTTTTTCGCGCAGGACCTCGGGCGTCCAGGCCGGCGGATGCGCAAAGCGCGCGCGCAAAGCCGCCGCCGTGAGCTGCTCGTCCGGCACGGGCGGCAGCGGGTGCGGCTCGGGCAGCACCGGCCCGGGGCGCGGGGTGAAGGTGGGGATGGGCGCCAGCGAGCCAGGACTGGGAGGGGCCCTGCGATCACCGGCCCCAATAAAAAACCGCCGCGGGCCAGGGCCCGGGCGGTTGC
>DAIOSZ010000054.1:0-2454 GCA_036752305.1 Burkholderiaceae bacterium
TTCGCCTACACCATCACGGTGGAGAACCATGGGTCGGGCAGCGCACAGTTGATCTCCCGCCGCTGGCTGATCACCGACGCCGACGGCGAGCACGAGGAAGTGCGCGGCCTGGGCGTGGTCGGGCATCAGCCGCTCCTTAAACCGGGTGAATCGTTTGAGTACACCAGCGGCTGCCGCTTGCGCACACCCACCGGCACGATGGAAGGGCACTACCAGTTCGTCACCGAGGAAGGCGACGCATTTCTCGTGTCCATTGCCCGCTTCGTGCTGGACGCCACGGGCGCGCAAGGCCCGGTCCTCCACTGATGCAGCGCCGCACCCCCGAACCCGACCTGCCGGCGCTGATGCAGGCGCTGGCGCCCGACGCGCCGCGCGCCGAGCGGCACCTGTGGCTGCTTGCCTTGCTGCACTGGATTCGCAGCGGCATGGCGCCCGGCGATGGCGCGCAAGGCGCGGTTTCGCGCGTGCGCCTGCTGCTCGACGCCGCGGAGCAACGCCCGCAGTGGCTGGAGGAATGGTCGCGCTGGCGGCAGGTGTTCCAAGCCAGCGTCGATCTCGCACCGCTCTTTGCGGACTACGGCTTCGCGCCGCACAGCGCCTTTTTGAGCGGAGTGAGCGAGCGCCTGCGCAGGCAGTGGCTGCCGGGGACGCCGGATACGGATTCGAGCACCGAGCTGTTCGACTTGATCTTCAAGGCCGAGGATGCCCAGTGGCTGCGGGCGCTGGACGCGCCGACGCTGGCGCGCGTGCGCGCACTGCTGTTCGCACCCTCTCCCGAGGAGCGCGAACGCAACCAGCGCGAGGCCGACGCGGACAAGTTTCGCAGCGGCCAGCACCTGCTGGACAGTCTGCTCGACGCGTTGATGGTTTGCGTGGGTCAAATCAGCGCCACCGGGCTGTCGTCGGAAATCCGCCTGAGGATGAGCGCCAGCGAATCAGGCGACGAGCGCGCGTTCCATGCGCTGCCGGGCTTGTTCGAGCGCTTTCGCGCGCGGGTTTTGCGCGACGGCCCCACCAGTCCGGAAGCCCGGGCGGCCGAAGTGGCGCTGCGCGAGCAGCTCGATGCCTGCCGGCGCGCCGCATCCACGGTGTATCTGCACCTGGACGAATACGGCATTTCCACCACCATCGTGTTCGGCTTGCGCCAATTGCGTGGGCGTGTGTTGCGGGCGCGCGCGCTGCTGGATGCGGTCACCACGCACAGTCCCGCGCAGTCGGGAGCACAACTGCTGGCGCGCCTGGCGCTGGCGGGAGCCGAAAGCCGCAGTCTGCGCGTGCTGGTGGCATCGAGCACGCAGCTCACGGCGGCCAAGGTGGCCGAGCGCCAGGCCGAAACCGGCGAGCACTACATCACCCGCAACCGCGCCGAATACCGCGCGATGCTCGCCAAGGCAGGCGGTGGGGGTTTGGTCCTGGGATTGACAACCTGGGCCAAGCTGGCGATCGGTGCCCTGGGCATCGGCGCGTTTTCGCCCTTCTGGCTGGGCCTGGCCTATGGGCTCAACTATGCGTTCTGGTTCGTGCTCATCATGCTGTTGCACTGGACCGTGGCCACCAAGCAGCCGGCGATGACGGCGCCCGCTATGGCGGCCAAGCTCAAACACATGGAGGACGGCGGCGGCCTGGACGCCTTCGTCGGCGAAGTGGCGCATCTGCTGCGCTCACAGACAGCCGCCATCGCGGGCAACGTGGGCGTGGTGGTGCCAACGGTGCTGTTGATTTGCGGAATTCTCACCGCGCTCGGCGCGCAGCCGATGGCCAGCGCGGACAAAGCCCACCATATCATCCATGACCACGCCTTGATGGGCCCCACGCCACTGTTTGCCGCATTCACGGGCGTATTGCTGTTTGCCTCCAGCGTCATTGCCGGCTGGGTTGAAAACGCCTTTGTCTACCACCGGCTGGACTCGGCGCTGGCCTACAACCCGCGCATCACCCACTGGCTGGGGAGGGAGCGGGCCGCGCGCTGGGCGCTGTGGTGGCGCGCCAACGTCAGTGGCCTTGCCGCCAACGTGTCGCTGGGGCTGCTGCTGGGTTTGGTGCCGCCGCTCTTGCAGTTCGTGGGAATTGGGCTTGAAGTTCGGCACGTCACGCTGTCGTCGGGTCAGTTGGCCGCCGCGGCATACGCCATCGGGCCGGAAGTTCTTCGGGATTCGGCCTTCTGGATGGCGGTGGCTGGAGTGCTGGTCGTCGGGCCACTGAATCTGGCGATCAGCTTCTTTCTCGCGTTCCGCTTGGCATTGCTGGCGCGCGGCGTCACGGGCGTGGACCGCTCGCGGGTGTATGCCGCGCTGCGCCAACGGTGGATAGGCGCGCCGCTGTTCTTTTTGTTTCCGCCTCCCGATCGCCCGGTGCGACCTGGCGTTTCCTAGCATGGCGAGCGTGGGCGAATTTGAGTTGATCCGCCGCTTTTTCATGCGCCCCGCGCTGGGTGATGCGGTGGTGCTGGCGGGG
>DAIOSZ010000054.1:2535-19076 GCA_036752305.1 Burkholderiaceae bacterium
CATTTTCTTTCCACCGTGGCCGCTGATCGCCTGGGACACAAGGCGCTGGCGGTGAATCTGTCTGATCTGGCGGCCTGCGGCGCGCGCCCGTTGGGGTTCACGCTCGCCCTGGCGCTTCCGGCGGTGGACGAGACTTGGCTCGAGGGCTTTGCCAACGGGTTGTATGCGTTGGCGCGGGAGCAGGGCTGCCCGCTGATCGGTGGCGACACGACCCGCGGGCCACTGAACATCTGCATCACGGTGTTTGGCGAAACCCCCCCCGGCCAGGCCATGCTGCGCAGCGGCGCACAGCCGGGCGACGATATCTGGGTGAGTGGGACCTTGGGCGATGCACGGCTTGCGCTCGAAGTCTTCCGTGGCAATCTGCAACTGCCCGCCGGCCTGTTTGAGCAGGCGCGAGCGCGCATGGAGATGCCCTCGCCCCGCGTGGCGCTGGGCTTGGCGCTGCGAGGCATCGCGACGGCTTGCGCCGACGTCAGCGACGGCCTGGCGGGCGATCTGGGGCATATCCTGCGCGCCAGCGCCGTGGGCGCTGGAATCGACGAAGATTCTGCTATACGTTTGCTAGCTGCCCGTGGTGATCAATTAAGCGCGAATCGCGATTTTTGCTTGGAGATGGTGCTGTTGGGCGGGGATGACTATGAATTGGTCTTTACCGCGCCGAGGGCCGTGCGCGGCGCCGTGCTGGCGGCAGGTCAAGCCAGCGCCACCCCTGTCACACGCATCGGAAAAATCGAAGTGGAGCCGGGACTGCGAGTTCTGGACTCGACCGGACGCCGCCTGGAGTTGCGCGCAACGGCATTCGACCACTTCGCCTGATTCCATAATCGCGCGCCATGCTGGAATCAATTTGCTCATACGGTGCGCGTGCGGTGTTACTAGCGCTTGCGGGGACTCTCGCCGCCTGCGGGGCTCGGGAGCCGGTTGCGCCGCCACCGGATAGGGCTGCCACGCCATCCACGCCCGCTGCAACCAAACCTGGCGTACCAGAGGGTCCCGATCTGACGGTCAAGTGCGAAGAGACAGCGCCAAGCCAAAGCGGCCAGTACATGGCCGAGAACAACAGTTGGGGCAAGGGCGATTTGCAAGGCTGGTCGCAGTGCATTGCGGTGCTGCACGACGGCGGCAAGCCCGCGCAGGCGCGCTGGATCTGGGACTGGCTGGAGTCCGGCGACAACGTGAAGGCGTATCCAGAAATCGTGTTTGGCCACAAGCCCGGCTACCCCAAGTCCACCACGGACTTGCTGCCGCGGCGCATTTCGTCCATTGGGCAGGCACAACTCTCCTACGATCTCGACACCGTCCGCTACGGCGCGGGCAATCTGTCGGTTGATATGTGGCTGACCAGCAGCGACAAGCCCGCGCAGTTTGCCGCGCCTCCGATCACGCATGAAATCATGATCTGGCTCGAACATTTCGGGCCCATGTACGCTGGCGGCAAGCTTCAGGAACACGCAGTGATCGACGGAGTGCCCTACCGGGTCTATCTGGGAGACAACTTCGGCCAAGGCTGGCGTTATGTGGCCTTCTTGCCAAGCATTCCATTGCGCAAACAGGCGCGCATGAATCTGGTGGCGTACTTCGACTACCTCAAATCCAAAGGCTGGGTGAGCGGCGACGAGTACCTGTCGGCGGTGAACATCGGCAACGAAATCATCAGCGGCAAGGGCGAGACGCGGGTGCGCGCACTGAGCATCGACATTGGCGCCAGCCCCTCACCGACCCCGGCGACAAGCAGCCCTTCGGGTACGCAGACGACCAGCGCGATTGCAACCCGGCCTTAGATATCAGAAGCGCTGAGCAACCCTCGCGCACCTGACCGACCACGAGCCAGTGTGCGGAACTCAATCGCAGGTCAGGCCGCCTCGCGATAAAAGCGGTCTTTTGCGAGCGCGCGGCTCGCCAGGGGAGCCACGGCCTGATGGATGGCCCCGATATGCTCAGGCGTGGTTCCGCAGCACCCGCCCACGATGTTGACCAAACCTTCGGCAGCAAGCTCGCGCACCAGGCGACTGGTATCCGCCGGGGTTTCGTCAAAACCGGTTTCGCTCATGGGATTGGGCAAGCCGGCGTTGGGGTAGCAACTGATAAAAGTGTCAGGGGCGGCGCGGGCAAGTTCCTGGACATAGGGGCGCATGAGCGCCGCGCCCAGCGCGCAATTCAGGCCTACGGCCAGCGGACGCGCATGACGCACGCTGTGCCAGAACGCCGTGACCGTCTGCCCGGAGAGGATACGGCCGGAGGCATCGGTCACGGTACCGCTGATGATGATCGGCAGTCGTTCACCCGTCTGTTCAAAAGACTCCTCGATCGCGAACAACGCAGCCTTCGCATTGAGCGTGTCGAAAATCGTCTCCAGCAGCAGCAGGTCGGCGCCGCCCTCGATCAACGCCACCGCCTGTTCATGGTATGCCGCCCTCAAGGTTTCGAAATCGACGTTGCGAGCGCCCGGATCGTTGACGTTGGGGCTGATGCTCGCCGTCTTGGGCGTAGGCCCCAGGGCGCCGGCCACGTAGCGCGGCCGCCCTGGGGTGCTGGCCGCATCGCAAGCCGCGCGCGCCAGCCGGGCCGACGCCAGATTCATCTCGCGCGCCAATTGCTCCATGCCATAGTCGGCTTGCGCCACCGACGTGGCCCCGAACGTGTTGGTTTCGATCATGTCGGCGCCCGCGGCGAGGTAAGCGTCGTGGACCGAGCGGATGACATCCGGCCGGGTGATCGAGAGCAACTCATTGTTGCCCTTGACCTCCCGCGGCCAATCCGCGAAGCGATCCCTCACCCCTCCGGGGCCGTCGTAACCTTCGCCCCGGTACTGCGCCTCGGTCAGCTTGAAGCGCTGGATCATCGTCCCCATCGCACCGTCGAGAATGACGATGCGCTGCGTCAGCATGGCGGGAAGCGCCTGAGCGCGGGTGTAAGCAGGGTGGGAACGCATGCCTGAATCTTACAAGCGAGTTCGCGCTCCGTTGTGCGCGGCCACCAACACGCCGGGAAACGAAAAAAATAGTTTGACAGCCCGTATGGTGTTTGAGATACTGGAACGGTATATCGAAAGAATTTTTCACTAAGCCTATTCACTCAAGGGGGAAACTATGGCTGTAGATTCATTGCTTGGCGGCAACACCCAGTCGCTCGACGGGCCGACGCGGGACGTTTTGACGGGCATCCTGGGCGACAACATCCCGGGCAGCAACAGCGTGGTCACGGTTCCGGGTGGCGCATTTGTTAGCTCGCAGGGTGATCTGGGCAACACGCAAGGCGCGCTCTTGGCCACC
The DNA here is from genome assembly GCA_036752305.1 of Burkholderiaceae bacterium. Taxonomy (GTDB): domain Bacteria; phylum Pseudomonadota; class Gammaproteobacteria; order Burkholderiales; family Burkholderiaceae_C; genus DAIOSZ01. Next base: position 5,811 of record DAIOSZ010000054.1, read on the forward strand.
ACCGGTAGCGCAACCACGATCGTTGGCGGGGTTGGCTCGGTTGTTCTGCCGCAAGGCAGCACATTTGCCTATCAAGGGCCGACTGGCACTTCGACGCCGACAGGCGCTGACGCCTATTTTGAAGCCATCATCAAGGCGGCGACGGGCTCAAACACCGGTTACGCTGCCAACCTGTCGGGCATGGCGAACCTGTTGACGGGCGATACGGTCATTGGTGGTACCGGTGGCGCGTCAGGGGGGTCTTCTACCGTCCGCGTGGCCTCTCTGGCTGACTCTTCCCCGACAACTACGGGCACGATTGGCGTAACGGGTGCCGCAGGCCAGATTCTGGTTCTGGACGCCACCAATCTGCCGAACACCAACAAGACCATTCAAGTGTCCGGCACCGACAAAGTGGGTGTTGCCGGCAACGCGAAGGTTGTGATTTCTGGCTCCGCCCCCACAACGCTGGCTGCGGACCTCGGCAACCAGAGTCTGACCGGTGGTTCGGGCAACGACACGATCGCAGGTGGTGGTGGCAGTGATACGCTGGCTGGTGGCGCGGGGTCCGATACCTTCGTGATGCCCAGTGGTGCGGGCAACAACACCGTGATTTCTGACTTCACCACTGGTACCAGCGGTGACAAGTTGCAGATTTCGGCGGCCCAACTTGCCAAGCTGAGCGGTCTTTCGACCGTTAACGGAAATGCGGTGGCGACCTTCTCTGACGGCTCGACCATCACGTTTACGGGTGTCGCGGCAAGCGCTCTGACGATTGATGTTCTGAAGATCGTCTGACCATCAACTCAGGAAAAAAAGCTGGCCTTGTGCCAGCTTTTTTTTGCCTTTCACGATTCACTCAAGCCGTTCCCAACCTCACTGTCATGTCCCGCCGACCAGTTAAGCAACTCTCTAAACTGTGGATTGAGGCGGGGGTGATTTTCGGATGGGTGTTCGACAGCCTGCGTGAAACCCTTCGACTGGACATTTGGGTCGATGGCGCCCGCATCCGGGGCAGTTTGAGCGGGATTCCCGTTCACCCCGCATTTCTGGAAGCGGACCCCCCTCCGCATTCCCAGTGCGGATTCTCACTGCCCATACCCGATGGCGCGTTGGACGGTCGAACTCACGACATCGTCATCAAAGTCGCCGATTGGGCCGCGCTGCCTGAAGCACCGCAGCGCCAACTGTTGAAATGGTCAACGGGCACTGCACATGGTACGGTCCACCTGGAGGACGAAGGCCAGCGGCTTGTTGGTCAAATCTGGGCCGGACCATCACCCGACAGCCTGAAGCCCGAAAATCTGCGTTTTGTTGATTCGCGACAGGTTCCAGTGGAAGTCCCGTTCTTCGCACGCGAGGGACAACACGGCTCATTGATGGGTCAGTTCTCGATTCCGCAGGAGTTGACGGACGAACTTGACGAACCCCATTTGTATGTGGGGGATGTTCCTTTGGCTCGGACATCGCCAGTATCTGCGGTGGAACCGGTTGGAGTCATTGAAAAAGCGGATGCAGGAGGAATCGAAGGCTGGCTCATGAATCGCCTAGATCCACTCGAAACGTTGACGGCCGTCATACGAATCGATGGAACACGCATCATCAAGATACGCCCCAATATTCGTAGGCCTGGGAATTCTGCCTTTCTTGGGCTGAAGGACGAGGAGGTGGGCATACATGGCTTTCTCGTACCGGTAGCGGACCATCTCAGAGACGGGCAAAGCCACACTGTCGAATTGCTCGACCCTCGGACGGGTCAGGTGGTAAACCAAAGGAAAGCGATATTTCCCCGCCGTATGATCGGGTACGAATACCAGCCGACTGCGAACATTCGAGCCAGCCGTGTTGCGACTCAGCCGAAACCGCGTCGTCCCGACGTGTCGATTGTCGTGCTCAATCGCAATGGCGCCGAATGCCTGGACGCTCTTTTCGAAAGTTTTACCCGGATCAACACATTTCACCCAATTGAGATCATTGTCATCGATCATGCCTCCACCGATGCGAGCTCAAGTGTAATCAATCGATGGGCTGACAAGCTCCCCATCCGCTTGGAGTCATTGCCCATCAATGATTCATTTTCCGCATCCTGTAACCGAGGCGCCAGAATTTCGGAAGCGCCGATGCTGCTGTTCTTGAACAATGACATTGTGTGGATTCAAGATGTCTTGCCAAAATTGCTGGATACGCTGAAAGATCCAAATGTCGGCATTGCGGGGCTCAAGCTTCTGAAAACGGAGCACGAAGAAAGGGCCGGACTCCACAGGCAACAGGTCGCCGAAGACGCCAGTTTGATGCTATCGGAGCCGACGGTTCAACACCTCGCGGTCAGGTTCGTTCGTGTTGGAGGTCGCTACTGGCCCTATGAAGCCGGAGAGAACCATCGAGCGCAAGAGCGGGTGTTTGATGCGCAGGCGGTGCCCATCGTCACCGGCGCCGTACTCATGTGCCGGCGCAAAGAGTTTTTGGCACTCGGTGGTTTTGATGAGCGATATTTCTATGGGTATGAAGATGTTGAACTGTGCTTGCGCTGGACTTCGGTGACCCAACAACACATCATCTGTCGAAATGACCTCGTTGCACTGCACCGCCATGGATATACCCGCTTAACAGGCCGTGAGCCAGCAGCATTCAATCAACAAGTTGACAATCAAAAGCTCCTGCAAGCGCAGATGGGTTTGTGGATAAAGCGAAACTGGTGGAACAGCCTTGTTCAAGCGGACGGCCTGTTAACTCGAGAATTTCTATCCATCGGCATCGCATTTGACACCGGAGGAATTCACTCCGGCGCAGCATTCCACTTGCACCGCGAGGACAATTTGCAACTTTCCAATGGATTGGTTATTGCCAAACAATTGAAGTCCTGCTACCCGGCGGCGCAAATCCGCTTCGTGGCGTCAACTCAGGACTGGTATCAGGTCGAGGGATTCCACGCAATGATTTCAATGTCGCCGGCCTACGATCCTCGCCTCATGCAAGGGGCCAGGGAGGATCTGCGACTGGCGGCCTGGGTTTTGCGGGAAGATGACGCAGACGCCTGGGCGGTCAACCCCGGCCTCCATCACTTTGATGCTCAAATCTCCCGCACTCCGATGCCCCGTCTGGGTTCACTGCCCGCCCTGCTGAGCACTCGATCCGAGCCGCTGGGCTCATTGTTAAGTCCGTCACGGTTGCGCGTCGGTATACATGTCCATGGCGCTCAAGATGCGGAGGCCCCGGAGGCCGACTCGCTCCTCGAAAGCACGGCCACGGCTTTGTTTGAGGCCGCGCGTCTTGGGGGAGCGCTTTCCTGGATAGAACACGAGAACCAAGCGTATCAACGGCCGCGCATGGCGGACCTTGGCATTCATCTCCTCCAAGGATGTGCGACTTTGCCCGAAATGGCGCTGATGGGGGACTGCCATCACGTCTTGTACGCGTTGGACAACGATACACTCGGCGCGCTTGGGGCGAATGTCGCGCTATTCGATGAAATCTGGTCGCTGTCACCCATCGACCCACGCATACTGCGCACCAAGCGAACCACCCGACGCGTGGAGCTCTCATCCAGCTCTCTCAAAAAGGCGTTGATGGCGAGCCTTAGACAAATAGAACAGCGCATTGGACGTACTTTTCATTCATCCTAATTGCCCAGGTCAGTTTGCGAGGCTGATCTTTGCTTTGTCCGCGCGGTCAGACGTGCGGGTTCATACGCTTGGCGACTCTACATGGATGGTGCCAGGCCGGCTTCCGCCTGCCAAAGCTGGCGAGCATCGATTGAGTTACCCTGCTCCGGAAACCGGGGTAGAAGGCATCCATCCCTATGTCAAGGACTATGAGAATGGGGTTCGGCGCGGTCAGCAGGTCGTGCGAACGCTGTTGCCACTGCGACAGGAAGGGTTTGAACCCGATGTCATCTACGTCCACCCGGGGTGGGGCGACGGCCTGTACCTGAAGGATCTGTTTCCAAACACCAGACTCGTCGGATTGTTCGAGTTCTTCTATCGGCCTCGTGGCGCCGATGTGGGGTTTGACCCCGAACTCCCGATGAGCTTCAACGACATTTTCAGGGTTCGTTCACTCAACACCTTGCAGCTGTACGCACTCGATGCCTGCGATGCGGGAATCGTCGCAACCGAATGGCAGCGCAGCCGGTACCCCACGGAATGGCAATCCAAGCTACACCCGATTCACGAAGGCGTCGTCACGGACTTGGTTACACCGGATGATGGAGCGAGCTTTGACCTACCCAGCGGCCGACGGCTGACTCGATCCGACAAAGTTGTCACATATGTCAGCCGTACGTTGGAGCCCTACCGCGGCTTCCATCAATTCATGCGCGCGTTGCCGGCTCTGCAATGTCTTCAGCCTGATGCGGAAATCGTCATTGCCGGCAGTGATGAGGGACCAGGCTATGGGCCGCCCCCTCGGACGGCGGCCACATGGAAGGCCAAGCTGCTGGAAGAATTGGGCGGCGGCCTGGACCTGTCAAGGCTGCATTTCGTAGGCAAGCTCGAGTATGAGGCTTACCTCGCCCTGCTTCGCGTATCTCGCGCACATGTCTACCTGACCTATCCGTTCGTGCTGTCATGGTCTATGCTAGAGGCGATGTCGGCGGGTTGCGTGGTGATCGCCTCGCGCACGGCGCCAGTCACCGAAGTGATCGAGCATGGCATCAACGGTCTGCTGGTCGACTTCTTCGACCCTGCGGCGTTGGCGGCACAAATTTCCGATGTCTTGTCGCACCCGCAGTCGTGCGAATCGCTGTCTGCGGCGGCGCGAGCCACAGTCGTTTTGCGATACGATTTCACCCGGCAAATACTTCCGCGCCATTTAGCGTTTTTAGAACTTCCCCCGCAGCCTGGTCCAGACGAGGCGCGTGCGGAGCGCTCGCGACGCGGCGACACGACGTCAACGATAGCCGAAGGGATGGAACCATGAATCAGGCAATCTCCAAAAACTTGCAAATCCTCGTCAAACGGGCTGCGGCCTGTCTGGACTCCAAGGATTTGGAAGGAGCGGAAAGGCTCTATGCCGAGGCGCTACAAAAGAAACGAGATCTCGTCGCCGGGCAACTTGGCATGGCCATGGTTTACAACCGAACCAACCGCGCCAACTTGGCACTACCGCTTTTGCAGCATGTTTGGGGCGTATTGAGTCGCGCAGGTGCCGCGGTCGACAAAACCTCCCAAGCGGAAGTGCTGGGTCAATTGGGCTTGGCCTTGCATCAAACGGGCCAGATCACTCAGGCAGTGGCGTGCTACACCCAGGCCAAGCGGTTCGCACCCAATCCGAATTTTGATGCGCTCATTGCGCAGGCCAACGCGGCCATCGCCGACCAGCACCCCGTGCAGCAATTGTTGCGGCACGCCAATGAAGCCAAGCGCGCGGGTCAGATTGACGAGGCCATCAAATCCTGCCGCGCAGCCTTGCAATTCAATGGCGACGATGACCGCGTGCTGCACATGCTGGGTGATCTGTTGCGCATCAAGGGTCAATACGATGAATCCCTGCGGCTGTTGCAGCAGGCGGTCATCATCCAGCCGTCCGTGGCCGAGTACTACAACACGCTGGGCATGATCTACCAGATCAAGGGTGACATGGTCAAAGCCATCGGGATGCACGCGCGGACCATCAAGCTCGACCCACAGCACGCCGCCGCGCACTGCAACCTGGGCGTGGCTTTCAAGCGCCTGGGCAAGTTGGAGGAGGCCAAGCGTGCTTATGGCGATGCACTCAAGATCGCGCCGAACATGGCCGAAGTGCACAACAACCTCGGCAACCTGCACATGCAACTTGAGGAGTTCGAAGATGCGCTGGCCTGCTACGACGCGGCGCTGAAGATTCGGCCCGAGTATCGCGATGCCAACGTCAATCGCACGGAACTGCTTCAGCGGATGCAAGCGGCCAAGCCGACTGTGCCCGTCGCTGCGGTAGGCCAGCCAGCGCCCACCCAGAAACCGACCGCACGCAAGGCACCGGCCAAGGCAGCCCCGCCCAAGCCCGGCAAGGCGGCGGCTGTCGTGCCTGCCAAGGCAGCGCCCAAGAAGGCCCCCGGCGCCACCAAGCCCGCCAAGACGCCCTCCACCAAAGCCGGGTCAAAACCGGCGCTGACATCCTCACCCAAGGTCGCCTCCAAGGCTGCCGCCCCCAAGCAAGCCAAGCCTGCGGCAAAGGCGCCCGCAAAGCCGGCCGGCAAGACGACCATGAAAACAGCCGCCAAAAAGACCCCGGCCAAGAAGGCCCCAGTCTCCGCCAAACGCGGCAAATAAGGCTGTCAGCCCCGGGGGCGTCGGCCGGCTATGCCGCCCGCAATGTCCTCGCCTCGTCCATCACGCGGGTCAGTCCGTACAGCGCGCTGGTAAACGGGGTCGGCATGCCCAGTCGCTGGCCGATCTCGAGCACCGCGCCGACCAGTGCCTCCCGCTCGATGGGCCGCCCCGCTTCCACGTCCTGGAGCATCGAGGTCTTGAACGCGCCAAGCCTGCGCGTGACTGCGTGACGGTCTTCAGGCGTTTGTTCAATCGGTAGACCGATTCTTGTGCCGATATCTCGCGCTTCCAGCATCACCTGCGAGATAAAGCCGCGCAGGGCGTCATCGTCCATGATGCGGTCGGCCGTCGCGCGGGTCAGCGCACTCACGGGGTTAACGGTCATGTTGCCCCAGAGCTTGTACCAAACGTCGCGTTGAATCTGCTCGGACGCCGTGCTGTCCAAGCCCGCTGCCGCCATCAACTCGCGCAGCGCGGCCGCACGAGGACTCACCCCGCCCGAGGGCTCGCCGAGAATCAGGCCCTGACCAAAATGATGGCGAATACGGCCCGGGCCTTCGGTCGCACAACTGGCGTGCACCACGCCGCCGATGACGCGCTCGGGCGCAATGATGGATGCGATGGCACCGCCCGGATCGACACTTTTCAGCCCTGTGCCGGACAACGCTCCGCCAAAGCCCTGAAAAAACCACCAAGGCACTCCGTTCATCGCCGTGAGCACCGCCGTATCGGCCGCGAGCAACGGTGCCAGCGCGCGCGCCGCCTGTTCCATTTGCGGCGCTTTGACGGCCACGATCACCAGATCTTGCTCGCCCAGCCGCGCTCCGTCGCTGTCTACCCGTACCGGCACACTCAGTTCGGCGCCATCGGCCTCCTTCAAGCGCAAGCCATCCCTCTCCACCGCAGAGCAGGCGCGCGATGCCGTCGCCCAGCGCCCGGGGCGGCCGGCGGGTGCCGGGCGCGCGCCCACCCGCCCGCCAAGCGCCCCCGCCCCGACAACGCCAATGCGTTCAAACCGTGTCTTTTTATGAAGCGAATCCGTCATAAAGGTCCAAAAACCGCCCACGGGCAGCTATCAAAATAGGAAGGCGTCAAACTGCGAAAGGCAGGCTGCCCGGTTGTGCGATGCGTCGCTCCACCTGCCGCACCAACGCATCAAACACGTCACATCCACCACCGTGCCTGGGGTCGAACTGCAGGGCGTCGCGCGTGCACCGCACCGCCACCTCCTCTGGCACGGGAATCGCGGTACCCATTGACAAGGTCGCCAGTTGAACTTCGCACGCACGCTGCAGCGTCCAGAGGATGGCAAAGGTCTGCTCAATAGTCTGGCCCCAGGCGAGCAGGCCGTGGTTACGCAGAATCACCGCAGGCTTGGTGCCAATGCTCGCCAGCAGGCGTGGCGCCTCCTCGGCATGAATCGTGATCCCTTCGAACGCGTGGTAGGTCACCATTGCGTGCAACTGCGCACTGTAGAAGTTGCTCTGACTGAGCCCCTCCCGCAGGCACGCGACGGCCGACCCCGCGGTGGTGTGCGTATGCATCACGCAATGGGCGCCTTCAATGCCATCGTGAATGGCCGCATGCACCGTAAAGCCCGCCGGGTTCACCGGGTGCGGAGATCCGTCCAGCTTGTTGCCCTGCAGGTCGATCTTGACCAGGTTCCCCGCCGTGACCTCGCTGTAATGCAGCCCGAACGGGTTGATGAGAAATTGCTTGGCGCCACCCGTCACGCTCTCGGGAAGGCGCAGCGTGATGTGGTTGTAGATCATCTCCGTCCAGCCCAGCATGTCGAACACGCGGTAACACGCGGCCAGTCGCAGACGCGCGGCCCATTCGTCTGGATGCATCGAGTTTTCGTACATCGGAAATCTCCTATTGCGGATGGAACTGAGCGGCCAACTCCCGGGCGTGGCGAGCCAGCAGCATGGTGTCGATGCCCACGGCGACGAAGCCCGCGCCCCATTCAAAATACTGCTTGGCGAGCTTCACATCCGGCGTGAGCATGCCGGGCGCCTTGCCCGCCGCGCGGATGCGGCGAAACGCGTCGGCAATGGCCGCCTGAACGTTTGGGTGCGTGGGATTGCCCAGGTAGCCGAGCGAAGCAGACAAGTCCGCCGGCCCGATGAACACCCCATCCACGCCGTCGGTGGCGGCAATCGCATCCAGGTTGTCCAACGCGGTCTGCGTCTCGGCTTGCACGATCAGACAAACCTGATCATTGGCCTCGTGCAGGTAGCGCGGGTACGCCCCCCAGCGCGAAGCCCGCGCGCCACCAATGCCGCGGATGCCCGCGGGCGGGTAACGAACCGCGCGCACCAGCGCCGCTGCCTGCTCGGGCGTATCCACCATCGGCACGATCAGGGTTTGCGCGCCGATGTCCAGGTACTGCTTGATGAGCGTCGCGCCCGCCTCGCCATGGCCCAGCGGCACCCGCGCGATGGCATGCGTTCCCGGATACCCGGCGGCGGCCTGCAACTGCGACAGCACGCTCTCCAGGCCGTTGGGCGAATGCTCGCCGTCAACCAGCACCCAGTCGAAGCCAGCACCCGCACAAATCTCGGCGCTCAGGTTGTGCGCCAGGCACAGCCACAAGCCGGCCTGTGGGCGGCCTTCGCGCAGCGCCTGTTTGAAGGAATTCACGGGAGTTTGCATGAACAGGAATACCTTTCTTCAGATGAAATCGAAGCGCAGCACGCCCAGGGCCCCGTAGTCGGCCTCAAAGCGGTCGCCGGCCTTGGCCGCCACCGGCCGCGTGAACGAGCCCGCCAGCACGATGTGCCCAGCCTCCAGGCGCTCGCCCCACGGTGCCAACTTGTTGGCCAGCCAGGCGATCCCGACGGCGGGATGCCCCTGCACGCCCGCCGCGAGCCCTGTCTCCTCGACCACCCCGTTCTGCCGCAGGATGGCGCCGCACCAGGGCAGGTCCACCGCATCCGGCGCCACGCGGCGGGCGCCAACGACGATGCCCGCGTTGGCCGCGTTGTCGCTGATCGTGTCAAACACCTTGCGCATCACCTTGGTATGGCGGTCCACCTGTTCGATGCGGGCATCGATGATCTCAATGGCGGGCGTCACCACCTCGGTGGCCGCGAGCACCTGCTCCACCGTGACATCGGGCCCTCGCAGCGGCGCTTTCAGGATGAAGGCCAACTCCACCTCCACGCGCGGAGCAATGAACCGCTCGGCAGGGATTCGCAGCACCTGGCCTGGCGTGCAGGTAAACAGCATCGAGTCGAGCAGCGTGCCGTAGTCCGGCTCGTCGATCTGGCTGGACAGCTGCATGGCCCGAGAGGTCAACCCAATCTTGTGGCCGATCAGCTTGCGGCCCTCGGCCATCTGGCGGGCCACCCAGGCACGGCTGATGCGGTAGCCGTCCTCGATCGTCATGCCGGGAAAGCGCTTGGAGAAATGTTCAACCTGCACGCGGCTGCGCTCGGCCTCGTGCAGTTCATCGGCCAATCGGGCAATGTGTTCGTCGTCGAGCATGGATCAGGCCTTCTTGAACAAGGGGTGCAACGTGCTGTGCTTGGCGTCGTACACCTCCACGCCTTCGTCCACCTGCACCGTGATGCCGATGTGCCGCTCCGCCATCAGGGGATCGAAACGCGAGCGCATCACCGCCAGCACCGCATCACCCGCGCGCTGTTGCACTGCGGGTGACCGGCCTCGCGCCATGCGCAGATTGAGGTACAGAAAGGCGTACTCCCCCGGGTCCACGCCCGAGACGCCGGTTTTGCCGGCTGCCGCGCGCCCCGCCACGCCACCGTCGGCCAGCGCAAAGTAGGGTGCCGGATAGGCCAGCACGCGCGTTCCTCCCGTGGGAAAAATCTGGGCGCCCACCTCGTCGCGCACCGACAGCATGGCGTCGGCCAGTTCGCGGCACAGCGTGGACATGTCGGTCAACGCATCCACGTTGCCCGAATACAAAACCACCAGATGCGGCATAAATCTGTCCTGATCAGGTTTACAAGCGGCTCGCGCCCGCCGCGAACGCGGTGGAGGCCATTTGCGGCGAACCCTTCACCTCATGCCCCGGCGGCAGCGCATGGACCGGCAGCACGGCGTTGAGTTGGCCCGTGCCCGAGCTGCCGAAGTATGGCGTGACGACCTCCGCCCGACCCTGGTAGGCACGCCAGCCGAGCGCTCCCAGCAGCATGGCCGTGTCGTGCATGAAGCCTTCTCCATGTCCCTTGCTCGCGTACTCGGGCAGCATCTCGCAAAAATCCGCCCATTCGGCGCGCTCCCACATGCCCAGCACGTCGTGATCCAGCCGCTCCAGAAACGGACTCCAGACCTTGTTGGCGAACTCGGGCGCCAATCCGTTTTGCGCGAAGCGGTGCGACAACGAGCCGCTGGCAAAAAAGGCCACCGTGCCGTCGTAGTGCTCCTCCACCGCGCGGCGCATCGCCCAGCCCAGCCTGGCGCTGTCGGCCAGGTAGTGCACGGTGCACAGCGCGGACACGCTCACCACCTTGAAATGCAGGTCGGGATTCATGTAGCGCATGGGCACCAGCGTGCCGTACTCGGGTGCCAGCGTGGTCGCGTCATGCGCCAGCGTCGCCACGCCCGCCGCGTTGCAGCCCTCGGCCAGAATGCGGCCAAGCTCGGGATTGCCTGGAATTTCATACGGCAGGTTGCTGATGAAATGCGGCAACTCATTGCTCGTATACACGCCCTTGAAGTGCGGCGCGCAATTGATGTGGTAGCCCGCGTTGACCAGCCAGTGGGTGTCAAACACCACGATGGTGTCCACGCCAAGTTCGCGGCAACGGCGCCCGATCTCCACATGTCCGTCGATTGCGGCCTGACGGCTGCCCTTTTGCGGGCCGTCGAGCTCGCTCAGGTACATCGACGGCACATGCGTGATCTTCGCGGCCAGTGCGAGTTTGCCCATATCCGGCTCCTTCTCATCCTTCCAGCGTGATGCCATTCTTGCGGATCACGCCGGCGTATTTGTCGATTTCGCTGCGCAGGAACGTGGCAAATGCCTCGGGCGTTCCCGCCAGCGCGGTGATACCGCCCTTTTGAAACGCCTCCACCACAGCCGGCCGCGCGAGCGCCTTGTTGACCTCGGCATTCAGTCGCCTGACCACCGCCTCCGGCGTGGCCGCGGGAGCCAGCAAACCGTTCCACGAATTCGACTCGATCGGCACACCCTGCTCGGCCAACGTGGGAATCTGCGGCGCGTAGGCCGAACGCTTGAGCGTGGCCATGCCCAGCGCCACCAGCTTGCCCGCCTGTACGTGGCTGCGAAATTCCGGCCAATTGCCGAACATGATCGTCACCTGGCCACCCAGCAGGTCGGCCAGCGCCGGGTTCTGGCCCTTATATGGCACATGCGTCATCTCCACGCCCAGCAGATTGGCCAGCATCGCGCCAGACAGATGCGCCGATGTGCCATTGCCAAACGACGCGTAGCTCACCGCGCCAGGCGCCGCCTGAGCCCGGGCCTTGAGATCGGCCAAGGTCTTGATGCCGCTTTGCGGATGGGTACACAGCACATGCTCCGACAAACCCATCAGCGCCACCGGACGCAGATCCTTCACGCTGTCATAGGGCAGCTTCTTGACCAGGGTCTGGTTGGCGGCGAAGCTGTTGGCCACGGTGACCAGGCTGTATCCATCCGGCGCCGCGTTGGCCACGCTGTCCACGCCGATCACGGTGCCCGCGCCCGGCTTGTTCTCCACCACCACCGGCTGACCGATCGCCGTGGCCAGTTCGGTCGCCACCAGACGGGTCACGACATCCGTCGTCCCGCCGGGCGGAAATGGCACCACGATGCGCACGGGCCGCGCCGGCCAGGACTGCGCGTGCGCCAAGCCCGGCAGCAACGGGAACGTCGCGACAGCCGCCAGGGCGCGGCGGCGGGAAACAAGGGTTTGCATGGAATGATCTCGCATGAGCCGGTTGTGGAATCGGACGCCTACACGCCCCAGTGCGGAATGTGGTGCGCGCCCAGCGATACCGCCACGTTCTTGGGTTCGCAGAAGACCTCGTAGCTCCAGGTACCGCCCTCGCGGCCGGTGCCACTGGCCTTGGTGCCGCCAAACGGCTGGCGCAGGTCACGCACGTTCTGGCTGTTGACGAAGCACATCCCGGCCTCGATCGCCGCGGCCACGCGGTGCGCACGCCCCAGGTTCTCGGTCCACACGTAGCTCGACAGGCCATACATGATGTCGTTGGCCTGGCGAATGGCGTCCTGCTCGTCCGTGAATGGAATCACGCAAGCCACCGGGCCGAAGATTTCGTCTTGCGCGATCTTCATGCGGTTGTCCACGTCGGCAAACACCGTGGGCAGGACAAAGTTGCCGGGTTTGACGGCGTCTGGCAGCTCCGGCTGGCCCAGGCCGCCGCAGACCAGCGTGGCGCCTTCCTGCGCGCCAAGCTCGATGTAGCCGCGCACCTTGGCCAGATGCGCGCGCGAAATCATGGGTCCGACGATGGTTTTCTCATCCAGCGGATCGCCCACCGCGATGCGCCGCGCGCGCTCGGCGAAGCGTTCGACAAAGCGCGGGTAGATCGACTTCTGCACCAGGATGCGGCTGCCCGCCGTGCAGCGCTCGCCGTTGTTGGAAAAAATCATGAACACGGCGGCATCCAGCGCGCGCTCGAAATCGGCGTCATCGAAGATCACGAACGGGCTCTTGCCGCCGAGCTCCATGCTGAACTTCTTGAGCCCCGCCGCGCGCACGATGCGGTTGCCCGTCGCCGTGGACCCGGTAAACGAAATCGCCCGCACATCCGGATGCGCGACCAGCGGCTCGCCGGCCTCCTTGCCCATGCCGTGCACCACGTTGAGCACGCCTGGCGGCACGCCGGCCTCCAGCGCCAGGTTTCCCAGCACCGACGCCGTGAGCGGTGACAACTCGCTCATCTTCAGCACCGCCGTGTTGCCGAACGCCAGGCAGGGCGCGACTTTCCAGGTCGCCGTCATGAACGGCACGTTCCACGGGCTGATCAGCGCGCACACGCCCACCGGGTGGAACAGCGTGTAGTTCAGGTGCGTGGGCGTGGGGTAGGTATGGCCGTCCACGCG
>DAIOSZ010000055.1:0-2264 GCA_036752305.1 Burkholderiaceae bacterium
CCAGAGCCCAGGCCAGACAGGAAAGCATCGAACTCGCTTTGCGCGCTGGCGCCGCGAAAGCTCACTCAGCAAGGCGCACACCAGGGTGGGCAGGGGCAGCTTGCGCGTGCGGCTGAAGGCCTGGGGATGATCGGGGCTGCGGGCCATCTGGGCAAAAGCCGGACTGCGCAGATGAGCAGAGAAGTCGGTCAGAATGTACCGTGCAAATTCACAGTATTGAGGCAGAAGTGATGCCAGCCTCAGAAGAAAATCAAACAAAATCAACAACTTGCGAATTATATCGGCTTAAGTTCGGCGGATTGCATCCCCACCCCAGCCGAGTTGGCCGCGCAGGCGCCCACCGCAGCCCAGGCCTGGCTGGTCGGCGCGGCGGGTGCATCGCAGGCGGCGCCGGATGTGGGGGTGGGGTGGATGTTCGGCTGATCTCTTCCCCTGCCGCCCCGCACTCCCCCAGAGCCTTCCATCATCCCGGGTGAACCGATCGGGTCACGACAATTAGCCCAGCCGCTCGATCAGCCCCATCGCCGCCGCCGGGTTGCGCTCCTTGGCGCCGGAGATGAAGTAGACGAACACCGGGCGCGGCGCGCGGGCCAGCGCGCGGGTGCTGGCGGCGTCCACCAGCGGGAGCGCGTCCGGCAGGTCGCCGCCGGCCCAGTCGCGCGCATGCGCGGCCCAGCGGTCGAGCTCGGCCGGCGGGTAGCCCGGAGCGCATCAGGCGGGCGTAGCAAAACGGCGCGGTGGGGTCGGCAATGCCCGGGTAGTCCGGCGAATCGGTGAACACGGTGGCCACGCCGTAGGCGCGGGCCAGCGCCAGGTAGTCCGAGCAGGCAAAGCTGGGGTGGCGCACCTCCAGCGCGTGCTGCAGCGGCCGACCGTCGAGCGATTCAGGCAGGCAGGCCAGAAAGGGCTCCAGCTCCTCGGGGTCGAACGCCTTGCTCGGCATGAGTTGCCACAGGATGGGGCCCAGGCGGCTGCCAAGCGCGCCGATGCCGCTGTCGATGAAGCGCTGCGCGGCCTCGATGCCGTCCCACAGCGAGCGCCGGTAGGTGGCCAGGCGGTGCGCCTTGAGCGCGAACACGAAGCCCTCGGGCACCTCGGCGGCCCAGCGGGCATAGATTTCGGGGCGCTGCAGCGCGTAGAACGTGCCGTTGACCTCGATGCTGCCCAGGCGCTGGGCCGCGTAGGCCAGCTCCCCCGAGACCGGCAGACCGGGCGGGTAGAAATGGCCGCCGCGCCAGGGCTCGTAGTTCCAGCCGCCGATGCCGACGTGGATGGGATCTCGGTCTATAGAGGTATGCATGTGTCCATCCTGAATGTCCTGGCGACGCCGCAACTGCGCATTTCTGCACACAAAGGCCGAAACCTGTCAAATGGGGCTGTGGATTTTTAGAGGACGCCCCCTAGGGATTACCCTTATAGTGCACTGCACCATGACACCTGAAAACACTTCGCCCCAGCCGGCCGCGTCTCCCGCGGCTGGTCAGACGCCACATTCACAAGATGTGTTCCGGGCCCACTTCTCGGTGCCCATCCGCGCGCTGGGCGCCAATGAGCGGGGCCGCATCCTGGCCCACCTCATGGCGCTGAGCCCGCAGGACCGCTACATGCGCTTCGGCTACACCGTCTCGGACGAGCATGTCCAGCGCTACGTGGACAGCCTGGATTTCGAGCGTGACGAACTCCTGGGCATCTACAACCGCCGGCTGGAGCTGCTGGGTATGGCCCATGTTGCCTACTCGCGCGATGCGCAGGCGCACGCGGTGGCCGAGTTCGGCGTCTCCGTGCTGCCCAAGGCGCGCGGGCGCGGCTATGGCGCGCGCCTGTTCGAGCGCGCGGCGATCCACGCGCGCAACGAAGGCGTGGAGTTGTTCATGATCTACACGCTGTCCGAGAACTCGGCCATGCTCAAGATTGCCCGCAAGGCCGGCGCCAGCGTGGTGCGCGACGGCGGCGACGCCGAGGCCATGGTGCGCCTGCGTCCGCGCAACCTGGACAGCCAGGTGGCCGAGATGGTGGAAACCAACTGGGCCGAGATGGACTACGCGCTCAAGGCGCAGGCGCGGCATTTCCGCCAGTTCGTGCGGCGCCTGGTGTCCCCGCTGCCGTTGATCGGCCGCGCAGGCCGCGAGGGCGAGGAGCGCGGCGAGCCGGGCACCGAGGCGGCCACGCCGGCGCCCGAGAACAGCGAGCCTGAGCAGGTGACGCGACACTGACCCCCGCCCGCGCTTCCGGCGGCGCGGTGCATGGGCTATCCTCGCAGTCTG